>JBAYSM010000027.1:0-23855 GCA_041676205.1 Rhodospirillaceae bacterium | reverse complement strand
GCAGCCGGATATCCATGAGTACAAGGTCGAACGGATCGGCCTCGCGCAATATCCGCGCGGCCTCCAACCCGGTGCTGGCGACCATTACGGAGTGCCCTTCACCGCGTAGGAATGCCATGGCAACCCGCTGGTTGACCTCCACGTCCTCGACCAGAAGCACGCTCAACGGCGGCACGTCATGGTCCACGTCATCCCGTGCCCGTGCCTCGTGGCGGCGCTCGATACCCAGCGGCACGGCGACGGTGAACGTGGTCCCTGCGCCGGGTGCGCTATGAACATCAATAGTGCCGCCCATCAAAGCGATGATGCGCTGGCAGATGAACAATCCCAGGCCCGACCCTCCGTACTGCCGCGCCGTGGAAGCATCGGCTTGGGCAAAACGTGAAAACAGCACCCCTCGCATCGACTCCGCAATGCCGATACCGGTATCACGGATGGTAAAACGGAAATCACCCGCATTGCCGGAGTGGGACGCCAGGCTCACCGCCACGGCAACCTCGCCTTCCTCGGTGAACTTGACCGCATTGCTGACCAGATTGAGCAATACCTGGCGCAGCCGCATGGGGTCGCCAACAACCTGTTCCGGGACATCATCCCCCACGGTCAGGTGCACCCGCAGCCCTTTGGTGGATGCGCGTGGCGTCATCAAATCCGTCACGCTGCGCACCAGACGCGGGAGATTGAACACGGTGCTTTCCAGGCTCAGGCGCCCAGCCTCGATGCGCGATGCGTCGAGCACGTCGTCCAGGATGGTCAGCAATGCACCGCCGGAGTAGTTGATCGTCTCCACAAAGTCGCGCTGCGTGGAGTCCAACTGCGTGCCGCGCAACAATTCGACCATTCCCAGCATCCCGTTCAGGGGGGTGCGGATTTCGTGGCTCATGGTGGCCAGATATTCCGCCCTGGCATTTGCGGCATCCTCGGCCTGTTCCTTGGCACGGGCCAAAGCCGCCTCGGCGTGCCGTCGTTGCGTGATGTCGCGGACCGCGATGACGCCCGCCGGCCGACCGTTCAGCATGGCATTGCTGAGCGATAGGCCGGCAGGAAAGCTCCGCCCCCCATGCCGCCGCGCATCGGCTTCCATCTCACCCCCTTCGGCCACGCCACCGCTGAACAAGCGCGCAAGGACGTCTGTTGCGCTTGCCGGAGAGAACAGAATGCCGACTGGTTGGCCCACCACCTCGCTCTCGGTCCGACCAAACAAGCGTTCAGCAGCCGGAGAGAAGCTCTCGACCAAGCCGCTTTCATCCACCGTCACGATTCCGTCCGGCACGTTGGTCAGGATGGCGTGCAGGCGATTCCGTCCATCGCGCAAGCCCCGCGTCACTTCGGCCACCCGTTCCTCAAGACCTCGGTTGAGGTCGCGCAAGTGACGGCTGAGGGTTTCGACTGACGTGAATGCGTCGTTCATCCGCTGGCCCAGGACCATGGCATGGCCGAGCATGAATGCTGCGAACGCCAGCGCGGTCATGTCGGTCGTGTTGATCAGCCGCTGAAAATGCAGCACGTCGTTCGCAACGCCCGCCGTCAGCACCAACAACGATCCGATCAGCCACGCAGCGCCCGGCCGGTGCCGCGCCACGGCCAAACCTGCGGCCCCCGCCACATAGATCATTGTGGCAAGAATGCTGTAGGCCACGAAAGGCCGGAACTGCGTGAACACATGCCCAGGCGCAAAGAGTGAAAGAAGAAATACGAGGCCCGAGATCGCCATCAGCAGCCGATTGAGCGGCTTCCACATTTCTCCCGGAAATAGGCGCTCGACAAACATGGGATACAGCCCCAGGAACAAGGCAGCCGCAGCATACTCCACGCGCAGCAGGAACATGCCGGGCAGTTCGGGCCATGCAATGAACGGCAGCCTGCCCACCGCAACCACGCGCCAGACGATGCACGCCGTCACGCCGACAAACAGCAGGAATTCGGTATTACGGCGTTGAAGCCAAAGGATGAACACGTACAGGCCGATCATGCTGGCCGCGCCTGCGAGCAACAGGTCCGTAGCCACCTTGCGGTCGCGTTCAGCAACCATCGGCGCGGCACGGCCCAGCATGATGGCGCGCCCCAGGCCGCCTTCAAAGTGCGTAAAGTTCGACACATGGAGAAGGATGTCGAGCCGCTCCGCCGGAGGCAGAAGGACCACACCGGCCTGAAAGCGCGGAACCTCCAAAGCAACCGTCACGCCGACCTGACCTTGTGACAGAACCAATTCGCCATTGATGTACATGCGGAAAGCACTGTTGATTTCCGGGACGCGCAGCGCCAAGCCACTGCTGTAGCGCGGCAACAGCACACGCAGGCCATAGGACGCGAACCCGAAGCCGGGCGTGGGCGCATCTCCGACCCCATCGTTCCACATATGTGGCAAGGGCATCAGCATGCCCTCGTCAAGCAACAGAGACGCTTCGGCTGGCGGAACGAGGTGCTTCCAAGCAAACCGCCACGCCCCATTTAGCGGCAGGGGTTCTGGAAAATGCCAGTCACGGGCATCGACAATGCCATCAACCGCAGACAGCGGAGCAGCATCCGCAGCGCGCGGGGCACCTCCCAATAGTACCAAGACCACAATAAATGCCGCCACGGCGATAAAGCCGTGCGCCATGCACGACGCCTTCGTAGTGCCAGCCCTGCTCACGGTTCCCACCCCCTTCGTGGAGAGCCAGCTGGATCGGTCAGGCCGCCGGCGCCAATCCGCGCAGCATGGCATTGACCACGGTTTCGACCATTACCTTACGATCCGCCCACGGAAAGCCGGCATTGCCGATATGCAGGGCCACCACGCCATGGATGGCCGCCAACAGGCTGTGGGTGAGAACGACAGGATTCATCGCGGCAAGTTCCCCGACTTCCACCGCCGCCGCCGTATGGGTGACGAACAGCGTGTGAAGGTCCTGCACGCTCTCATCTTCGGCAAACGCCGCCCGTTCGCTGACGTACTGCCGTTCGACCTCCAGGAACATCGCCTTGAAATGATCGGGCTGATCAAACCAGAAATCGGCCCAGCAATGGCACAGGGCACGCACGCGTTCGAGGGGCGTCCCGGCCTCGACGGCTGCGGCAAATCGCTCCCGCAGAGCCACCATGTCCTCTTTCCAAACTTCGCGCAGCAGATCGCGGCGGCTTGGGAAGTACAGATAAATGGTGCCGGGGCTGTACCCGGCTTCTGCGGCCAAACGCCGCATGGTCAGACCATGCGCACCCGTTTCGGAAAAAACCTTGCGCGCACAGTCGATGAACCGGCGGCGGACGATTTCCTGATCCTCGGGCGATCTAGCCCGGACGCGATTGCGTGCCATGTGCTGCTGTCTTCCTGCCCCTGATCCACGGTTCGGAGTGTGGAGCAGCATACTTGCACGAATGGCCCGGCGAACAAAGTGGGCTTCGCCCAATATCGCCACCCAAACACAGCAACGGCCCCCACCAGAGCGGTGGAGGCCGTGCCATCACTTTAACTCAGCAAGCCCGTTATTCAGGCCGCCTTTTTCTCGCGATCGTCTTCACGACGCAGGCCGAAGCGGCCTGTAAGCGCCCGCGACCCGTCCGGAAACTGCCAAACCGAAGCCGTTCGATCGGAACCGGGGATAAGGAGGGAGCCATCAGCCCGACCTCCAAAGCCCTGAGCGATCTCATCGGCCAGGCTCGCAATGGTCTCCGGTGCCACACAGGTGCGCCAAGCGCTCCCATATCGGCTTTCCATGGTCAGCGAGAAAAGGTTGTAGGCGTGGTACGCGGTAGGCGTTCCAGTCATCACCAGTCTCCTCGTTGTCAAACCAGCGATCCGGCGTTCCACCCTTACTCTCCGCTCTTGGATAACGAGCCTTTGTTGCAGTGCAATATAGGACCGAATGGTCGAGGCTGCAAACTATTTTATCCGGATGGACAGGGCGGCCATAGCGCGTCTTGCCAAAGAGGTAATTCCTTCCGGATGATTTGTGGTCCGACATTTACGCCTGTCGGCCATGCCAATGCTGCATAGCAGCATAATGGGACGCGCGATAAGGGGTTGGCGTTGCAGCGCGGGATCAGCACAATGCAATCAGCCTTTCCCGCCACCCCCCATGCAGCCCGAGGCCCATGAGCACCCGCGACGCCAGCATCGACACCCGCATCATCCACGTAGGCCGCACGCCCGAGGACCACAACGGCGCCGTAAATGTGCCGGCCTACCGGGCCTCAACCGTGATCGCACCGACCGTGCGGGAGTTGAACGAGCGCGGCACGAAGCGGTATGACCACGTCATGACCTATGGTCGCCATGGAACGCCCACCACGTTCGCCCTGGAAGACGCGGTGGCTGAGATCGAGGGCGGCGCCCACTGCGTCAGCGTCGGGTCGGGCCTCGCGGCCATCACCGCGACCCTGACCGCGCTGCTGTCGGCCGGGGATCATCTGCTGATGGTCGATAGCGTCTATGGCCCCACGCGCGCCTTCTGCGACCACACCCTGGTCCGTCTGGGCATCGAGACAACCTACTACGATCCCGCCATCGGCGCGGGCATCGCGGCGTTGTTGCGGCCGGAAACCAAGGTCGTGTTTACCGAAAGCCCCGGCTCCCATACCTTCGAGGTGCAGGACATTCCTGCCATCGCCGAGGCCGCCCATGCCGGCGGGGCCGTGGTGGTGCTGGACAACACCTGGGGCATCCTGACCTTCCAGCCCTTCACCAAGGGCGTTGACGTGTCCGTGCAGGCGGCCACCAAATACATCGTTGGCCATTCCGACGCCATGCTGGGCACCATCACTTGCGCCAACAAGGACCTGTTCCTGCGTATCCGGTCGAGCGTTGCCCTGTTCGGGTACGCCGCCGGGTCGGAGGAAGCGTGGCTCGGCCTGCGCGGCCTGCGTACCCTGCCGGTTCGCTTGCGCCAGCATTTCAACGCCGGTTTGCGGGTGGCGGCATGGCTGCAAAACCGGCCGGAGGTGGCCCGCGTCCTGCACCCCGCCCTGCCCGATCATCCAGGCCACGATTTGTGGAAGCGCGACTTCACCGGCGGCTGCGGGCTATTCGGCGTTGCGCTGAAGCCGGTGTCCGACGCCGCCGTGGAAGCCATGCTCGACGGCTACGACCTGTTCGCCCTGGGCTATTCCTGGGGTGGATTTGAAAGTCTGGTGGTGCCGACCCATGTTTCCCGCACCGCGACCGGATGGCCGTTCGACGGGCCACTGGTGCGGTATCACATCGGCCTCGAAGACCCCGCCGACCTTATTACAGACCTTGAACGCGGCTTCGACCGCCTGAGGACCCACCCATGACCGCCTCCACCCCCGCCGTTTATGAGCTTTTGACTTTGGTCAAATTTGACGCCAACGGCCTCGTCCCGGTCATTGCCCAGCAGCACGACACCGGCGAAGTCCTGATGCTGGCCTACATGAACCGCGATGCGCTGGAGGAAACCCTGCGCACCAACCGGGTCTGCTATTGGTCCCGCTCGCGCAAGGGGCTGTGGCGCAAGGGTGAGACGTCGGGGCAGGTTCAGACCCTGGTCGATCTGCGCCTGGACTGCGACCACGACACCATCCTGGCGCTGGTCGATCAGCAGGGCGTGGCCTGTCATACCGGCCGCCGCAACTGCTTCTTCCACGCCATCCGGGGCGATGCCGTGGCTGAAATCTCCGCCCCCGAAGTCTCTGAACAGGATTTGTACGGCAAATGAGCACCCCTCAGGCTGCCGACCTTATTCCCGTAACTGTGCTGACCGGGTTCCTCGGCAGCGGCAAGACGACGTTGCTCAACGCCCTGCTCAAGCACCCGGACATGGGCGAGACGGCGGTCCTCATCAACGAGTTTGGTGAGGTTGGGCTGGATCATTTGCTGGTCGAGGCCATCGACGACGACATCGTTCTGCTGAACTCCGGCTGCCTGTGCTGCACGGTGCGCGGCGATCTGGTCACGGCCATGCGCGATCTGTTCTTCAAGCGGGTGCGCGGCGACGTGCCGGAATTCAGCCGCGTGCTGATCGAAACGACGGGACTGGCCGACCCGGCGCCGATCCTGCACACGCTGATGACCGACGCGCTGATTTCCAGCCGCTATCGCCTGGACGGCATCGTAACCACGGTGGATGCCGTCAACGCTCCCGACCAGTTGACCAGCCAGCCCGAGGCCGCAAAGCAGGCCGCCGTCGCCGATCGTCTGGTGCTGACCAAGACGGACCTGGTTGATGCCGCCGCCTTGGCCGCGTTGAAGGACAGGCTGCACGCGCTCAACCCCGCGGCACCGCTCCTGATCGCTGACCATGGCCGCGTCGAGCCTGCGGCAGTGCTGGAGGCCGGGCTGTTCAATCCGGCGCAAAAGCATCCAGACGTGGCGCGCTGGCTGAGCGAGGAGGCCTATGCCGATGGGCACGGGCATGACGACCACGACCATGGGCACCACCATCATCACGACGTGAACCGCCACGACGCGCGGATCTCGGCCTTCACGGTGTCCTCAACGAGCCGTTGGAGTGGGAGGCCTTCGTCGAGGCGATGGAGATGCTGATCGCCTCAAAGGGCGCCGACATCCTGCGCCTCAAGGGCCTTTTGAACATCATCGGGGAAGATGCGCCGGTGGTGGTCCATGCAGTCCAACATATCTTCCACCCCCCGGCCACACTGGCGGAGTGGCCGGATGACGACCGTCGCTCCCGTCTGGTGTTCATCACCCGCTCGGTCAATCGGGCGCCGGTGGCTGATCTGCTGGCTGCCGCGCTCCGCCAACAGCCAAATTAGCTGCTCGGATATTCACGCCAGGACTACGGCTCAATCGAAGGAATTAGGCGGAATCCCCTTGGCTGGTCGCATCGGGCGCACGCGAACGATTTGCAATTGACATAGATCAAGGGTCGCCTATCCTTGAGGTGGCTGACACGGTGATTGGTCGGCCTCCCTCTTTGAGACTCCCCTTGCAGCCGCCTCACTGGGCGGCTGCCTTTTTGAACGGCCCCGCCATTATCCGAGTCGTGGACTGCGTCTTAGCCTGTGGCAAAAATCTGCGAGAAGTCGCGGAAGGTCTTGAACTCCAGTGCGTTTCCAAAGGGGTCATAGATAAACAGCGTGCCCTGCTCACCCGGCTGCCCCTTGAACCGCACGTAAGGTTCGATGACGAACGACACTCCGGCTTCGGTGAGGCGTGCCGCCAAGGCCTCCCACTGGCTCCACTCCAGGACCACCCCGAAATGCGGCACCGGCACGGCATGACCGTCCACCGGGTTGGTCGGTGGTGGCGGGGCATCGGTCGGACGGGCCACGCGATGAGCAACGATTTGGTGCCCGTAGAGGTCGAAGTCCACCCAGTCCTCCGCGCTACGCCCTTCCCTACAGCCCAGGATTCCCCCGTAGAACCGCCGCGCTTCGTCAATGTCGGTGACAGGAAACGCCAAATGGAACGGGGTCAGGGTGGACATCGGACACCTCCTCCTTCGTCGTTAGCGTTTGGTCGGTCGAAATGCCTTCTTCTTCGCCCGGCAGGCAGGGCACACCCAGTCCTCGGGCAGATCCTCAAAGGCGGTTCCCGGCGGAATGCCGGCATCGGGATCGCCGACCGCCGGATCGTAGACATACATGCAGACAACGCACATCCACCGGCCCGCGTCCGCGCTCATGCCCGACCATCCTTGCGCAGGGTTGCGGCGCTGACCGTGGTGGCCCCGGCGGCGGCCATGTCGCTCAACGCGGCGGCCACCGAGTTGTTGAGATCAATTCCACGACACGCATCCTCGATCAGAACGGCCTCAAGGCCCGAGGTGCGCGCATCCAGAACCGAGTAGGCGACGCAAAAATCCGTTGCCAGCCCGGCGCAGAACACCCGCCCGACGCCCTTGTCCCTCAGCCACCCGGCAAGCCCGGTCGACGTGCGTCGGTCATTCTCGAAAAATGCGGAATAGCTGTCGATTGCGGGGTTCATGCCCTTGCGAAGCACGATCGCAGCACCGACGGTCTGAAGGTCGGGGTGAAAATCGGCTCCCACCGTGCCCTGCACGCAGTGGTCCGGCCACGGGACCTGTTGACATGGCATTTCAACCGCCTCAAACGGCTTCGCACCAGCATGAGAAGACGCAAAAGATGCGTGCCCCGGCGGGTGCCAATCCTGGGTCAAAACCACTGTTTGGAACAGCGGCATCAAGCGATTGATGATCGGAACCACTTCAGCTCCGCCCGGAACGGCCAAGGCGCCGCCGGGGCAGAAGTCGTTCTGGACGTCGATCACCAACAGGGCGTCGGTCGGCCCAGGAACGAGGGAATCAGACATGCCGAGGCTCCCGGCAAAAGATGACGGAGGGAGAGTTTGTCACCTTAGCCGCTTGATTACGGCCTGTCACCGGGTATGGCTGTCGCTCAGCGCAAAGATTGAAACGCGGGACTGGTGGCCATGATGGCTTCGACCGCTCGCATCACACGGTCATGCTGGAGATTGACTTCGCGAAGCCGCGCCTGCGCGATGGCGAAGTGCCCAAGGCTCTCCTCCAGACGGTGGCCGGCAATTTCCAGGCACTTGCGGGTTTGGTCGGCATCCCGCTGAAGCGTGCTCAAGCCAGCAAGGATGGTGCAATTGGTCTGCTCGATACTTCGGCAGGCCTTTAGTGCGCGGAAGACGTCGTAACCGATGAGCTGGGCCATAGCCTTCTCCTTCCGGTGTCGGTTCCGGAACGTCCCCTGCCGCGCCGAATGTCGGCGCGCCGTCCCATGCAGGCGCGGCGGCGTGTCGGCCTCTTGCGTTCAGTCTGACGCTTTTCAACCGGGGACACCACCTGCATTCCTTAATATCACGCCTGCGTCGCCACAGGGGCTGCAACGGCGGCGTACTCCGGTGGGCCGGCGGCGGGGACTTTTTCCCGCCCAAGATAGAGCTACATCCGCGCTCACCCATTCTAGTTACTTTTGGCGACACATGCTGCGGGCGGAATAATCGGTAATCCGAGAACACTCCGGCCGGAGGATGACCATGAGCCGTACCGAATCTCTCTCCTCCCCTCCGCTGCGGACGCTGTACGAAGATCTTTTAAAACGTCTGGAGGAAACGCTGCTCCCCCTGCCGGACAAGCCCGACGAAACGCCAACCACAACCCTGGACTCCTTGTGGGCGACGGCGGCCGGCCAGCCCCTTGCCGCGAGCCAGGCAAACGCGCGGTTCATCGGCCGCCCGGACGTAACGTTCGCCTGCGGCGATCTAGCCGAGCCTTTTGAGTCGGAGGAGTTCCTGGGCGTCGTCGATGTGGTGACATGCAATCTCCCCTATGTCTCCAGCGCCAAGGTGGACACCATGCACCAAGATATCCGTGACCATGAACCGCGCCTCGCCCTCGATGGCGGTCCTTTCGGCATCCACATCATCCAGCGCCTCATTCAGGATGCTCCCCGCCTTCTCAAGCCCGGTGGCTGGCTCCTTTTCGAGGTCGGACTGGGTCAGGGCGAGGGCATAAGGCAACGCCTCGCCCGCTGTCCAGCCTTCGACGTCATTGGTAGCAACCCGGACACCTACGGTGATATCCGCGTACTGGCCGCCCGTCGCCGCTGCGAGACGTGATGGCTACAGGACCACTGCTTTGGTAACAGCTCTAATCGAAAGTGTGTGGACGCAGTGAGTTGGGTCAGGACTGGCACTTGTGCGGCGGCAAATTAGCTACGATGCACGAGTCGGTCGGCTGCATCTTCTTGCGCAGCGACAGCGGGCGCATGTCGGTCCACACCCGCTCGATGAAGGCCAACACGTCCGGCTTCTGGCCACTGAATTCCGCGGAGATCCAGCCCAGCGGCAGCTCACGGTCGGCCGGCCAGATGGAGTACTGCCACTCGTGGTTATAGACGGCCAGGTAGATCATGGTGTCCTTGCGTTCCTCCCAGGCGTGGGCGGCGACCGGAACCAACGCGACCAATACAGCCAGGGTCAACAGCATGCGTTTCATCATCGAACTCCGGGTTCTTGACTAAGTCCGTCCTTGGTGACATCCCCCGGCCGAAAGTTCCAGGGGCCGCCCGCAATATGCTTCCCGGACGCAACAAAACGCCCCATGCCAAGGGCACGGGGCGTTTTCGCATCACCGGGGAACATCATTGGCGCGCCCGGCAGGACTCGAACCTGCAACCGTCGGATTAGAAGTCCGGTGCTCTATCCAGTTGAGCTACGGGCGCAGTCTGGGACTACAGGATCCGATTGAACGCGAAGTTGTCAGCGTAGCTCTTGGGCCGGATGATCCGCTCATTGGGGGCTTCGACCTGGACAACCCAGCCCTGGCGCGTGGCGTAACTGACGGCTTCTTCACGAGTGTCGAAGCGCAGCGTGACCTGGGTCTGCGTGTCGCGGGACCCTGACCACCCCATCAGGGTGTCGTTGCGCTTGGCATCGGCAGCCTGGAATTCGACCACCCATTTGCGGGTGTTGCCGCGGCCCGACTGCATGGCGTTCTTCGCCGGACGATAGATGCGCACCACCTGAGCCATGACGAGCAAGTCCTTATAGTAAATCGTCCAAGGATGGTCGGGGCGAGAGGATTCGAACCTCCGGCTTTCTGCTCCCAAAGCAGACACTCTACCAGGCTGAGCTACGCCCCGTGACCAAGTCCACGGCGGAAACTAAGGGTTTTCGACCGCCAGGGCAAGAACGAACACAGCTAACGCCGCTTGCCCATCCCGCCGGCAAACATTGGGTGATCGACCGTGTTGCCCGGCACGATCCCCAGGGCGCGCGCCGTGCCTCCGGCCAGTTCCACCACCCCGAGCACGGGCCGGGCCGGGCCGCGCGGAGTCGTGCTCAGGGGCTTTGCCTGATGTTCGATGTGCACGATGATGCCCGCCTGATCGACGAACAGCATGTCGAGCGGAATATAGGTGTTTCGCATCCACATGGAGACCCGCTGCGACTTTTTGAAGTCGAACAACATGCCATGGCGCGGATCCAGGTAGTCGCGGTTCATGAGGCCTTTGGCGCGCGCGTCGGGCGTTTCCGCGAACTCGACGGCGAAGGTGTGCGGCCCGCCGTCTGTATGGATGACCAGCGGTTGGCGGCCCGAACCCTGAGCGGGCGCGGTGCTGATCGGCAGAACCAAGGCCAGCGCGACTCCAAGTCCTAGCATCACGGCCAGTCGGCGCATCGCGGTCTGAACCAGTGTCATGATTTACCTCCTGGGCGGGTATGGCCGCGTTGGTGCATCGGGTGCACGTATACGTTATTTTGGTTTGCACTGCCTGAAGGTGCGTTATAGTGCCCTTCAGAGGATGGGGGAAAACCGGCGCCGCGTATCAGTTCAAGCGCGGCTGATGAAAACTTCCCCATAATCCTCATGGAATGTTCTGCGGCGCAAGAGCGTCCTGGAACCCTCGTTCCGACGGGAGGCGCCCCCCGACTGCCCCCCAATGCCTTCCGTTGGAGGAACGCCGAGCAGGTTCGCCTGCTCGGCGTTTTACATCCAGACCACAGCCAGCAACAGGTGAGTCCAGAATAATGCCCGCCCCCACGGCACAACACCCTGCGACTCAGCGCGCCGCCATCGGCGTGTCGATGCATGTGGCAGAACTGTCGTGGCAAGGCGTGCTGCTGTTTCAGGCCTTGGACCTGGATCTTCCTGCGGGAACTTGGACCTGCCTATTGGGACCAAGCGGCGTGGGCAAGACCACCCTTCTGCGGCTGGTCGCCGGCATCGCGCCGGCTGGCAGCGAGGTCCGCGTAGCAACCGACGACGGGCAGCCGCTGGCCGGGCGAGTCGCCTACATGGCGCAGCAGGACCTTCTGCTGCCGTGGTTGAGCGTTCTCGACAACGTGATGCTGGGAAGCCGCCTGCGCGGCGAGATGCCCGACCGGACCAAAGCGCGTGCCCTGCTCGATCGTGTCGGCCTGTCCGCCAAGGCGGCCGCCCGCCCCTCCGCCCTATCGGGAGGCCAACGCCAGCGGGTGGCGCTGGTGCGCACGCTGCTGGAGAATCGCCCGGTTATCGTGATGGACGAACCGTTCAGCGCATTGGACCCGATCAGCCGTCTGCGCCTGCAGGGATTGGCTGCTGAATTACTGGACGGTCGGACGGTCCTTCTTGTCACCCACGATCCGCTGGAAGCCCTGCGCCTGGGCCACCGCCTGCATATTCTGCAAGGGCATCCGGCCCGCCTCGGTCCGGCGCTGGAAATGTCCGGCGCCATTCCGCGCGATGTCAGCGATCCGGGGGTGATGGCCCGCCATGCCGAATTGCTGAACGGCTTCGTCACCGCTGATGAACAGGCTGCGCCATGAGGGAATGGTCCACTCCCCTTGGTCTAAGCGTTTCCCCTCTACGTAACGGTATAGGAGAACGCCATGAACTGGGACCAAATCAAAGGCAACTGGACGGAAATGAAGGGCAAGCTCCGCGAAAGCTGGGGCGATCTGACCGACGACGACCTGGAGAAGATCCAGGGCAACCGCGATCAGCTCATCGGCCGTCTGCAACAGCGGTACGGCATGGAAAAGGAACGGGCCGAGCGCGAAGTCTCGGACTGGGAGACCCGGCACTAGGGACACCTGACGGACGCGGCGGCACGCGTGGGACGGCCGAAGCATGAGCCGCCTGTTGCGGGCCGCCGTAACCGTGTTCGGGCTGCTGGTTCTGTGGCATTTGGCCTACGAACTGGTGGGCCGGCAGCCGTACCTCCTGCCCTCGCCGTGGCAGACTGCGCAGGTGCTGGTCGCAAGGGCGGATCTCATCGCCCGCCATGCCTGGGTTACAGGGCTGGAGATCATTCTGGGCCTAATCGCCGGCACGGTTTTGGGCAGTGTTTCGGCTGTGGCGCTGGCGTCGTTCCGCCCAGCGCGGCAGTGGCTGATGCCGTTGCTGGTGGTCAGCCAGGCCATTCCGGTTTTCGCCATCGCCCCTCTGCTGGTCCTGTGGCTTGGTTATGGCCTGGGGTCCAAGGTCGCCATGGCCACCCTCATCATTTACTTTCCCGTCACCGCTGCGCTGTTCGACGGCCTGCGACGCACCGATCCGGGTTGGCTCGACCTGGCTGGGGTCATGGGCGGCAACCGCTGGCGGACCTTGCGCTACATTCGCCTGCCTGCCGCACTGCCTGCATTTGCGTCGGGCTTGCGGGTGGCGACGGCGGTCGCGCCCATCGGCGCCATCGTCGGCGAGTGGGTCGGGTCGGCTGCAGGGCTAGGCTATCTGATGCTGCACGCCAATGCCCGCATGCAGGTGGATCTGATGTTCGCCGCGCTGTTCGTGCTGGCAGTGTTTGCCGTGCTGTTGTACGCCGGAGTGGATGCAGTGCTGCACCGCGCCCTGCCGTGGCAACCCGACGCCACGCCGCCAGATCCCTGATGGAGCCGCCCCGATGAAGGTCCCTGTCATAATCGCCGCCCCGCTGATGGGCCTTGCGATGCTCCTCACCGCCCTCCCCGCGCAGGCGGCGGAAAAGATGACGGTGATCCTCGACTGGTTCGTCAACCCGGACCACGCGACGCTGGTCGTGGCGCGCGAAAAGGGCTTCTTCGCGGCGGCTGACCTGGACGTCACCCTCATCGCCCCGGCCGATCCCAACGACCCGCCCAAGCTGGTCTCCGCCCGGCGGGCCGACCTGGCGGTCAGCTACCAGCCACAACTCCATCTCCAGGCCGCCCAAGGATTGCCGCTGACCCGCGTGGGAACGCTGGTGGCGACGCCTCTGAACTCCCTGGTGGTGCAGAAGGACGGGCCGATCAAGTCCATCGCCGACCTGAAGGGCCGCAAGGTCGGGTTTTCCGTCGGCGGGTTCGAGGATGCCGTGCTGGGCGCCATGCTCGAACAGGCCGGATTGAGCCTCAAGGACGTGACCCTCATCAACGTCAACTTCGCCCTGTCGCCGTCGATCTACTCTGGGCAAGTCGATGCCGTGATCGGCGCGTTCCGCAATTTTGAACTGAACCAGATGGATATCGCAGGCCGCCCCGGCCGGGCGTTCTATCCCGAGGAACACGGCGTTCCGGCCTATGACGAGTTGATCCTTGTGGCCCACCGCGACCGCGTTGCCGACCCCGCCCTGCGCCGTTTCGTCGATGCCGTGGAGCAGGCGACGCACTACATCCTCAACCACCCGGACGATGCCTGGGGCCTTTTCATCAAGGCCTACCCCGACCTGGACGACGAGCTAAACCGCCGCGCCTGGACCGATACCCTCCCCCGGTTCGCCCTCCGCCCCGGCGCCCTGGACACCCGCCGCTACGACCGCTTCGCCGCATTCCTGAAAAAGCAGGGACTGCTGGAAGGGACGCCTCCGGCGGTGGACACATATGCGGTGGAATTGAAGTAGCCTACTTTTCGTCGGGCACCCGCTTCTTGGGCATCCACGGGTGGACGTTGACCGGTTTGCCTTTGTGGGACCGCATGACGCGCGGGCGCATGACCTGCTCGACCGTGGGCGGGGCGCGGGTTGGGCCGGAGCCTTGCGGTTCCTCGCCCGAAGGCCGCTGGCGGCCATAGAAGTCCACCATGCTCTCCAGGCTGATTTCTCCGCGCTGGCCGTGCATCTGCGCCTCCAGATAGGGCGAGTGTTCGCCAATCATGCGGTTCAGGTAGTCCACCGAATGCGCCCCGAACCGCCGCCACACACTGTCCAGAAAGTGCTTCTGGGTGTCGGGGATTGAACGGACCTGGATGTCTGGGCGGCCATTCTCAAACGCCCGGAAGGTGCATGGTTCGATCGGCCCGAAGGTCGAGGTCACGAAGATCGCCGGCATCAGGCGCTGGCCCTTGGTGGCCGCCGCGTAGTAGGCCTGGGCCAGATACATGATGCGGTGCAGTTTCTGCGGCTGGAGATACTCTCCATCTTGCATGGCGCGATCCATCAGCCACGCGGCCACATCGAACGGGGTATCACACACTGGCGGCTTCATAAGTTTCCTCGTATGCGCGGGCCGCCTACTTTATCATTCACGGTCGGGCGGACAAGCGGTGCGAATGCCCCTGCCGAAAGCGCACGAGAGGCGCCACTTGACCCGGCAGCGCGGAACACCGACCTTGAGGCCTGACATACCGGTCGGAAGGAGTGAAAGGGCATGACGGTCAACGTCTCCATGACGGTCAATGGGCAGAGCGTGACGCGCGGCATCGACCCGCGCACGTTGCTGGTGACCTTTGTGCGCGACCATCTCGGCCTGACCGGCACCCATGTCGGCTGCGACACCAGCCAGTGCGGCGCCTGCGTGGTGCATCTGGACGGCAAGGCCGTGAAAAGCTGCGCCGTCCTGGCCGTGCAGGCAGATGGCGGCACCGTGGAGACGATTGAGAGCCTGTCTGCTCCGGACGCGCCGCTGCACCCCATGCAGGAGGCATTCCGCGAGCATCACGCCCTGCAATGCGGATTCTGCACCTCGGGCATGGTCATGGCTGCCGTGGAACTGGCCCGCCGCAACCCCGATCCGTCGACTGAGGACGTCCATGCCGCACTTGAGGGCAACATCTGCCGCTGCACCGGCTACGACCCCATCGTGACCGCGGTGCAAGCGGGGGCGCGGGCCATGCACGCGTCCGACAACGGCTGACGAGCGGAGGCTGCCCCGATGTTCCCCTTTGAGTACCACCGCGCCGCTACCCTCCAGGACGCTCGCCAAGCCCATGACGGGGCCGAGGAACCGGCGTATCTGGCCGGTGGGCAGACGCTCATCCCAACGCTGAAGATGCGTCTTGCCCAACATGACCGCCTGATCGACCTGCGGCGCATTCCAGGCTTGAGCGACATCCGTCGCGACGGCAATGCCCTGGTGATCGGCGCCATGGCCACGCATCAGGCGATCGCGGACTCGGCCGAGGTTGTAGCCGCCATACCGGCGCTGGCAGCCATGGCGGCATCCATCGGCGATCAACAGGTGCGCGCCATGGGCACCATCGGCGGCGCGCTGGCCAACAACGACCCTGCGGCGGACTATCCCGCCGCTTTCCTGGCGCTTGGCGGCACCATCGTCACCGACGTCCGCAGCCATGCCGCCGCCGACTTCTTCGGCGAATTCTTCGATACCACCCTTGAACCTGGCGAGATCATCCGCGAGGTCCGCCTGCCCATGGCGACCGACGCCCACTACGCAAAAATCCGCAACCCCGCGTCCCGGTATGCAGTAGTCGGCGTCTTCGTCGCCCGCACCATTGATGGCCCCCGCGTGGCAATCACCGGCGCCGGCGGCAAGGTATTCCGGCACGATGCGATGGAGCAGGCCCTGGCCGCCGATTTCAGCGAAGCCGCCTTGGACGGCGTGACCACCAGCGCCGATGGCCTGAACGACGACCAGCACGCCAGCGCCGCCTACCGCGCCCATCTGTGCGGCGTATTGGCCCGGCGCGCGGTTGCGGCCATCCTCGCCGCCGAATCAAGCGTGGAGAGGCCGTAAATCCATGCGTCGGCCAGCGGTCTTCCTGGCTATCCTTCCAGCCGCTTTTATCGTACTGGTTGCCGTCACCTGGGCCGCGTTGCCATGGCTTCTGGAGTGGATCGGCCCGCACGTCATTGAAAGCCGCCTCGGCGTCGCCCCCCTCCGCTACACCGTGTCCGAGGTTGGGCTGTCACGCCTCGTCCTTCGCGATGTCAGGCTTGGGCCGGCCGGTGCCTCTGCCGGTGCGGAGTCGATCATCCTGACCTACGATCTACCGAGCGCAAGCCTGCACGCGCTGACCATTGACCGCGCCCGTATTGCTGTGGCCTGGGTCGGTGGTGAATGGCACCTCCAGGGACTTGGTCGGCTCGACGACCTGATGCACAGAAAAGTGCCGAAGTCCGATCAGGGAGGCTCGCCGCTGCTGCCGGTCGAGCACTTGCGCGTGAATGCCGCCAGGATCATGGTGCAGTCCTCTTACGGACTTGCCGACATTGTGGCCGACATTACTGCGAACCGCAGTGATACCGGGCTGACCGCCGACGGCAGCCTCAGCGCTACAGCCGCGGGCGTTGCCGCCGAAGCCACCTTCGCCATAACCGCAAGTACCGCAGGGACGTCCCCCTGGGACACCATTTCCGGCCAAGGCCAGGCGTCAATGACGGCCCAATCCGCACACATCCCAGAGGTGGCCGAGTCGGTCAACGGCTTTGCCAGCCTCGTCATGACCGCTGGAAATGGACAGATCCTCATTTCCTCCACGGAAGACTGGTTCCTGACGGTGGCCCACCTGCACGACTCTCTGGCCGCACACCTTCCGCCAGCCCTGCGCGATCAGGTCGGGGTCAGTGGGATGACACTGGTGGCCGGGGCCACCGGCACTGCGCCCTTCCATCTCGTCCTCGGCCCGCGCGACGATGGCTACCATGCCGCCGGGGCGGGGAGCGTATCGGCCCGGCTGGGCGAGGCAACGGGACGCTTGACCCTGGACGGCGAGACGACCTTAGCCGCTGACGGAACCGTCCGTGCCGTGGCGTTCCGACAGCTTCAAGCGGTGGTCAACGGCCTGCCCGCGCTGGGTGGAAAAATTCACGGCAGCCTTGATGGCCGCGACGCGGTGGGCCATCCGCTCGACGGCATCATGCAGGCAGATGTTTACGTGCTCGGCGAGGCGCTGACGGTCGATGACATATCCGTCCCGCGCCTGCGCCTGACCGCTACCGGGGACCTGACGTGGTCCTCCGAACTAGCACTCCTCGGGCTGAGACAGGGCCGCATTGCGCTCGATGGGCCGGTCGCGCTGGGGGAGGTTGAGTTGCCCCAAGGGCTTGATTGGACTGTTGAGCCGCACGGTGAAGGCGATGCTCTTACGGTGGCGCGATCTCCCGGTGGGGCCGACATCCGGGCGCGCCTCGCCGTGCCCGATGCTAAACTGATGGTCCGCACCGCTGGGCGCACCATCACCAGCAGTTTCGCCCGTACCGAGGTCGATGCCCTGCTGCCGCTGGGCAGTTCCAGTGACCGCGCCATCACGCTGGTCCTCAATGACGGCACGCTCAAGAGCAAGGACCTCCAGGCATCGGGCGTCTATGCGACCGTCACCGAAGGCCCGACTGGCGTCACGCTGGAGGCCGAGGCCCAGGTTCCCCATCTACCCGGCGAAATCCTGCCACTGCCCGCTGTTACCGAGGCCCACCGTCCCCTGCGCATTCAGCTCTCAGCAGAACGCCCAGGGGCCGACGCCCCCATCCACTTCAAGGCGCAGGTGCGCGAGGGCGGGCTTAAGACAGTCCTGCGGCTGGACGGCCAGCACATCCTGGCGACCGGCCAGGGCCGTGCCGCCGTCAGCATGCCGCGCCTGACATTCGGCGATGACTTGCAACCGGAAAGCCTTTACGGCCCCGTTGCCGCCGCCGGGTTGCGTATTGACGGCACCGTCGCCGCCCAAGGCTCTGTGGCGTGGAGCGATAAAGGAATGACGCCGCGCCTGGAGGTCCTGCTCGACGACATGACGTTGCGGCGGGGCTTCGTGGAACTCAGCCACATGCACGGAGTGCTGAAAGTCACCAAGCTGTGGCCGCTCGGCACTGCGCCCGAACAAGTCGTCGCGGTCGGAGCCATCAAGGCCGGGGTGCCGTTCACCAACGCCGAAATGACGTTCCGCCTGGACGGGCGTGGCAATGCGGTTATCGATCGCACTGTCATGACCCTGGCCGAGGGAACCATCCACACCGATCCGATGATTCTGCCCCTGGATGGCAGCGGCGCCAATACAGTCCTGCGGGTCCAAGGATTGCGCCTCGGCCAACTCGTCGCCCTGACCGAGTTGGGAGGCTTGGCAGCCACGGGAACGCTCCACGGCGACGTGCCGGTGGAGTTGCGGGAGGGCAACATCCTGTTCCACGACGGGATGTTGAGCGCTGACAGCCCAGGTTCCATTCGCTACAGCCCCGATGATGCGAGCGCGTTGGCTAGCGGCGGCGGCGGTGTCGATCTGATGCTCCAGGCGTTGAGCGATTTCCACTACGAAACGTTGCGTTTGACCGTGAACGGAAGCGCGGCAGGCGACCTTGAGGTCGGGCTGCACCTGGGGGGCAAGAACCCGGACCTATACGGCGGCTATCCCCTTGAATTCAATCTTAGTCTCAGCGGCGCCCTGGCCGAGGTGATCGAAGGCTCACTCACCGGCTATCAGGTTCCCGACCGGATTCGCCGCCATATGGAGCAGTTCGGCGTTGAACCTGGAAGCGTCAGTGCGCAATAGTGTCATCGACCGCCCCATTGGCGCCACAATGTGCCGCGAGGCTGCTTGTCGACGTTTTAAGTCCCTGTGTGGGAGACGACTGCGATGAATGCTGCACGCCGACGGACGGCTTTGACTTGGACCGCCGCCCCATCACTCGCCATGTTGGGAGTGCTGCTGGCGGCATGCCAGCCCACCGTGCGTGTGGAAGCGCCGGACAAGCCCATCGTGATCAACCTCAACATCAAGATCGAGCAGGAAGTCCGCATCAAGGTTGAGCGCGACGTCGAGACACTGCTTGAACGCAATGCCGAACTCTTTTAAGCCCGCGGGAGACTGGACATGACCTTCATTCGCACCGTCTTTCTCGCCGCCCTGCTGGGCTTTGGACTGTTCACGGTCGCTCCCGCCCCGGCCTTCGCGCAGAGCCTGGAGGAAGCAAAGTCGAGCGGCATCGTCGGCGAACGGGCCGATGGGCTGCTCGGCGCCGTCAAAGGACCGACTGCTCAAATCCAGCAAATGATCGACCGGATCAATGCGCAGCGGATGGAGGAATATCGCCAGATCGCCAAGCAAAATGGCACCTCGGTCCAGGCCGTGATGGCGATTGCCGGACAAAAGCTAATCAGCCGCTCATCGCGCGGCAGCTACGTCAATCCAGGCGATGGCTGGGTCCGCAAGTAGCAATCCGACCCTTGCCGCCGTCATCCTGGCCGCCGGGCACGGCAGCCGAATGGCGGGACAGGGGCCGGCCAGCAAGGTCTTGGCCCCCGTCGGCGGCCAACCGCTGATTCTCGCCCCAGTCCGGGCGGCGCTTGATGCCGGGCTTTCTCCGGTTATCATCGTTGTGGGCCACGCCGCCGCCGACGTAAGAACTGCCCTCGCAGGGCATTCCGTTACGGTCGTCGAAACCGAAGACATTACCGAAGGCATGGGAGCCTCCCTCCGGGCCGGCATTGCCGCAGCGCCCAAGGCGGTTGCGGGAGTTGCCGTCCTGCTGGGCGACATGCCCGGCATCACCGCCGAACACCTGACGCGCCTGCAGGAAGCCTTTGCAAAAGTCGGCGCCAGTGCCATCGTCGCACCAACCTGCGGTGGCCGGCGGGGAAACCCCGTGATATGGCCGCGCGCCCTGTTCCCGGACCTGCGGCGCGTGACGGGCGATGTGGGGGGACGGGAGATCCTACGCGCTCACGCCGCCGAAATGGTCGCCGTTGCGATGGATGGATGCGCTGATCGCGGAGTCGGCGTGCTGCTGGATATTGATACGCCGGAGGATCTGGCCCGGTGGGGTCAAGGCTCTACAGAAACCGATTGAGCTGCGTTCCAATGGTCGGCCCATATCCGCCATTGCCGATGGCCGTTTTGGCCTGTTCGTACAGCATGGCGCCCAGACGCAGTGTCGGCATGAAGCTGCCTTCATGCTGCGAGCGATAGGACATGATGACAGCGCCGACCTCCTCGCTGGCCAAAATGCTGCCGAACCGGATGGCATCGCCGTGGTAGCTCAACCGGGCGCGGCGACGTGGGCGCTGCTGCTGAAGCTCATCCCAGGTTTCGGAGAAGCGCAGGGCTTCTTCCTCGGGGCCTGAGCGGTTACTGGTGGAAAGACGGTCCACGCCACGGGTTGCCACAGCCCCGCCAGCATGGTTCAGCGCTGCAGCCCGCGATGCCGCGGCGGCTCCCAATGCGCTGGACTGACTGACTTTCAGGCTCATGACCCATCCTATCCGACTTCGGCACCAACCGAAAACCCTCTCCCACACCTTAAACTATAGCCCACCGCACCAAAACCGACAATGGCCGGGCGAACGAATTGGCAAAATCTTCGTAAAATCGTCTACAATCCAGCGGCCCGCCGTGCCCACCGACCCGACCTTCAAAACGTGGACCCGAGTTCAGATGACCAGCCGCAAGGATTTCATCGACGCCCTCAATGACATCACGCTGGCGTTTCCCGACAACCAATCCGCCCGCCGCATTCTGACCGGCGAGTTCGAGCTTTCGGACTATCACGGCCTTTTGTTGTCGCTGTTCCATACCACGTATGAAGGCCCGGCGATCTCGGCCCTGGCGGCCTCTCATCTGCCGGATGGCTACGAAAGCGCGCGGCAGGCCCTGCTTCGTAATGCGGCACAAGCGGGCAATCATTGGGAGTGGATCCTCGACGACCTGACGCGCACCGGGTTCGAAGGCCCGGACCCTCGGACCACGTTTCCTGGCACCGAGGCCCAAGCCTATGTTGCCTATAACTACTACGTCGCCATCAAGGCACCGGTGGCGCGGCTAGGGGTACTGTCCGTCATCGACGCCATTGCCGCCAACTTTGGCACTAACTACAGTTCGCGCCTGTTTCAGTGCCTGTCCCTGCGGCCGGAACAGACGACATTCTTCTATCGCCGACCCGATCATGCAGCCCCGCGCGAGCACCTGATCGACGTTCTGGACACGGTTCCGATGAGCGACCGAGACTGGCAGTGGACGGTTAATGCCGTACGCACCGCCGGAACCCTTTACAAAGCGATTTACGACGCCAGATAAGCTCCTCCCCCAGCGAAAGGCGCCAACTGCACCATGACACAGACCGTCCTTATCAGCCTGTCCTGCCCCGACCGCACCGGGCTTGTCGCCGCGGTCGCTGGCGCCCTTTTCGACCTTGGGGCTAATCTGGGCGATGCGACGTTCGCTGTACTGGGGCATGCAGCCGAGTTCACCGCCCTGTGCGAATTGCCCGACGAAGTGTCAGCGGCCGAAGTCGAGAGCGCCATCGCGGACTTGCCCGAAGCGGCCGATGCGGTGCTGTCCGTGACGCCATTCACCCTAGCCCCGGTCCATGGACCAAGCGGACGCATCACGCACCGCATCACGGTTTCCGGCGACGACCGGCCCGGCCTGATTGCCCGCTTGGCCGAGGTGTTCGGCCAGTACAAGGCCAACATCGTGCGCCTGAATGCCGAACACGTTCCCGAAGGCGCGGGCACCCGCTACATCATCCGCATCGCCATCAGCCTGAGCGACCCCGAAGCCGCCGAAGCCTGCCTCGCCACTGTCAGCAACACGGCAGGTGAACTAGGACTGTCCTGCGCCTGGGAGACAGCATAATTCTCTCTCCCTCCCCCTCACGCCGGGTGCCAACCGACCGCATCATCGATGTCGGCGTCCCCCCGGAAGACCTTCCCGCAGTGATGCCGCGCGAGTTGACCGGCGCCTGGAACGCCGCGACGGTGGGTGCCGAGATCGGACTGCCGATCGAGCCTGACGATGCGCGCGGCGTGCGATTTCACCGTGCCGACGGCACCGAAACCCACATTCTGTTCGCAGACACCGACGCCCACTGCTGGGTCGGCGCCCTGGACCGCGCTATCGGCTTGGACAGCCTGCACGGCATCGCCGTGTGCTTCAGGCTGCTCGGCCTCATCCACCTGATGGCCACGGCACCGTGGACCCGCGCGTGGTTTGAACTGGGTGGCGAGGACGGCCCGGACATCCATCCCGCCCTTCTGCGAATCGCCGCGACCCTGCCGCTCAATGGCGAAGCCCGCTTCGACGACGAACTATTCCGTTGCCATGCCGAGCCTCTGCTGGGGCCACGGCGTTTGGGCCGGTCATAATAAAGAAGCGAAGCGGGGAACCACAAAGGCGCCGACTCCTTTGTGCCTCGGCGCCTTTGCGGGAAATCAGGCCGTATCCCCGGCGATCCGGCGCAATCCATCGATGTTGCAACGGAAGCGGTTGGCTTCCAGGTCCGTGAGGACGCCGGAGCGGCGGAACTCGGCGATCATGCGGCTGGCGGTTTCGGTGGTGACGCCCAGCATTGCGCCCACGTCCTCCCGCGAGAAAAGTTCGCAGGAATGGTCGGGGGCGTCTTCGGCCTCAGCCAGCAGCAGGCGGGCAACCCGCGCCCGCGCGCTTCCGGTGGATAGTTCGGTCAGCCACTCATCGGCCTGACGCACCGACTGGTGCCAGCGCTTCATGATCTGAGTATGCAGGCGCGGCGTTTCCACTGACAGGCGCTGCACCACCTCGCGCGGAATTCGACAGGTCAGGGCGCGGCGCAGCACCACGGCGGTATGTTCGTAAGAGTCTCCGACCAGAACCTCCAGGCCCAGCGTGTCGCCCGGCCGCAGCAAGCGCACGATGCGTTGCGCGCCATCGGGCAGGTATTGCACCAGTTTGACCAGCCCGGTGCGCACCGTGAACACCGCCCTCCCCTCGTCGGCGGCGTTGTAGATCACCGCGCCGGCCTCGTAGGTCATTTCATCAATGGGCAGGTGGATGAGGCTGAAGTCCTGCTCCTTGAGGTCCGCGAACAGGGCAAGGTCGCGGATGCCGCAGCCACGGCACTCCGCCTGTCCAGACCATGCTGCTGCAATACGTAACTTCTTCACCGGATCCCCTGCCTTGGCGCCCCGAGTGGTTCACACACCACCCCTTCCCGCAGGGCGCTGCATTCGTCCCGGCTAATTCTATAGACCGCGCAGTTCCAGGCAAAGCAAATCGCCACGGCGCGGAAGCGCCACATCGTTTCCCTCGACTCAGGCTTGCAAGGCAAACCCGATCAGCGACCACAGATAGATCACGGCAAACAGAGACAGCATGGCAACGAACTCCGAGAACAGGGTGCTGATGGGCATGGTGAACCTCCAGAACGCTCATATGTTCACTAAATGTTCCGTTCCTGGATAAGAACATATAGGGAACCTGCCGTCAACCCCGAGAGATTTGCTGTCGGTGACACATGATGTGACCGATGCAGGTAGCACGTGATCTGACCGATCCTAGACGTCTTCCAGAGAGGGGGCGTCGATGGTTCGGGCCAGAGTGCTATCG
>JBAYSM010000026.1:0-24024 GCA_041676205.1 Rhodospirillaceae bacterium | reverse complement strand
GCGGTGGACAAGATCGCCGGGTACATGCGGATGCACAACATTTCCGCCGAGGGCAAAAGTTTCTACACCACCGGCCGCCTGACCAGCGAAATGGTCATCAAGACGGTACAGATGGGCATTCCGGTGCTGATTTCCCGCTCGGGCTTCACGGCCTGGGGGGTCGAACTGGCGCGCGAGGCGGGCATGACCCTGATCGGCCGGGCCAAGGGCAAGCGGTTCCTGGTGCTGTCGGGCGAGGACCGCCTGGAGTTCGACGCCGACCCGCTGACGGCGTACGATGAACCCGACGACCACGCACGTAAGGGAAGCCGCCGCCATGACTGAGGCCACCACCACCTGTGTCATCCTGGCGGGCGGGCTGTCCCGCCGCATGGGCGGGGGCGACAAGACCCTGATGGAGATCGACGGGCGGCCGATGCTGGCCCACGTCATCGACCGTCTGCGGCCCCAGGTCGCGGCGCTGGCGATCAACGCCAACGCCGATGCCGAGCGGTTCGCTGCCTTTGATCTGCCGGTGGTCGCGGACGTGGTGCCCGACTACGCCGGGCCGCTGGCCGGGGTGCTGACCGGCCTGGAATGGACGGTGGCCAACCATCCGGCTTGTACGCATATGCTGTCGGTCCCGGCCGATGCGCCGTTCCTGCCGGCCGATCTGCTGGCCCGGCTGGAGGAAGCCCTAACCCGCGACGGGGCCGAGATCGCGGTTGCCATGTCCGGCGGGCGGACCCATCCGGTGTGTGCCCTATGGCCGGTCGCGCTGGCGGCCAAGCTGCGCTGGGCGGTGGTCGAGGAAGGCGTGCGCAAGATCGACGCCTGGACCGCCCGGTTCAAGGTGGTGCACGTGGAGTGGCCGACCGCGCCGCTCGACCCGTTCTATAACGTCAACCGCCCCGATGATCTGGACGAAGCCCGCCGCCTCGCCGGGGCCGCGCCGATGTCCGAGGCCGATTTGCCGCCGCTGCCCGACGTGATGACCGTCGGCGTCGTGGTCGAACGGCGGCCGAGCACTCATCCGTGGGGCGAGGACAGCA
Source organism: Rhodospirillaceae bacterium (assembly GCA_041676205.1). Lineage (GTDB taxonomy): Bacteria > Pseudomonadota > Alphaproteobacteria > Rhodospirillales > Rhodospirillaceae > Cauispirillum. The sequence goes on along the minus strand of JBAYSM010000026.1, from coordinate 22,993 downwards.
TTGTGCCGTTGTTCGCCCTGCCGGGCTTGCCGACCGACGTGCCGCTGCGCGACATGGGCGAGCGCGACGGCCGCCGCCGGTGGTGCAGCCCCGGCCTTGAACTTCGCATGTTCAAGCGCGAAACCGGAGGCTATCGCCGCAACCTCGAAGAAGACGAACCGTCCATCTACGTGGTGCTGCGGCCGACGCCCGGCGGCGCGCTGCCGTTTGAGCCGTACCTCGCCACCCTGTGCCCGTTCGAGGCGCAGACCTACCTGACCGGCGGCGAGATGCGGGTGGAGCGGGTCGCCATGCCGCCGGAAATCGAGGCCTGGGCCATCGCCTACGTGGAGCGCCATCACGCCGACGAACCGTTCCGCAAGCGCAAGCAAAAGCGCAAGGACGGCGGCGTGACCGACGACGACCCGTTCGTGCGGCAGGCCCCGGTTGACCGCCACCGTGGGCGGTTATCATGAGCGGCGGATTCCTCTCCCGGTGGGCGCGCCTCAAGGCTGAAACCCAGGCGCCCGAAGCTGCTCCTGAAATGGTTCCGCTGCCCGAGGCTGAGGCGCTTCCAGGCGTGCCGGAGGATGCGCCGCCGGAGCCGGAGGCCCCTCCGTTCGATCCGGCCGACCTGCCCGATATCGACAGCCTGACGGCAGACTCTGATTACTCGATGTTCATGAACGCACAGGTGCCCGAGGACCTGCGCAATCGCGCCTTGCGCAAGCTGTGGACCTCGGACCCGGTGTATGCGGTGCGTGACGGGCTGCTCGATTATGACGAGGATTTCACGGCACCGACTTTGGTCGGAACTGCCGTGAGGACCGTCTATGATGCCGTGCGCGGCTACGAGCCGCCGGAGGAGGCCGAGGAGGTTACTCCGCAAGCGCAGGATGAACTTGCGGCTTCGCAAGATGGCGAATGCCCGCGCGAGGACACCGCAAGTGACGAGGGTGGCGAAGGCGAAGCATAAGCCTGTGAATTGTACACTCGTATCTTTACTTTAGAAAAATCTAATATGGCGGCGCCTCGGAAGACCTGAGATGACACCCTAATCCTTTAGGGGATTCTCAGAATGTAGACTTATGGATTGGTGGTGGGTATGATGGGCATTCCGGCAACGTGCTGCCCGCGCGAGGCATGCGTGACCCCCGCCGGGATCATTGTTCGCGCCAAATGCAAGGGAACTGGCGGTGCTCACCGCCAGGGAGGAAGCGTATGAAGGCAGTTGCCGCTGATCGTCCGGTGCCGGACGAGGATCTGATGCGGGCGCAGTTCTACGCCCTGCTGTCGCGTCTGCTCGTGGCTGCGCCCGGTGCTGATGTTCTGGGTGATCTTGCCGGGTTGACCGGCGACGACACCGATATTGGGCAGGCGCTGGCCGCGCTGGGCAAGGCCGCCAAAGCAACCACCGCCGAAGCCGCCGAAGCCGAGTTCAACGCTTTGTTCATCGGCCTGACGCGTGGCGAGATCGTGCCGTATGCCTCCTACTATCTGACCGGATTCCTGCACGAAAAGCCGCTGGCCGTGCTGCGCGACGATTTGGCCGCGCTGGGCATTGAGCGGTCGCCCGGCCACTGCCAGCCCGAAGACCACGCCGGGTTCCTCTGCGAAGTGCTGTGCGGCCTCATCCTCGGGACCTATGGCGCGCCCGATCTGGCCGTGCAGAAAGCCTTTTTCGACAAACATTTTTCGCCTTGGGCGGACGCCCTGTTCGCGGACATCGAAGCCGCGCCGTCCGCTGTATTCTACCGCCCGGTCGCGATGATCGGGCGCCTGTTCACGGCTGTCGAGCGCGATGCGTTCGCCATGGCCGGCGACCTGTCCACATCCTGACCGGGGACCAACGTCATGACCAAGACGACCGAGCAGACCACCCTTTCCACCGAGTCCAGCCCGAGCGGACTTGCCCCGAGCGGACTTGCCCCGAGCGGACTTGATCGTCGCGCCTTCCTCCGTGGTGTGGGCCTGGGCGCTGGCGCGGCCGGGGCCGTCGCGGCGCTGACCGTGGCGGCTGGCCCGGCCACCGCCGCCGACGCTCTGGCCACTCCGGCCGATGCCGACGGCTACCGCGAAACGGCGCATGTGCGCCAGTACTATGATCTCGCCCGCTTCTAGGGAGGCATAACTCATGCTCATCAAAAAACGAGACGGCGCCGTCGCCGCGTCCTCCCCCATGATGACCGTCCTGTCTGCGGTCTCGGGCGCCACCATGGACCGCCGTAGCTTCCTGAAGCGGTCGGGCGTGGCGGCGGGCGGTGTCGCCTTGGCGTCGATCGCCGTCCCCGGCACCATGCGCAAGGCCGAAGCCGCCGCCCCAGGCGCGGCGGGCAAGGTCGAAATGCGCCGCACCGTCTGCACCCACTGCTCGGTTGGTTGCACGGTCGAAGCCGAAGTGGTCAACGGCGTGTGGGTCGGGCAGGAACCCGGCAACGACAGCCCGTTCAATCTGGGCGCCCATTGCGCCAAGGGTGCAGCGGTGCGCGAACATGCCCACGGCGAGCGTCGCCTGAAGCACCCGATGAAGCTGGTCGGCGGCAAGTGGACCAAGATCTCCTGGGATCAGGCGATCAATGAAGTTGGCGACAAGATGCTCGAAATCCGGGAAAAGAGCGGCCCGGATTCGGTGTACTGGCTGGGGTCGGCCAAGTTCAGCAACGAACAAGCCTACCTGTTCCGCAAGTTCGCGGGCTTCTGGGGCACCAACAACGTCGATCACCAGGCGCGTATCTGCCACTCGACCACCGTGGCCGGTGTGGCGAACACCTGGGGCTACGGCGCCATGACCAACTCCTACAACGACATGCATAACTCGAAGCTGATCTTCCTGATCGGCTCGAACCCGTCCGAAGCCCATCCGGTGGCCATGCAGCACATCCTGCGGGCCAAGGAAAAGAACAAGGCGACCGTCATCGTCTGCGACCCGCGCTTCACCCGAACCGCGGCCAAGGCCGACGAATACGTGAAGTTCCGGCCGGGCTCCGACGTCGCGCTGATCTGGGGCATCCTGTGGCACATCTTCGACAATAAGTGGGAAGACACCCAGTTCATCCAGCAGCGCGTCTATGGCATGGACAAGATCCGCGCCGAAGTCGCCAAGTGGACGCCCGAGGAAACCGAGCGCGTCACTGGCGTTCCGGGCGCCCAGCTCAAGCGCGTCGCCCAGTTGATGGCGTCCAACAAGCCCGGTACCGTCGTGTGGTGCATGGGCGGCACGCAGCACCACAACGGCAACAACAACACCCGCGCCTACTGCGTCCTTCAGCTTGCCCTGGGCAACATGGGCGTTGCGGGCGGCGGCACCAACATCTTCCGCGGCCACGACAACGTGCAGGGCGCCACTGACCTGGGCGTGCTGTGCGACACCCTGCCGGGCTACTATGGCTTGGCCGATGGGTCGTGGGCGCATTGGGCGCGCGTGTGGGACGTTGACATGGCGTGGATCAAGTCGCGCTTTGCCAGCGACGAAATCCGTCAGGCCACCGGCATTCCGGTATCGCGCTGGATCGACGGCGTTCTCGAAGCCAAGGAGAACATCGACCAGCCCGACACCATCAAGGCGATGGTGTTCTGGGGCCATGCGCCCAACTCGCAGACCCGCCTGCCCGAGATGCAGAAGGCGATGGACAAGCTCGAGCTGCTGGTGGTGGTCGATCCGTTCCCGTCCTTCACCGCTGTTCTGCACAACCGCACCGACGGCGTCTACCTGCTGCCGGCCACGACTCAGTTCGAGACGTCTGGCTCGGTGACGGCATCGAACCGCTCGCTGCAGTGGCGCGAAAAGGTCATCGAACCGTTGTTCGAGTCCAAGGTCGACCACGCCATCATGTACCAATTCGCTGGGAAGTTCGGGTTCGCCGACCAGATGTTCAAGAACATCAAGGTGGTTGATGGCGAGCCGGTGGTCGAAGACATTACCCGCGAGTTCAACCGCGGCATGTGGACCATCGGCTACACCGGCCAGTCGCCGGAACGCCTCAAGGATCACATGAAGTACCAGCACACCTTCGACAAGACCACGCTGCGCGCCAACGGCGGGCCGCTCGACGGCCAGACCTATGGTATGCCATGGCCGTGCTGGGGCACGCCGGAAATGAACCATCCGGGCAGTGCCAACCTGTATGACACGTCCATCCCTGTGGCCGAAGGCGGTATGCCGTTCCGCGCCCGCTTCGGCGTCGAGCACGAGGGCAACAACATCCTGTCCGAAGGCTCGTGGTCCAAGGATTCCGAGATCAAGGACGGCTATCCCGAGTTCACCATGGCCATGCTCAAGAAACTGGGGTGGGACAAGGATCTGACGGCCGAGGAAGCGGCGACCATCGCCAAGCTGGGCGGCGACAGCGTGAACTGGAAGACCGACCTGTCGGGCGGCATCCAGCGCGTCGCCATCAAGCACGGCTGCGCGCCCTACGGCAACGCCAAGGCCCGTGCCTTCGTGTGGACCTTCCCCGATCCGGTGCCGCTGCACCGCGAGCCGCTCTATACCTCGCGGCGCGATCTGGTCGAGGACTATCCGACGTACAAGGACAAGCAGCACATGCGCCTGCCGACCCTGTACGAGTCGATCCAGAAGAACGACTACTCCAAGGACTACCCGATCATTCTGACCTCGGGCCGTCTGGTCGAGTACGAAGGCGGCGGCGACGAAACCCGGTCCAACCCGTGGCTGGCCGAGTTGCAGCAGAACATGTTCGTCGAGATCAATCCCTTCGACGCCAACAATGCGGGCATCCGCGAAGGCGCCGATGTGTGGGTCCATGGCCCCGCCGGTGCCAAGGCCAAGGTCAAGGCCCTGGTGACGGAGCGTGTCGGGCGCGGTGTGGCATTCATGCCGTTCCACTTCGGGGGCGTTGTTCAGGGCGAAAACCGGCGTGACAAGTATCCGGCCGGATCCGATCCCTACGTCTTGGGTGAAAGCACCAACACCGTTCAGACCTACGGGTATGACTCGGTCACTCAGATGCAGGAAACCAAGTGCACCCTGTGCCGCATCGAAGCAGCGTAAGGGCGAAGGAGAAGACTCATGGGTAAGATGGCTTTCCTTTGTGACGGCGACCGCTGCATCGAATGCAACGCCTGCGTCACGGCCTGCAAGAACGAGAACGAGGTGCCGTGGGGCATCAACCGCCGCCGCGTGGTGACGATCAACGACGGCCTGCCCGATGAAAAGTCGCTGTCGGTGGCATGCATGCACTGCGCCGACGCGCCATGCATTTCGGTGTGCCCGACCAACGTCATCTACAGCACCGCCGACGGCGTGGTTCTGCATGACAAGGACGGCTGCATCGGCTGTGGCTACTGCTTCTACGCCTGCCCGTTCGGCGCCCCGCAGTACCCCCAGAAGGGCAACTTCGGCAGCCGTGGCAAGATGGACAAGTGCACCTTCTGCTCGGGCGGCCCTGAAGAAACCAACTCGCAGGCGGAGTTCAGCAAGTACGGCCGCAACCGCGTGGCCGAGGGCAAGCTGCCCCTGTGCGCCGAAATGTGTTCGACCAAGGCCCTGCTGGCCGGTGACGCCGATGTGCTGTCCGACATTTTCCGGCAGCGCGTGGTGGAGCGTGGCTTCGGGGGCGGCGGAAGCTATGGCCTGACCGAGTCGCGGAAGGCGCGCACCTAATACGGCGCGCCCCACTTTGGGCCAAACACTGAGGAGAAACCCATGATCCGGGTTCTGATGGCCGCAGTCTTTGCCCTGCTGGCCGTCGCCGCACCGGCGCAGGCGGATGTTCGTCCGCCTGCCGACGCGGCGGTGGCCGTGACGTCTGGGCAGGACATTCAGCCGTCCCTGCCGTCCAACCTGCGCTCCAACCCTGCCGCCCAGTTGTGGCAGGGGATTGGCGACGGCACGGTCGGCCGGGTGACGATTCCCGACCCGCAGGCCGGTCGCCTTATTCAGACCGGCGGCATGGACTGGCTGGAGTTCCGCAGCGAGGTGATCGGGTTCTGGGGCATGGTCGCGGTGCTGGGCATGCTCACCGGTCTGACCGCATTCTTCATGATCCGGGGCCGCATCAAGATCGACAGCGGGCGGTCCGGTCGCCTGATCCAGCGTTTCAAGCGCATTGAGGTGGTGGGCCACTGGATGACCGCCGTGTCGTTCCTGGCCCTCGCCCTGACCGGGCTGGTGATGCTCTATGGCCGTGACCTGCTGCTGCCTCTGATCGGTCCGGCGGCGTTTGCCGGTCTGGCGCGGGCAGGCAAGTACGCCCACAACTTCGGCGGCTTCGTGTTCATGGCCGGGCTGGCGATGATCTTCGTCATGTGGGTCCGCCACAACGTGTGGGACCGCTACGACTTGAACTGGATCCTCAAGGGCGGCGGTCTGCTGTCGAAGGACCATCCCCCGGCCGAAAAGTTCAACTTCGGCCAGAAGACCGTGTTTTGGATGGTCATCCTGATCGGTCTGGCGCTGTCCCTGACCGGCCTCAACCTGCTGATGCCGTTCTGGTTCACGCCGGACATCGAGACGATGCAGGTGGTGCAACTGGTTCATGCCGGTTTGGGCGTCGGCCTGTTCGCCCTGATGCTGGCCCATATCTACATCGGGTCGGTGGGCATGGAGTCGGCGTTCGACGCCATGAGCACCGGGTACGTGGACATCAACTGGGCGCGCGAGCATCACAGCGTCTGGGTAGACCGCCACGTCAGCGAACAGGGCGAACCGCCGCTCGCCCCACCGCCTGGGAAAGGCGCGGGAGCCTCGGCCCAACCCGCCGAATAACCCTGCTGAAAGCAGCAAACGCCGGTCCTGGCAGCGGGGCCGGTGTTTTCTTTTGTCCCTGACGAATGGTATATGCCTTCCCACCCCGTGACCGCACCCATTTCACGGTGGTAGCCTGTGGGCGAAACTGAGTCTGGAGGAAAGACGGCGCATGACCGACGTGGACAAGATGGCCTTGGTCGATACTCAACCCGTGGCCGATGTGGAAAGTGACAAGGCTGTAGCTCCCGCGCTCAAGGCTGTCGCGCCCAACAAGGTGACGGCGCCCAAGGCTCCCGTCGCCAAGGCTCCCGTCGCCAGTTCGGCCGCGCCTGCAGCGGGCATAGCCGAACCTGCGCTCGCCGAACCTGTTATCCCGACACCCGAGATCAAGGCCATTCCGGCAGCCCCGGAACTGCCCGCCGACCCCGGTGCGCAAGCTCTGCGCAGCCTTGCCGAGATGCACCACGACCCGGAGAGCATTGGGCAGGCGTTTGAGTCGGGCGCTTATCCTTACAAGACCCGCATGCCCCGTGCGGAATACGAAAGAAAGAAGGCCCGCCTTCAGGCCGAGCTTCTGAAGGTGCAGTTGTGGGCGCGCGATACCGGCCAGAAGTTCGTGCTGATCTTCGAGGGCCGCGACGCCGCCGGGAAGGGCGGCACTATCAAACGGTACATGGAACACCTCAATCCGCGCAGCGCCCGCCTGGTCGCCCTGGAAAAGCCGACCGAGGTCGAGCGCGGCCAGTGGTTTTTCCAGCGTTATGTGCAGCATCTGCCGACCGCTGGTGAAATGGTGTTCTTTGATCGCTCCTGGTACAACCGGGCGGGCGTGGAGCGGGTCATGGGGTTCTGCACTCCGGCCGAATATCTGGAGTTTATGCGCCAGACCCCAGAGGTGGAGCGCATGCTCGTGCGTTCGGGCATCCAGCTTTACAAGTTCTGGTTCTCCGTATCGCAACAGGAACAACGGCGTCGGTTCCTGTCGCGCGAAACCGATCCCCTGAAGCAGTGGAAGCTGTCACCCATCGACAAGGCCTCCCTCGACAAGTGGGATGATTACACCGAGGCCAAGGAGGCGATGTTCTTCTACACCGACACCGCCGACGCACCGTGGACCGTCATCAAGTCCGACGACAAGAAGCGCGCCCGCCTGAACTGCATGCAGCACTTCCTGAGTTCGCTGGACTATCCGGGCAAGGACCGCAAGTTGGTGCGTGGTCCCGACCCGCTGATCGTCGGGCGGGGTGCCCATGTGGTGAAGCGAAGTGAACACATCCTCGGCGCCTCGCTGCACCCAGAACTGCGCAAGGGCTAGATTTGGGCGTTCAAGGTTGAGAAAGGGGGCAGCGTCGGCTGTCCCCTTTGTTAATTGTCACGGAAACTTCATCTGCCCTTCGTAAAAGCGTCTTCATCCCGCTCTATAACGGCCTGAGCCACAGGTGCATTTGCAAAGGATGCTGCATGACTTCCGCGACCCCGCTGCCTCCTCATGTCGTGACGTCCTATGAAGGCGAACTCAAGACGCTGGAAAGCAGCATCAGCAGGCTGGCCGCCGCCGCTGTTGAGCAGCTTGAAAACGCCATTGATGCCATGGTCCACCTGGATGTCGCCAAGGCGTGCGCCGTTGTTGAGCGCGATGCCGAGCTTGATGCGCTCGATGACGACGTGGAGGCTGCCTGCGTGCGCATTCTGGCCCTGCGCCAGCCCCACGCCGACGACCTGCGCCTGACGATCACGACCATCAAGGCTTCCAACGAACTGGAGCGAATCGGCGACCTCGCCAAGAACATTGCGAAGCGGGTCGAATCGGTCGCTAAATTTCCCGCCATGGCGGCGGCCCAGTCGCTGCCTCATCTCAAGGATCTGGCCGTTGTGTCACTAAGGCGCGCGGCCCAGGCCTTTGCCGAACGCGATGCTGATTTGGCCCGCGCCGTGTGGGGCAACGACGCGCCGCTCGACGCCGCCTATACCTCCCTTTTTCGGGAGATCGTCACCTATATGCTCGAAGATCAGGCGGCGATCACGCCGTCCACGCACCTGCTGTTTGCAGCCAAGAACTTGGAGCGGGTCGGCGATCACGCCACCAATATTGCCGAAATGGCATTCTACCTTGCCTCGGGCACCCGTCTGGAGGGCACGCGGCCCAAGGATGATCAAAGCCCGTTCGTTGCGCCCGGAGCCGGTGGAATTTAGCGCAACGCATAAGAGGTGCTGTGAAAACTTTATTTCCTGAATTGAAACCACACAACGGGTACGGGTGTTAATCACCAAGAGAGATGAAAAAAATCTGGCTCGGTTCTCCAGCCTCGGTCATGCCTCCCCGCTGACCGGGGCTTTCTTTTGCCCACTGCACCTCTTGCGGCGAGGCCCCATAGCATAGAAGTCTTAGGGGGAATCTCTCGTTACGGAGGTGGTGGTGCCTGAGCCGGTCGTAACATTGCGCGCGCGGGGATTGTCCAAGGTCTACCGCAGCGGCGAGATCGAGGTGGTTGCGTTGCGCGGGGTCGACCTCGATCTGATCGAGGGCGAAATGGTCGCCCTTTTGGGACCGTCGGGCAGCGGCAAATCGACCTTGCTGAATATTCTGGGGGGCCTCGACCAGCCCACCACGGGCCATGTGCTGTTTCGCGGCGAAGACATCACGGCGGCCGGTGAGCGGCGTTTGACCTTGTACCGGCGTGAACACGTCGGGTTTGTGTTTCAGTTCTACAATCTCATCCCCAGCCTGACGGCACGCGAGAACGTCGCCCTGGTCACCGAGATCGCCGCCGATCCCATGACCGCCGAGGAGGCCCTGGCGCTGGTCGATCTGTCGGCCAGGCTGGACCACTTTCCGGCGCAGTTGTCGGGCGGCGAGCAGCAGCGGGTGGCCATCGCCCGTGCCATCGCCAAGCGGCCAGACATCCTGCTGTGCGATGAGCCGACCGGGGCGCTCGACAGCAGGACCGGCGTGCGGGTGCTGGAGGCCATCGCGCGGGTCAATCAGGAATTGGGCACGACCACGGCCCTCATTACCCACAACGCCGGCATGGCGGCCATGGCCGACCGCGTGGTGCGCTTTGCCGACGGCGCGATTGCGCGGATCGAGGTGAACCCCACCCGCCGCGCCCCCGCCGAGTTGGAGTGGTAGCCATGGGCGGCGTGCTGATCCGCAAGCTGCTGCGCGACCTGTGGGCGTTGCGCGGACAGGTTGGCGCCATAGCTCTGGTGTTGGGCAGCGGGCTGGGCATCCTGATTATGAGCCTGGGCGCCATTCGCGCCTTGGAGGACACCCGCAGCGCCTTCTATGATCGCAGCCGGTTTGCCGATATCTTTGCCGAAGCGCGCCGCGCGCCCGATGCGCTGGTTGCCGAGGTCGCGGCCTTGCCTGGCGTGCGAGCGGCGGAAAGCCGGGTTCAGCAGCGCGTCATTCTCGATCTGCCGAGGGTGGCCGAGCCAGCCGGTGGATTGGTGCAATCCGTGCCCGAGGAGGATCGGCCGCGCCTGAATGATCTGGTTCTGCGCCAGGGGCGATGGCTGCACCGCGCTGCGCCCGACGAGGTGCTCATCAATGAGGCCTTTGCCGAGGCCAACCAAATGCGCCCCGGCGACACTCTGGTCGCTGTCATCAACGGCCACCGGCGCACCCTTGGCATCGTTGGCATCGTGCTGTCGCCGGAGTTCGTCTACAGCCTGCCGCCTGGAGCGTTGATGCCTGACGATACCCGCCACGGCATTCTGTGGATGGGGCGCTCCGCCCTGGCCGCCGCCACAGGTCTGGAGGGTGCCTTCAACAGCGTGGTCGTCGACCTGATGAAAGGGGCCGATGAGCCGGGCACGATTGCCGCCATAGATCGCCTGTTGGCGCGGTACGGCGGCACCGGCGCCTATCCCCGGCGGGAACAACTATCGGACTGGTTCTTGAGCGGCGAGATCGACCAGCTTGCCGCCTTGGCGGTGTTGCTGCCGTCGATTTTTCTGGCGGTCGCGGCCTTCCTCATCAACATCGCGGCCAACCGGCTGATCGCCTTGGAGCAACCGCACATCGGTCTGCTCAAGGCGTTCGGGTTCAGCAACGCCCAGGTGGCGGGCCACTATCTGATGCTGGTGGGTGCCATGGCGGTGCCGGGAGTCCTTCTGGGGTGGATGGTCGGGGCGGTTCTCGGGCGCTGGATAACCGAGCTTTATGCCCACTTCTTCCGCTTTCCGTTCCTGATTTACCATGTCGATCTTGGCGTGTTTGCCTTGGCTGCGGCCATTGGCTTGGGTGCGGCGTCGTTCGGCGCCCTTGTGGCGGTGCGCCGGGCCGTTGCCCTGCGTCCGGCGGAGGCGATGATTCCGCCCGCGCCTGCGGTCTATCGGCGGTCGGCGTTGTTCAAGGGTGTGCCGGTCGGGTTTATCGACCAGCCAACTCTGATGATCCTGCGCCACTTAGCGCGGTGGCCGCTGCGTGCCGTTCTGACGACGGCGGGCATTGCCTTGAGCGGCGCGGTGCTGGTGCTGTCCCTGCATTGGGCGCCGTCCATAGACGGTCTGCTGGAGCGTCAGTTCTTCCGTGAAAGCCGCCATGACGCCACCGTCACCTTTACCGAGGTCCGGCCTCTCCGCGTGGTCCAGGAACTGGCCGCATTGCCCGGCGTGCTGGCGGTCGAGCCGTTCCGCGCCGTACCTGCGCGTCTGCGCGTCGGCCCACGAGAACGGCGTGAAGTGGTGATCGGGTTGCTGCCCGAGCCTCACCTGTACCGTCCGCTCGATGCCGCCGATCGGCCTTTGCTTCCCCCCGCGCAAGGCCTGATGGTGTCGCGCGCGCTGGCTGAAATCCTGAACGTGGGCTTGGGCCAAAGGGTGACGCTGGAGGTTCTGGACGGCCGCCGTCCGGTTCTCGACCTGCCGGTGACAGCCCTGGCCGACACCTATATCGGCTTGGGCGCCTGGATGCACCGCGATGCCCTATGGGCTGCACTGGGCGAGGGTCCGTCGGCCTCGGGCGTCTACTTGACGGTGGATGCCGCGCAGGCCGCTGCCATTCACGCCCGCCTCAAGGCCATGCCGGGCGTCGCCGGAGTGACCTTGCGGAGCACGGCGGTTAGTACCTTTCGGGACACCATGGCCGAAACGATGATGATCATGGTCGCCTTCTACGTGGCCTTTTCGGGCTTGTTGACCTTTGGCGTGGTCTACAACACGGCCCGCGTCTCCTTGTCCGAACGCGGGCGGGAATTGGCCAGCCTGCGCGTCCTGGGCTTTACGCAGGGCGAGGTCGCCTACATCCTGTTGGGGGAGTTGGCGGTGCTGACCCTGGCCGCACTGCCTCTGGGCAGCGTGGCGGGCTGGGGGCTTGCGCATCTGCTGGCTCGGGCAATGAGTTCGGAACTGTACCGTATTCCGGCCGACGTGCCCCCGTCAGTCATGGGATGGGCGGCCGTCGGAGTGATGCTGGCGGCGGTGGCTTCGGCTTTGCTGGTGGCGCGGCGACTGGCGCGGCTTGATCTGGTGTCAGTCTTAAAGACACGGGAATAGGGGGAAAGCCATGGCGCCGACTGCAAAGCGTCTCTTGCTGTGGACCCTCCCGGCGATCCTGCTGGTCGTCGGGCTGGCCGTAGCCTTCCGACCCCGCCCGCTGCCGGTCGACATGGCCGAAGTGCGGCTGGCGGCTTTGCAGGTCACGGTGACGGCCGAAGGCATGACGCGGGTACGCGATGTTTATCGGGTGTCCGCGCCGGTCGGCGGCGAGGTGCAGCGATTGCCGCTCAACGTGGGGGATGCCGTGGTCGGCGGCGAAACCCTGGTCGCCGCATTGCGCCCGGCGTTTGCTGGGTTCCTCGACCAGCGCGCCCGTGCCGAGGCCGAAGCTTCCTTCGGTGCCGGTCGGGCGTCCGAGGCCCAGGCGCAAGCCGAACTCCAGCGTGCCGAGGCGGAGGTTGCCTTTGCCCGTGGCGAGTTGACCCGCATCCAGCGGCTGGCGGCCGACGGCACGGTGGCCCGGCGCGCCCTGGATCGCGCCGTGGCCGATGCCCGTGCGGCCGAGGCGGCGGTGGAGGTGGCGAGAGCGTCCCTTGAAGCGCGCCGCTCGGAAGTGGAGGTCGCCCGCGCCCGTCTGATGCAGCCAACGGCGGGAGATGCCCCCCAGACCGACTGTTGCGTCGAGGTGCGCGCCCCGGTCAGCGGTCAAATTCTGGTGGTGCATCAACGCAGCCAGGCCGTGGTGACGGCTGGCGCGCCCTTGGCCGACGTCGGCGACCCGGCCTCGTTGGAGGTGGTGGCCGATTTCCTGTCCACCGACGCCGTGCGCATCGCGCCGGGGATGCCTGCCATCCTGCGCGATTGGGGCGGCCCGCCGCTTGACGCCGTGGTCCGGCGTGTCGAGCCGGCGGCGTTCACCAAGGTCTCTGCGCTGGGCATTGAGGAGCAGCGGGTCAATGTGGTGCTTGATTTTAGCGCCCCAATCCCAGCCCAGCTCGGCCATGCGTTCCGGGTGATGGTCGATGTGGTGGTGTGGCAGGCGGACCAAATTCTGAGTGTTCCGCTCGGCGCGCTGTTCCGTGACGGCTCCGACTGGGCCGTGTTCCGCGTTGAAGCGGGAACCGCCCGCCTGCGCCCCATTTCCCTGGGCCGAATGACTTCCGAGCGCGCGCAGGTTCTGGATGGCTTGAATGCCGGCGACCGGGTGGTCCTCTACCCAAGCGATCTGGTGGCCGACGGAACCGCTGTAGAGTTGTCAGATTCAGCTATAGGTGGCCGGTGAAACCCCAGCCCGCGCCGTCCTGGAAGGCAGCCCCGGCGCAGAGTCGCCGGGGCTGCGTGGCGTGTTACTGAACAGTCCGGGGCGGCAGCGGGTCTTGCTGAAGCCGCAACAGCCGCTGACGGTCCTGCTCCTGCTGTAGCAGTTCGCGCTGTTGCTCCTGGCGCTCCTGCTGCATCTCTTGCTGCTGCTGATTTTGCGGGAGTTGGGCGCCCTGCGGACGGGTGGCGGTCTGTTGCTTCAGGCTGTCGCGGGTCCTGGCGTCCAGGGTGGCCGTCTGCGGCATCCCCTGCATTTCCTGATAGCGCGACACGGCCTGGCGGGTCAGCGGACCATTGAGGCCGTCGACTTCGCCTTCATACAGGCCCATGGCCTGCAATTTTTCCTGAGCCGCGCGGACTTCCTGGTTGCTCACCCGTTCACCGCGTTGGGCGCTCATGGACCGATCGCGCTGTTGGCTCGTCTGCGCCTGGGTGTCGCTGCGTTGCGCAATGGCCTGCTCGGCATCTTCGCGTACCATTCCGCCAGCCACGCCCGCCGCTCCGCCAACCACGGCGCCCACCGGACCGCCCACGGCAGCACCCGCCGCCGCACCTCCCAGCCCGCCCGATGCGGCGCGCTGTTCCGTGGTTTCGCCGCAGGCGGCAGTCACCAGGGCAAGCCCCAGCGGGGCAATCATCCAGAGTCGCATCGTCATTCCTCCAATTGAACCAATCTTCTTGCAACGCTTGCGTCTGTCGGTGGTTCGCGCGGTGCCGCGTGGCCGCGCCTGTTGTGCCACGGTGTTCCCCTGAGGCGCATGGCCTACGACCTTCGAGAGCGCAAAACTCACAGTTTACATTTGATTACGAGCGTGTTCGGCGCAGCGCGTGCATGGTGTGGCTGGATGCTGCCGTCGCACCGCGCGCAGAAGGGGAAGACCGACATGACCAGTGACACGCCGCGCATTCTCGTGGTCGATGACTCCCCGGTGGACACCTGCATGCTCGGCAGCCTGCTCAAGGACATGGCCTCGGTGTCGTTCGCGCAGTCGGGGGCGCACGCACTCAGTCTGGCCCGCACCGAGCCGTTCGACGCCATCCTGCTGGACGTGGTGCTCGACGACATGGACGGCTTCGAACTGTGCCGCCGCATCAAGGCGCTGCCCCTGCACGGCCTGACGCCGATCATCTTCGTCACCCGTTTGAGCGATCATGACAGCGAGGAGACGGGGCTGGGACTTGGCGCCCTCGATTTTATCAGCAAGCCATTCGCCCCCGCCTTGGTGCAGGCGCGGGTGCGCAACTACATCGCCCTTGGCCGGACGCAGCGGGCGCTGAAGGAAGCCAATACGGAACTATCGCGGTTGGCCGTCATGGACCCGCTGACCGGGCTGACCAACCGGCGCTACCTGGAAACGGCAGCCGATACCGAATTGCGCCGGGCCGATCGCCAGGGGACGCCGGTTTCCCTGCTGGTGCTCGATCTTGACCACTTCAAGACGGTCAATGACACCTATGGCCATGGCGTCGGCGATACCGTCCTGACCGCCGCCGCCCAGGTGTGGCGGAGGACGTTGCGAAGCGAGGACATCTTGTGCCGGGTCGGCGGCGAGGAGTTCGTCGCCCTGCTGCCCGCCACCAACGTCGAGCAGGCCACGCATCTGGCCGAGCGACTGCTGGCCGTCACCCGCCGCGAGCGGGTCAACATCGAGGACAAGGACATCCGCGTGACGACCAGCATCGGCATCGCCGCGCGGCCGGTTGGCAGCGGATTGCCGATGAGCGACATGCTGTCGATCGCCGATGCCGCCCTCTATGCCGCCAAGAGCGCAGGGCGCGACCGCGCCGTTCTGGGCACGCTGCCCAGGGGGCGCACCCTTACGGGCGGCGCCACGTTCGCGACGGTTGGCGGGTGCGAGGGGCAGAGGCTCCAGTAGGTTCCCCGGCCACGCGGCCGCCCCGCAACGCCCAACCGTCTGACCTCGTTGGACTCCGTTATGACAACGGAGGACCGATGATGCCACCGCGTGCGTATTGGCGCGGCCATGTGCGGCTGGCGCTTGTTACCTTTCCCGTGCGGCTTTTCGCGGCGGTGACCAGTGCCGACAAGATCAGTCTCAACATGATCCACGAGCCAAGCGGCCGGCGCGTCCATTATCAGACCGTGGCCGAGGACGTCGGACCAGTGGACCGCTCCGAGATCGTAAAGGGATATGAGATCGGCAAGGGCCGCTACGTTACCCTGGAGGATGAGGAGCTTGACGCCCTCAAGCTGGAAAGCCGCCATACCATCGATCTGGTGCAATTCGTCGATGCCCAGGAGGTGGATGCCATCTACTACGACCGGCCCTATTTCGTCACGCCGGACGGTGCCATAGCCGAGGAAGCCTTCTCCGTAATACGTGATGCGTTGCGCGAGGCAAAGAAGGTTGCCTTGGGCCAGGTGGTGTTGTCGGGCAAGGAACGCCTGGTCGCCCTCAAGCCCTGTGGGCGGGGTCTCCTGCTGGAGACGTTACGGTATGCGCAGGAGTTGAAGGAGGCCGACGACTATTTCTCCGACATCGCCAGCCAGAAAGGCGATCCCGATCAGGTGGAGATGGCGCGCGCCCTCATCCAGGCCAAGAGCAAGCCGTTCGACCCCGAACGCTTCACCGACCGCTACCAGGAGGGCCTCAAGGACCTTATCGCCAAGAAGTCCAAGGGGAAGGATGTGACCGACGTGCCCGACGATCGCGGCTCTGGCCACGGCAACGTGGTCAATCTGATGGATGCGTTGAAAGCCTCGCTCGGACAAGCTGGCCCTCCGCCCCCGGAGAAGCCAAAGCCGAAGCCAAAAGCCAAGCCGAAGGCCAAGCCGGCGGCCAGCAAGCGCAAGGCGAGCTGAGGCCATGCCGCGCCGCGCCGCATCCCCCGGCGGCCTGGAGGAATACAACCGCCGCCGCGATTTCAGCCGCACGCCTGAGCCGCGCCCAACCGGGAAAGCCGCCAAGATGGCGGGGCGCAGCGGTCGGTTTGTGGTGCAAAAGCACGACGCCCGCCGCCTGCACTTCGATCTGCGCCTGGAACTGGATGGCGTGATGAAAAGCTGGGCTGTGACGCGCGGCCCCAGCCTCGATCCGGCCGACAAGCGGCTGGCCGTGCATACCGAGGACCACCCTCTTGACTACGCCGGGTTCGAGGGCACCATCCCCGCCGGGGCCTACGGCGGCGGCACCATGATGCTGTGGGATCGCGGCACCTGGACTTACGAGGGCGAGGGTACCCCGGCTGATGGGTATGCAGCGGGCAAAGTTGCCCTGCGCCTGGACGGCACCCGCTTGCACGGCGGATGGACCCTGGTCCGCATGGGCGGCAAGGCGGCCGAGGAAAAACGCGAGAACTGGTTGCTCATCAAGGCTGACGACGCCACCGCCAAACCCGGCGCGGGCGACGCGCTGGTGAGCGAAGCCGTGACCTCCTGCGCCACGGGCCGCAGCATGGAGGACATCGCCGCCGGAACGGCCGTCTCGACCATTTTCGATGACCTCGCCCCGCAGCTATGCTCTCGCGCTGCCCATCCGCCGCGCGGGGAGAAGTGGCTGCATGAGATCAAGTTCGACGGCTACCGTGTCCTGGTGGTGATCGAAGGCGGCACGGTGCGGGTGCTGACCCGCAATGGCCTGGACTGGACCGACCGCTTCCCGACCATCACCGAAGCGACCTCCCGCCTGCTGGTCAGCACCGCCGTTCTGGATGGCGAGGCAGTGGTGCTCGACGCGGCTGGCCTGTCGAGCTTCGCCTTGTTGCAGGAGGCGTTGGGCCGGTTCGGCAATCGCCGGGGCGACATCGGGCAAGTGCGGTGTGCCCTGTTCGACCTGCTGTTTCTGGACGGCCGCGATCTGCGCTCGACGCCGTTGATCGACCGCAAGACCGCGCTGCGGGGGCTGCTGGAGGGGCTGCCACAGGACGGCGTATTGTTTTATTCCGACCACATCGACGGCGCGGGTGGGCCGGAGGTGCTGCGCAATGCCTGCGGCATGGCTCTGGAGGGCATCATCTCGAAACGCCGCGACCGCCCCTATGCGGCCGGGCGCAGCAAGGATTGGGTCAAGTCCAAGTGTGTCGAGCGCCAGGAATTCGTCATCGGCGGTTTCACCCCGCCGAGCCACCGCGGGGCTGGCATCGGCGCGGTACTGCTGGGCGTGTACGAGGACGGCGCCTTGATCTACTGCGGCAAGGTCGGCACCGGCTTTACCGAGGCGGCCGGGAAGTCCCTGCGCGCCGAACTTCAAAACCTGCGCCGCGACCGTAGCCCATTCAGTGGATTTGGCCGCAAGGACGCGGGGCGTGAAGCCGTGTTTGTGGCGCCGGAGATGATTTGCGAGGTTGAATTCACCAGTTGGTCGGGCGACGGCCTCATCCGTCACGGCAGCTTTCAGGGGCTGCGCGAGGACAAGGACCCGCGCCATATCCGGCGCGAATCGCCCGCCGGCAAGCAGATCAAGGGACAACCGACCGTGCAGGACGACACCATCGCCGGGGTGCGCCTGTCGAACCCCGACAAGATTCTTTACGCCGACATGGGCCTGACCAAGCGCGGGCTGGCCGAGTTCGTGGCCGAGATCGGCGACCGCCTGTTGCGGCAGGTGGCCGACCGTCCGGTCAGTCTGGTCCGCTGCCCTGATGGCCCCGGCGGCAGTTGCTTTTATCAGCGCCATGGCTTCAAGGGCCTGCCCGACGATGTCGAGGCGGTGGACCTTGGCGGCAAGAAGGGGGAAACGCTGGTGGTGCGCAGCGTGCGCGGGCTGGTCGGGCTGGTGCAACTGGGCGTGCTGGAACTGCATCCGTGGGGCGCGCGGGTCGACCGCCCGGACCATCCCGACCGGATGATTATCGACCTCGACCCCGACGAGGGGCTGGACTTCGCCCGCGTCAAGGCCGCCGCCATCGACGTGCGCGCCCGTCTGGAGGATGCCGGGCTGCGGAGTTTCCTCAAGGTGACGGGCGGCAAGGGTCTGCATGTGGTGGTGCCGTTGTCGCGCCGCCAGGACTGGGTGGAAGTGAAAACCTTCGGTCGGGCGCTGGCCGAGGCCATGGAGGCCGACGCGCCGGAAAGCTACGTGGCGAGCATGTCCAAGGCCAAGCGCAAGGGCCGCATTTTCATCGACTTCTTCCGCAATGATCGCGGCAGCACGGCCATTGCCGCATGGTCGCCGCGCGCCCGGCCGGGCGCTCCGGTGGCGGTGCCGATCCCTTGGGAGGACTTGCCTGCCCTGACCGGCGCCGATCGCTTCACGGTGAACAGTCTGCGCCGCCGTCTGGCCGGGGGCGCGGACAACGACCCGTGGGCCGAGATGGACAGCGTTTCGCAATCGCTGACCGCCAAGGCGCGCAAGGCCGTGGGACTGCCGAAATAAGACCGCCCCGGCGGGGGAAACGCCGGGGCGGTCGGGGCCGGACGGGAGGGGGACGCGTCCGGGTTATGTCTTACCGTTACTTCCTACCGTTACTGGCGCTTTGCTCCCGGACCCTTGCTGCGCAATTGATCGTGGTAGGCGCGGAATTCATCGGCGCTGATGGAGCCGTCCTTGTTGGTGTCCATGCCGGTGAACCGCTCGTTGTGGCGCTCCTGACGGCGAGCGTCGCGATAGGCCGTCCAGGTCGGGCTTTTTTCACGGTTGGTGTATTCTTCCTGGGTCAGGGTGCCGTCGCTGTTGGCATCCATCGCCTTGAACATCTCGGCGCGACGTGCGGCGATGTCTTCGGGTGACATGTCGCGCATCATGTGATGGCCACCACCCATCCCGTAACCCATGCCGGGGCCTTGTCCAGGCTGTCCCTGCGCAACGGCACCGCCGATGGCCGACAGGGCCAGAACGGCCACGCCGATGGCGGCGGTGGTGGTGAGAAGAATGCGTTTCATGGCCGATCTCCTGGGTTCATCAATCAGTATGGACACAGTATGAACCTCCCAGTCTGAACGCACCCTGAAGCCCGAATTCACCCGGCGTTCATCTTGTCGGGTTCAGGCGTGGTTCAGGCAGATGGTGTTAAAGCAAAGGCATGATGACCCGCCTTGCGCATATCCTTACCGTGGGGGTCGGGCTGGCTTTGGCCGTTGCGGCGTTTCCCGCGCAGGCCGAGCGCCCCACCGACCACGACCGCGCCCGCGCCGCCCTGGAGGCTGGCGAGGTGGTGCCCCTGCGCGACGTCATGGCCGTGGCGGCGGGCCAGTTTGCCGGCGACATGGTGGAAACTGAACTGGACCGCAAAGGTCCCTTCTGGATCTACCGCATCACCGTGGTCGCACCCGATGGGACTATCCTGAAACTGGACTATGATGCGGCGACCACGGCCTTGGTGCGTGCCCGTGGGCATGACGTGACGCGGTGGTTCAAGGGTGATCCCAAGGATTTCCCGGATATCGCGGCGGCCCGGTCGGCCATGCGCGAGAGGGTGCACGAGCAGTGGCATCACAAGTGGCACGGTGCCGAGGAAGGGCGGCCGCCGCATTGGCTGCATCGCTGGTGGCGTCAGGATAAAGGCGAAGGGGGCGCGTCCGAATGAGAATCCTGGTGGTCGAGGATGAACCCGCCCTGAGCGGTCAGCTTCAGCGTTCCCTGACCGCCGCGGGCTACGCGGTGGACTGCGCGGCCGATGGCGAAGACGGCCACTTCATGGGCGATACGGAGCCTTACGACGCGGTGATTCTCGATCTCGGACTGCCGCGCGTCGATGGCCTGACCGTGCTCAAACGGTGGCGGGCCGCTGGACGGGTCATGCCGGTGCTGGTGCTGACGGCGCGCGCGTCGTGGCAGGAGAAGGTCGACGGCATCGACGCCGGGGCCGATGACTACCTCGCCAAGCCGTTCCAGATGGAGGAACTGCTGGCCCGTCTGCGCGGCCTCATTCGCCGGACCACCGGCCATGCCAGTCCCGAAATCACCTGCGGCCCGGTGCGCCTGGATACGCGCTCGGGGCAAGTCAGGGTGGATGGCGCGGCGGTGACGCTGACCGCCCATGAATTCCGCCTGCTGTCCTACCTGATGCACCACCGGGGCAAGGTGGTGTCCCGCGCCGAGCTGACCGAGCACCTGTATGCTCAGGATTTCGACCGGGATTCCAACACCATCGAGGTCTTTGTCGGGCGCCTGCGCCGCAAGCTGGGGGGCGACGTCATTACCACCGTGCGCGGATTGGGCTACCGCCTGTCCTGTGGCGACGGGGAGGCCTGACCCGTGCGGTCCTTGCGCCTGCGCCTGTTGCTGGGCGCTGCCCTATGGGTGTCGGTTGCCCTGGCGTTGACCGGAGGGCTGTTGCACCAGTTGTTCGCCTCCTTCATCGAAGGCCAATTGGTGATGCGCCTGGAGGCCGACATTGACCAACTGGCCGGACGCCTGACCGTCGCCCCCGATGGCGCGGCGGACCTCCGCGCGCCGTTGTCCGATCCCCTGTACGAACGCCCGCTGTCGGGGCTGTACTGGCAAGTGGTGTCCCCCGAGGGCATGGTTCTGCGGTCGCGGTCCTTGTGGGATGGCGAAGTTGTGCCCGTCGGACCACCGCGCCTGCTCGATGGCGGCGCCGCGGTATTCGATGCCGTGGGGCCGGGCGGGGCGCCGGTTGTTGCGATCTCGCGCGGCGTCACCCACCCAGATTTGGCGGCGCCGCTGATGCTGGTCACGGCGCGGGATGCCGGAGTGATGGATGCGCCGCTGTCCGCCTTCGCCTGGGTGCTGACCGTGTCGCTGGGCGTGCTGGCGTTGGGTCTGATCGGCGCCGCCTGGGCGCAGGTCGGATTTGGTCTGCGCCCCTTGCGGCGCCTGCGGCAGGCGCTGGCCGACATTCGCGCCCAACGGGCTGACCGGCTGCCCGGAGTGTGGCCGCACGAGGTTCAGCCGCTGGTCGATGACCTCAATGGGCTGCTCGGCGACAATGCCGCCATGGTCGAGGCCGCCCAGACGCGCGCCGGAAACCTCGCTCACGCGATCAAGACGCCGCTGTCGGTGATCGCCAACGAGGCCTCGGCCCTGGCGTCCGCCGGTCCCTCCGACTCCGCCGCCCTCATTGCGCAGCAGGTCGAGGCGATGCGGCGCCATGTCGATCATCATCTGGCCCGCGCCCGTGCGCAAGTTGCGGGGGAGGGGCGGGGCGCCCGTGTTCCGGTTGGCCCGTCGCTTGATCGGCTGGCTCGTGTGCTAGGGCGGCTTCATGCCAGGCAGGCGCTGACGATCAGCGTGGAGGCGCCCCCCGCCCCGCCGCCGGATTTTCGCGGCGACCGTCAGACGCTGGAGGAAATCGTCGGCAATCTGATGGACAACGCCTGCAAATGGGCCGCCTCCCGCGTGCGCGTGGCTGTAGCGCCGGGGGAGGGGGGTACGGTGGTCCTATGGGTCGAGGACGATGGTCCGGGCATTCCCGCCGACCGCGTGGACGAGGTTCTGCGGCGTGGTCTGCGTTTGGATGAAAGTGCGCCGGGCAGCGGTCTGGGCCTGTCCATCGTCGATGATCTGACCAAGGCGGCGGGCGGGCGGCTGGACCTCGACGCCTCGCCGCACCTGGGCGGATTGCGGGCCACCGTGACGTTGCCGGGCGTGCCTGTAACGGGGCCTTTGGCGACGCCGGTTGATCCCGTATAGTGCGGACCAAACTGCCGTCCAGGAGATCCCTTGGTGAGTCCCGAATCTACCGTCACTCCGCCCCGCGACCCGCTTTCCGCCACCGCCGCCTCGTTGCGGGCGGTCATGACCTATGTGTCGGCCAGCGATGAGCGGACCGACCCGACCAGCGTCATCAACCGCGCCGACCCTGACGAGCCGGTGTTCGTGCTGCGCGCCCGCGACATGGTTGCCACGGCGGCCATTGAATGGTGGATGTGGTGCGCCCGAAATCGCGGCGTCCCGGCAGACAAGCTCGAAAAGGCCGAACGCCAGCGCCGTGCCGCCGATCTGTGGATTGAAAAGCGCCTGCCGCACACGTCCGCCGACCCCACCCAGCCGGTGGTGCACAGCGCCCGCATGGAACGCGAGAATCCGGCCAGCGTGCTCAATCAGTCTCACCCCGACGAGCCGGTCTTTGTGATCGTTGCCTCCGATGCGGTGTCGGTCGAAGTGGTCGAATACTGGGCCTTCATGGCTGACCGCCACGGCGCCCCGGCGGCCAAGGTCGAGGCCGCCCTGGAAGTCGCCAAGGCGATGGCCCGGTGGACCCGCAAGCGCGTGGTCGGTACCGGCGCCCGTCCGGCCAAGGCCGAACGCTCTGCCGACCGCCAGGCCGATGCCGCCGCGTCCCGGCCGCGTCACCGCACCCATATGCGGCTGGTGTGCCTGCACTGCGGGCACACCGAGAAGCTCGGCGCCCCGCCCTACGACGAGGAAGTCCTCGCCGCCATCAAGGACACCGTGGAAGGTCCCTGCCCTTCGTGTGGCGCAACCACGGAAACCGCTCCCGACGGACTGGTCCGCCGCGCGTTGACCACGGAAATGGTCGCGCCGGAGGAGTAAGGCTCAGGCAGGCCGCGCCGCAGTCGGGTTGCCGCGCGGCACCGGTAGGGCATCGGCGGGGCTGGACGGCAGGGTGAAGTGCACGGTCGTCCCTTCACCTTCCGTTGCCTCGACCCAGATGCGG
>JBAYSM010000025.1:0-24540 GCA_041676205.1 Rhodospirillaceae bacterium | reverse complement strand
GCCTGTCGGTCGGCGATGACGTCTACATCGGCAAGTTCTGCACCATCGAGGTGGACGGCCGCATCGGCAATCAAGTGCTGATCGCCAACGGAGTCGGATTGGTCGGCCGCCACGATCATGACTTCACCACTGTCGGCGTGCCGGTGCGGAGCGCCCCCTGGGTTGGCGATGCCGCTTTCAAGGCAACGCATGGTCCCGAAATCCTCGTGGTCGAAGACGACGTCTGGCTGGGCTACGGCTGCATCGTCCTGTCGGGCGTGACCGTCGGGCGCGGTGCCATCGTGTCGGCGGGAGCCGTCGTCACCCACGATGTCGCCCCCTATGCCATCGTCGCCGGCGTGCCTGCCCGCGCGGTGGGCGAGCGGTTCAGCCCCGACGAGCGCCTGCGCCACGAAACCATCCTCCGCGCCACCCTCCGCCGTCCCGACGCGGGCGGCGGACGCGTGGCGGCGGAATGAGGGAGGACGGGCTGCGATGAACATCCTCGTTTCCGCCTATGCCTGCGAGCCGGACCGTGGCTCCGAACCCGGTCAGGGGTGGAACTGGGCCATGGCCTGGGCCGGCATGGGGCATCGGGTGTGGGTGCTGACCTGCCGCGCCCACCATGAAGACACCATCCGCAAAAGCCTTTCCACCAAGCCGCTACCGCCCGAGTTGGCCGACCGCGTGCGCTTCATTTTTCACGACCCGGCGGGGTGGCCTGGACCAGGCTATGACACGCCGCGCTTCGTGCGCAGCCACTATCTCGCTTGGCAATGGACAGTCCGCAAGGTCGCGCGGCGGCTCCACGCCGAACATGGGTTCGATCTGGTCCATCATGTGTCCTGGGGCGTGATCCGCCAGCCGTCGTTCCTGGGCAATCTGGGCGCGCCGCTGGTGTTCGGCCCGGTCGGAGGCGGCGAGCGCACCCCCTGGAAACTGCGTCGCGGCTTTTCCGCCAAGGGGCATGTGATGGAGGTCCTGCGCGATCTTCTCAACGGCGCGGTGCGGCTGGACCCCATGATGCGCCGCACGTTCGCGCAGGCCAGCGTCATCCTGTGCAAGACCTCGGAAACGGCCGCCCTGGTCCCCAAAGCCTATCGGGCCAAGACGCGGGTGTTCCTGGAAGTGTTTGCCGATCCGGCCACGCAGACCGGCGCCCGCCCCACCATTGCCGAGGGGCCGTTGCGGGTTCTCTACGTCGGTCGCCTGCTGCACTGGAAGGGCGCCCATCTGGCGCTGGAAGCCTTTGCGCGGTTGGCCGCCGTGGACCCCGACGCCCACCTCACCCTGGTCGGCAAAGGCCCGGAAAGCGCCCGCCTTCATGCTCAAGCCGCCGCGCTCGGCATCACCAACCGCATCGACTGGCACGAATGGCTGGCGCAGCCGGAGTTGCATGCCCTCTATGCCGCGCACTCGGTGTTCCTGTTTCCCAGCCTCCATGACTCGAGCGGCAACGTCGTGCTCGAAGCCCTCGGCCACGGGCTGCCGGTGGTCTGCCTGGGCCTCGGCGGACCAAAGGAGATGGTGGACGAAACCTGTGGCCGGGTCATCCCGGCCGACCATCACACGGTCGAAGAAGTGGTCGCGGGGCTGGGTGAAGCGTTGATCGACCTGCGCGCCCATCCTGCCCTGCTGGCTTCCCTTTCACGCGGCGCCGCGGCGCGGGCCGGGGCCTTTTCGGCCAACGTGCGGCCCGCCGCCCTGGTCCGCCTCATCCACGATGTCGGACAGGTGGACATGACCATGCCCAAAGCAGTCTCCACGACCCACGTGAGGGGGGCCACGTCATGACCCTGGGGCGCATCAAGTTCTCCATCCTGATGCTGATGGTGGTGGGCTATCTGGTCCTCACCTATGGCTTCATGCAGTTGCGCATCCCGCCCGGCGGCATCGGGATTCCGATCGGGGAAATGGTGTTGCTGGTCTATCTGATGACCGTCAACTGGGCGCGAGTCCTGCACGACATGGGCCGCACTACGTATCTGCCGATCTTTTTCATGTGGTGGGGTTACGGCACCATCATGGTGACGATCGGCGCGTTGCAGAATGGCCCTTGGGCGCTGCGCGACGCGACCTCCATGATCGAAAGCCTATACATCATCGTGGGTTTCGCGGTGGCGTCCAATCCGCGTCAGCTCGACAAGTTCTTCCGCTGGCTGGGCATTGCCGCGCTGCTCTATGTCGTGATGCTGTGGGGCTACTTCGACGCCTCCACCCTGCGCACCCTGTCCCCCACACTCCAAGGCGGCCAAGGGCAGGAAGTCGCCCTGATGTTCCACTATGCGTTCGCCAGCAACTTCGTGCTGTGGGCGGCCGCCGGTCTTTTGCTGTTTTTCGCCCGCCACCCGCGTTGGGGCAAGTTCGCGCTGGTTGGCGCGGGGCTGTTGATCGCGTTCAGTCTGGTGATCGTCCAGGCCCGCCTGACCTATTTGCAAATCCTTGCCCTGTTCGCGCTGTTCCTGCTGCTGCGGCGGAGCACCCTGACCCGCGCCACGCTGTTGGTCCCGCTGATGTTCATCGGCTTGGGCCTGTTCCTGACGGCAGGCATTCAGGTCAGTGGCCGCCTTACGCAACAGGTGGACTTCGACTTCTTCGTCAACCACGTCCTCAGCATCGTCGGCATGGGCCAAGGCGGCGAAGGGATCGAGCAGGCCAACTCGGGCGTGCCGCTCCGCCTGCAATGGTGGCAGAGCATCTGGGACCAGCTTACCGAGGGCATCCACACCCTGTTGTTCGGCCTCGGTTATGGCATTCCTCTGGTCGATTTCGGCGTCGGGACCGAGGGCGTGAAGGTCCGCGAGCCGCACAACTCGTACCTCTCGCTGCTGGCCCGGCTTGGCTTTGTCGGCGTCTTCCTGTGGGTTGCCCTGCACGTGTTTCTGCTCTCTGCCTGGTGGCGCGCTTGGCGCTTTGCCCGCCGCATGGGCTGGCAGGAATGGGACGACAGGCTGATGTGGCTGATGTGCTTCTTCATCCTTCTATGGGTTGCTGCCCTACCCGAGGATGGGTTCGAAAAGCCTTTCTTTGCAATCCCTTACTACCTTATGTGGGGCGTTGTCCTGCGGACCTTGCTGCACTTCAAGGACTGGGCGACCACCTCTCACGTTTCCTTGGCGGAAGACGCGCCGACGGCGGCCCCGTCGCGCCCAAGTACTCCAACCTGACCCTTCGAGGAGGAGCCGTGAATGCTCAAGACCGCATTGATTACCGGCATCACCGGCCAAGACGGCGCCTATCTGGCCGAACTGCTGCTTGCCAAGGGCTACATCGTGCATGGCGTCAAGCGCCGCTCGTCATCGTTCAACAGCGAGCGCGTCGATCATCTTTATACCGACCCGCATGAGGGTGATCCGCACTTTTTCCTGCATTACGGCGACTTGACCGACGCCACCAACCTCATCCGGCTGGTCCAGGAAGTGCAGCCCGACGAGATCTATAACCTCGCCGCCCAGAGCCACGTCCAGGTGTCGTTCGAGACGCCCGAGTACACCGCCAACGCCGACGCCATCGGCACGCTGAGGCTGCTCGAAGCCATCCGCATTCTGAAGTTGGAGGGCAGCACGCGGTTCTACCAGGCCTCGACCTCGGAACTGTACGGCAAGGTGCGCGAGACCCCGCAGAGCGAGACGACGCCATTCTATCCGCGTTCCCCTTACGCGGCGGCCAAGCTCTATGCCTACTGGATCACGGTGAACTACCGCGAGGCCTATGGCATGCACGCCTCGAACGGCATCCTGTTCAACCACGAAAGCCCGATCCGGGGCGAAACGTTCGTGACGCGCAAGATCACCCGTGCCGTGGCGGCCATGGAATTGGGGCTTCAAGACACGCTGTACCTCGGCAACCTGGATGCCAAGCGCGACTGGGGTCACGCCAAGGACTACGTCGAAGGCATGTGGCGCATCCTCCAGCAGGACGCCCCCGACGACTTCGTGCTGGCCACCGGCGAAACCCACAGCGTCCGCGAGTTCGTGGAATTGGCCTTTGCCGAGGTCGGGCGCCGCATCAAGTGGCGCGGCGCGGGCGTGGATGAACAAGGCATCGATGCCGCCACCGGCAAGCCCGTGGTCAAGATCGACCCCCGCTACTTCCGTCCGACCGAAGTGGATCTGTTGCAGGGCGATCCGTCCAAGGCCGTCCGCGTACTCGGCTGGAAACACTCCACTCCGTTCCGTCAACTGGTGGCGGAAATGGTTGCCAGCGACGTGGCCCGCCTGGAGGCCGAAGCCGCCGGAGCGGCGGCCAACGGAAACGGCGGCGCGGCCCCGGCCCGCCTGTCCGCCCAAGCCTAGGAGACGTTCATGTCGTCAGCATACGAACTTTCAAGAAAGCGGGTTTGGGTGGCCGGGCACCGGGGCATGGTCGGCTCGGCCCTGGTCCGTCGCCTAGGCGCCGAGGACTGCGACATCCTGACCGTGGGGCGGGAAGCCGTCGACCTCACCCGGCAAGCCGACGTCGAGAACTGGCTGGCCGAGGCAAAGCCACACGTCATATTCCTGGCGGCGGCGCGGGTTGGCGGCATCCACGCCAACAACACCCGCCCGGCCGAATTTCTCTACGACAATCTGGTCATCGAAACCAACATCATCGAGGCTGCCCGGCGGGTCGGCGTCGAGAAGCTCCTGTTCCTCGGGTCAAGCTGCATCTACCCGCGCGAGGCGCCGCAGCCCATTTCTGAAGGTGCGCTGCTCACCGGCCCGCTTGAACCCACCAACGAGTGGTACGCCATCGCCAAGATCGCCGGCATCAAGCTGTGTCAGGCCTATCGCCAGCAATACTCCTGCGACTTCATCAGCGCCCAGCCGACCAACCTTTATGGGCCGGGCGACAATTTCGACCTGACCTCCAGCCATGTCTTGCCCGCCCTGATCGCCAAGGCGCACGCCGCACGCATGGCCAATCAATCGGCCCTGACGGTGTGGGGCAGTGGTCGCCCCCTGCGAGAGTTCCTGCATGTAGATGATCTGGCCGATGCCTGCATCCACCTGATGACCCGCTACAGCGGCGCCACCCCGGTCAATGTCGGCAGCGGCGAAGAAG
Organism: Rhodospirillaceae bacterium; assembly: GCA_041676205.1. GTDB lineage: Bacteria > Pseudomonadota > Alphaproteobacteria > Rhodospirillales > Rhodospirillaceae > Cauispirillum. The sequence goes on along the minus strand of JBAYSM010000025.1, from coordinate 19,518 downwards.
TGTCCATCCGCGACCTTGCCGCCCTGGTCAATGAAGTGGTGGGATTCCGCGGCCACTTGGAGTTCGACCGCTCAAAGCCCGACGGCACGCCGCGCAAGAAACTCGACACGAGCCGCATGGAAGCCCTGGGCTGGCGGGCGACCATCCCCCTGCGCGAGGGAATTGCCGCGACCTATGCGTGGTATCAGCAAAACCAAGCCGAAACAGCGGCCTGAGCCGCACGGAGGACATCGTTATGACCATCCTCATCACCGGCGGAGCCGGCTATATCGGCAGCCATGCGGTTCTGGCCTTTCAGGCGGCCGGGATGGACGTTGTTGTCCTGGATGACCTCAGCACCGGACGGCGCGCCGCCGTGCCCGAGGGTGTTCCCTTTGTTCAAGGCTCGGTCGGCGACGCCGCGACAGTGGACACGGTGCTGGCCGACCATGGCGTCACCGCCGTCGTCCACTTCGCAGGCAGCATCATCGTTCCAGAGAGCGTGGCCAATCCCCTCCTCTACTACGCCAACAATACCGCCAACAGCCGCGTTTTGATCGAGCGGTGCGTGGCGGCCGGGATCCGGCATTTTCTGTTCTCGTCCACCGCCGCCATCTATGGAATGCCGCGTGTGGTGCCCATCCCTGAAAGCATGGCCGGGGCGCCGATCAATCCCTACGGCCGGTCAAAGCTGATGACCGAAATGATGCTGCGCGACACGCACGCAGCCCATGGCCTCGTCTATGGCGCCCTGCGGTACTTCAACGTCGCGGGGGCAGATCCTGATCTGCGCACCGGGCAAATATGCCGCCAAGCGACGCACCTGATCAAGGTGGCGAGCGAGGTCATGACGGGTCAACGCGACCACATCGATGTCTATGGCGACGACTACGACACGCCCGACGGAACCTGCATACGGGACTATATCCATGTTTCCGACCTGGCCGAGGCCCATGTTCAAGTCTTGAGCCACATGCGCGCCAATAACGTGCCGCTCATTCTGAACTGCGGTTACGGACGGGGTTATTCGGTGCGGGAGGTGCTCGACACGGTCCAAGCCGTGGCGGGCCGCCGCATCGACATCCGCCCGGCCCCCCGCCGTCCGGGCGACCCGCCGACCCTGGTTGCCGACGTCGCGGCCATCCGGCGCCGCTTGGGGTGGAAACCCCGCCACGACAACCTGGAGTTCATCGTGCGTACTGCCCTTGACTGGGAAGCCTCACAGAAAGCCACACGGGCGGCTTAGGACGCCTGCCCGACTGGCCGGGACCAAAAACCTGCGCTTACATCTAGGACACACAGACAGACGGATGTGCTGACCGTGAAACGTAAAGTCATCGCCATAGGCTTGGATTCCGCCCCTCGGGAGTTGCTTTCCGAGTGGATGGCCGATGGACATCTGCCTGTTCTGGCCCGGTTGCGCGGCCAAGGCGCATGGGCGGACCTCAAGGGTGTGCCGTTCGGTGTGGCCGAGGCGTCGTGGACTGTGATGTGGACAGGGTGCCACGCCCGTAAGCACGGGTATTGGTCGCAGCTCGACTACCTGCCGGACCGCTATGGAGCGGACTGGCACTACACCTACGACTACGAGGAGTTTCCCCCGTTCTACGCCGTGGGCCGGGGTCATCGGGTATGTGCGTTCGACGTTCCCCAGGTCCGTTTGTCCGATGACGTCAACGGCTATCAGGTTCTGGCCTATGGCGCCCATTCACCCCAGACGCCCCGCGTTTCGCGGCCCTCAGACCTTCTAGCGCGGGTCATCCAGAAGCATGGCGACCATCCCGCCATCCTCAACGACTACGCCCGCATCTGGCGGGCCGACAGCCTGCGCCGCCTGCACCGGCGGCTGGTGGAAGGAGCCGCGCGGCGTGGCCGCATCTGCCGCGACCTGCTGTCCGAGGAAGACTGGGACCTGTTCCTCACCGTGTTCGGAGAAGTTCATTCCGGGGGGCATCATTTCTGGCACCTGAGCCAGCCCGACCACCCATGGTACCAGCATCCGGCGAGCATCACGGAAGACCTCATGCTCGACACCGCCCGTGCCGTGGACCGGGCGGTGGGCGACGTCCTCAGCGTTGCCGACGAGACGACTGCCGTCGTGGCGTTTTCCCAGGAAGGCCTTGCGCCCAACAACCTCGACATCCCCAGCATGGCGTTCCTGCCGGAACTGCTTTTCCGCATGAACTTCCCCGGCCAGAGTTGCCTGGATGGCACCATTTCGCCGACCAACGCCCCGGTGCCACCCGAGATCCGCTACCCGATCAGCCTCGGCTGGACCCGCGATATGTGGGCACGGCGGTCCGATGACAGCGCGCTACGGCGCTTCCTCCGCCATGCCCTGCCGATGGAAATGGTGCAGAAAGTCCTGCGGGTGATCGGCGATGATCCCAACGGCCTGGAGTATCCCAAGGACCATGACTGTTACATCCAGGTGCCGCTGTGGTACTCCAAGTTCTGGCCCCGGATGAAGGCCTTCGCCCTGCCCAGCTTCGGCGATGGCTACGTCCGCCTGAACCTCATGGGCCGCGAACCGAACGGCATCGTCAATCCGGCAGATTACGACGCGGTGTGCGACGAGATCACCAACGCCATCATGGCCCTGCGCAACCCGCGCACCGGCCGTCCGATGGCCGCCGCCGTGGTGCGCCCCCGCAGCGGCCCTTACGAGAACGACACCAAGGCCCACCCGGCGGACCTTGGCGTGCTGTGGCATCCCGAGCCGGCCGACATCGCCGAGCATCCCCGCCACGGGCGCATCGGGCCGTTCCCGCACCGCCGGTCCGGCGGACACAACGACCATGCCTTCATGATCGTCAAGGCCCCCGGCGTGGCCCCCGGCTCGCGCCTGCCCGATGGCCATACGGTGGACGTATCGGCCACCATTCTCGACCTGATGGGCCTGCCCATGACGGGGAACCGGGACGGCCGCTCCCTGCTGTCACGCCGGGTTGAATCCTCGGTCGTCGTGTAGGGCGAACTTATTCGCAGTAGCACACGGTCATATTCAGGCGTTGCCTCCGCCGGAATATTTGGCCCGATGGGGGCTGTTCCGGGAGGAATGCTGTGAATCAGGCTGTTCTGGCGCCTGTTCTCCACATCGTCGGGCTGCTCGTCGTCGCGCTGGGTGGCGCCATGATGATACCTGCCATTGCCGATCTCGCGGTTGGCAACGTCGATTGGCAGGTCTTCACCGCCGCATCCCTGACCACGACCTTTCTGGGCGGCGCTACAGCGCTGGCAACACAGCGCCCTGCCATCTCCCTGTCCCTCAAGCAAGGCTTCCTGCTGACCACCTTGTCTTGGGTTCTGCTGCCGCTGGCCGCAGCCGTTCCATTCGTTTACGCCGACCTGAACATGGGGATCATCGATTCCATCTTTGAATCCGTGTCGGGCATGACAACGACCGGCTCAACCGTGATCGTCGGCCTGGACAATTTGCCACCCGGCATCCTGCTATGGCGCAGCCTGCTCCAGTGGATTGGGGGCATCGGCATCATCGTCATGGCGATCGCCATCCTGCCCTTTCTGCGGGTCGGGGGAATGCAGCTTTTTCGAACCGAGTCCTCGGACCGCTACGAAAAGGCGCTGCCGCGCGCCCATGACATGATCAAGGCAATCACCTACGTCTACACGGGCCTGACGGTGCTCTGCGGACTGTCCTACTGGGCCGCCGGAATGAGCGCCTTCGATGCTCTCAACCACGCGCTTGCAACCCTGCCAACGGGCGGCTACTCCACCCATGACGCCTCGTTCGGCTTTTTTGAGCAGCCCCTGATCCACTGGCTCGGCGCACTGTTCATGATCGCCGGCGCCCTGCCGTTCACCCTGTACGTCGCCATGCTCACCGGCAAGAGAAAGGCCCTGTGGCGCGACAGCCAAGTCCGCCTGTTCCTGACTTTCGTAGCCGGATCCACCGTATTGCTGACGGTCTACCTCGTTGCCGTGCGCGGCTTCGGGGCCGAGGAAGCTTTGCGCCTGTCTGCCTTCAACGTGGTCTCGGTCATAACGACCACGGGCTTTGCCACCACCGACTACAATGCATGGGGCGCCCTGGCCATCACGATTTTCTTCTATCTGACGTTTATCGGTGCCTGCGCGGGCTCGACCACTGGGGGCATCAAGATGCTCCGCATCGGTGTCATGATGGCGACCCTTTCGGTCTACATCAAGCGACTGGTCTACCCCGCGGGTGTATTCCCCAGGCGCTTTGGCGGGCAGGATATATCGTCGGACATCACGGCGTCGGTGATGGTGTTCACCCTGGCCTATACTGGCACCATTGCCGTCACCGCCATGGCGCTGTCCGCCTTCGGGCATGACTTCGTGACCAGTCTGACGGCAGCGGCGACGGCGGTGGGCAACGTCGGTCCGGGCCTCGGCCCCATCGTCGGCCCGGCGGGCAACTTCGCGCCCCTTGAGCCGGGCGCGAAACTGGTCTTGTGCGTGGCGATGATCCTCGGCCGCCTGGAGATCTTCACCGTCCTGGTGTTGTTCGTTCCCGTGTACTGGCGTCAGTAAGCATTCTTGTGCACGAAGCCGACAAAAGCCGTCCTGAACAAAATGAGAATATCGAAGCCCAACGACCAGTTCTCGATGTAATAGACATCATACTGGACACGGTTGCGCATCTTCTCGGGCGTGTCCGTCTCGCCGCGCAGCCCATTGACCTGCGCCCAGCCGGTGATGCCCGGCCGCACGCGATGGCGGGCGAAATAGCCGTCGATGATCTTGGCGTACTGCTCGTTATGGGCGACCGCGTGGGGCCGCGGGCCGACCAAGCTCATTTCGCCAAGCAGCACGTTGAACAACTGCGGCAGTTCATCCAGGCTGGTGCGCCGGATGAAGCGCCCGACCTTGGTGACGCGCGGGTCGTCCCGCTGCGCCTGGGGAACAGTCGTCTCGGGCGGGCGCTCATGGTACATGCTGCGGAACTTCCAGCAGCGGAACACCTTGTTGTTGAAGCCATAGCGTTCCTGGCGGAAGAAGATCGGTCCCCGGCTTTCCAGGCGAATGGCCGCCGCCACCACCACGAATATCGGCGCAAAGGCAACCAGCAGCAGGGCGGCGAGGATTTTATCCTCCATCACCTTGACCGCCATGCGCCAGCCATCAAGCGGCTTGGACGCCGCATCGATCACCGGCAGGTCGCCGAAGGTGTGATGCACCCCCGGATGGATGACGTAGCCGATCAGGTCGGCCGACAGCCGCACATGGACCGGGACCTCCTTCACCCGCTCGATCATTGACACCAGACGCATCTCGGCCGACCACGGCAGGGCCACGATGATGTCGTCGATACGATTGCGCCTCGCCGCCGCCAGCAGGTCGTCCACCGTGCCACGCACGGCAAATCCCGCGACCTCCGGCCCGACCCGCTCGCGCCGGTCGTCGTAGACGCCGACCACCTGGATCCATGGATGGTTGCTCTCGCGCAGGCGCTCCAAAAACCGCCGCCCCTGCTCTCCGGCGCCCAGGATGGCGATGCGGCGCGCCATGCGGCCGGCTCGCGCCCACCGCGTCAGCGTCACCGCCCCGGCAACGCGAACGGCCCACACCGCGCCCACTGAACTGACCGCCGAACTGAAGAACCACACGCGCGACATGGCTTCGCTGATGCCGGTGGCAAAGGCGATTGCCAGCAGGCCGCCATAAACGAGGGTCAGCGTAATTAACACCGTGCCCGACGTCTTGACCGGACTCATGACGGCGTCAAATCCATAAATGCCGGCCATGCGAAAGGCACTGATGGACGCCCCGGCACTAAACAGGATAGCCCCGATGTACAAGGGCGCCATGGCATGGTCCAACCCGACATAGAACGCCAGCAACAGGAACCCCGGCACAACCAATGCCGCCATGTCACCCAGTACGAACAGGGCGGCGGCGGTCTTTGGCGAAAATATAAAGCCCGGCCGGTCCACCGGGATTGTCAGGGTGTCCTGACGCAAGGCGGTTCGGTCACTCATCTGGCGATGATCCTTCCCTCAGCGGACCGCAGTCCCCGTGATAGGGGCGCCCAACGACGGCCCGGTCTCACCACCAGAAACGCCTTCCAGGCGGCTGCCACCCCAGCCCCGGCAGGCCGTTAAGCCGCAATTCCCAACCGTGTCCGTCGGGACATCGGAAGTGCCTGTTCGATCACCGAAGATGCGCGCGCGATTGGCGTCTGACCTGCCCCGAGCGGTCTAGGTCCGCCCTTTTGTGGCGGTCCTGCACACGCTGTGACCGTGCGCGACGCACGCCGAAAGAACCGACACCCTCATCCGCCCTGCTTATGCCGGAAGCCCCGCACGGGCAGGCTGTAATCGCGTGTCTTTTGCCCCATCATCAAGGGCGCCCAGATCATCAAGGGCGCCCAGTGTGTCGGTCAGGCGTTGAGTGAGTGGGAATTGACTTGGCTTGGCAGGCGGGAGTGAAAATGACCGGCGTGGAGGAAAGGGGCGCGGACAAAGTAACCGCGATCATCTCGTGCATGACGGAAGGCGACCGGCCTTTTGCCCTTCTGGCCATTTGCTCGGCGGTCGGCCAGACCATCCCGATCCCGGTCCGCGTCTATGTCCAGCACAGCAATTCCTGGATAGACGCGATGGTCGCGGGCCTTCCGCGCGTCACCGTCCGGCGCATCGACCTCGCCCCACTGGGCGCGGTCCGCAACATCGGTGTCGAGGAAGCCACAACCGAGTATGTCGCCTTTCTCGACGGCGACGATGTGTGGATGCCTGACAAGACCGAACGGCAGCTTGAGGTGATCGAGAGGACCGGCGCGGGGCTGGTCGGCGCCGATCATGTGCTGGTGCGCGCAGACGGCGTGCGGTTCGGCTTTGCCATGGCGCGCAACCTGCCGATGCCCAGCGCGTGGCTGGTCCGGCGATCCGTCATGCAGCGTTATCCGTTTAACAACATGATTGCCGAAGACGGTGACTGGTGGTTGCGCACCCGCGATGCCATCGACAAGCGACGCATCCCCGACTTCCTGATCGAGTACCGGGTGCGGCCGCGGTCCTTGTCCTCGGCCACCAGCGGCAAGCGGCGGAAAGAGATCGCTTGCCGCCTGGGTGCTTATCCGGTGCTGCGCGAGGTTATCCTGGCCGGTAGCTGGGTGATGCACCTCCTCAGCCGTCGCGATCAGTACGTCTGGCACGACAGGATCGGTGCCTGAGACAAACGCAGGGAGGTTTAAGCGTGTCCCTCGGATCCCTTTGGCCGCTCGGAGCATCCAGATCCGCCTTGCCGCCGCCGATTGACTCGGCGCGTTTGCCCCAGGGTGTGCGGGTCTATGCCATCGGCGACATCCATGGACGCAGCGACCTGTTGGCCGATCTCCACAACCGCATCCGGGCTGATGCCTCACTGGCCGTCCAGGGAACGCGGTGCGTGGTCATTTATCTGGGAGATTACGTGGACCGTGGCCCCGACAGTCCCGGCGTGATCGACACGCTGCTGTCCCGCCCGTTGCCCGGCTTTGCCCGCGTGTTCCTGCGTGGCAACCACGAGGCCCAGTTCCTGGACTTCATGGAGCACGGCAAAGGCGGCGGGGAATGGCTGCGCCTGGGCGGCGACGCCACCATCCACGCCTACCGCGTGCCCTGGCCGACCACCGGCGACGAGCACGAACGCCTTGCCGCGCTTGCCGCCAACCTGTCCCGCGCCGTCCCGCGCGAGCACAAGGACTTCCTGCGGTCCCTGCGCAACTTTGCAAGCATCGGCGACTATTTCTTCGTTCACGCCGGAGTGGACCCCATGCGCCCGCTGGACGACCAGGACCCGCGCGACTTGTTATGGATACGCCGCCGTTTCCTCGACTGGCAGGAGAACTTCGGCAAGATCGTCGTTCACGGCCACAGCACCAGCCGCAAGCCGGAGCTGCGCGGCAACCGCATCGGCATCGACACCGGAGCCTACCTGTCCGGCACCCTCACGGCGCTGGTCCTGGAGGGCGGGCGGAGGCGGTTCATCAGCACTTAACCCCGCTCCACCTGCCCCTCCAACGCGGCGCGCTTCCAGTCGCTCCAGGCATCGACCTCGGCGCGGGCGGCGGCGACTTCTTCAGTGAGCCACGTCAGGCGATGTGGGTTCTGGGCCGGAGCCGGCCCATACAATGCGGAATTCGCCGCCGGGCCGGTGAGGCAGGCCAGATGCGCCGCCTCGACCTCGGGATAGGTGACAAAGGAACGCGACAACGCCGGGCGGGCGGTGTCCAGCGACCATTCCACCGCCGCACCGCGTTCGTCCTTGCGCTCCCGATACTCGAAAAATGTCATGTAGCGATGCGGCGCGACGCCCATGAACGGCTCGAAAGCCACGGCGTCCTCCTGGCTGTCGGTGTCGTTTTCGACCCGCACCCACTTGCGGTACAGTTCCTTGGCGAGGCTCTTGGGATAAGGTTCGATGTACACAACCCTTTCCAGGCCCGCCGCGATGATGTGGCGGGCGCACATATGGCAAGGAAAGGTCGTGCAGTACAGGATCTTGCCCTGAACCTCCGCCCCACGCCGCGCGGCATCCATCAGGGCGTTCATTTCGGCGTGAACGATGCGGCCGTATTCCAGGGCATTGGCCGCCCGCGCGTTCTTGAGGAAGGCCCCGTCGCCGCCTCGCAAGGCGCTGTCCAACAGCGCCTCCACCCCGCGCTCGGCAACATTGCGGGCCAGCCATCCGTTGTCGCGCAGCAGGTCCAGAATCTCGGTAAGGTTCTGTTCCTTCCACTTGGCGGTCGAGTCATAGCCAAGCTGGAAATCGCGGTCGTCACGGGCGTCCTCGTCGCCCTCCCAAAAGCTGCCGCCGCCGCCGCTGGGCACTTCGTTGCAGCCGTTGGCGACGATACTGCCGCGTCCGTCGAGCACCACCGCGCCCACCTGCCGCGACAGGTCCGATGACCGCAGCGACACCGCGCGGGCGTGGAACATGCCATATTCGTCGCGGGTCGGCGTGGCGAACGGGTTGCCGAACGCCAGCCCGACGAAGCGTTCCACCTGCGCTTCGACGTCCTTGCCCTTGCCGAGTGGCACGAAGTAATCCGCCTTGGGAAAGGTATCGCGCACGTTCTGGCCGAGGTCGGTGCCGGGCGCTTTCTGATCCTTTTCCATCAACCCTTCGGCCAGTGCCGTGAAGGCGTCCCGCTCAAGGGATTTGCGCGACTTGCGGATGAGGTCGGTCAGCCGCTCCAGGCGTTCCGAACGCGGCGCGTACCCGGCGATGGCCAGGAAGTTGTCGCCGTAGATGCGGCGCAGGGTGTCGATCTCGCGCGGGTGTTTCAGGCTATCCAGCACATAGGCGACATTGCCGAGCGGGCGGCTAGGGTCGCCATGCACCGCCCGCCGCGCCGCGCGGATGCGGCCCAGCGCCAGCAACGCCACGGCATCGCCCCGGTTGAGATCCTGGCGCAGCCGGTCGCCCGCCGCCATGTGCGCATCAATGCGGGCGTCCTCGGGCGCGTCATCGCCGCCCTCGGGCACATCGAAACACGCCGTTCCGCGGATGAGTTCGGACAGGCGCACCAACTCCACGCGATACTTCGCCTTGCCCAGATGCTTTTGAAGCTCGGGCAGGATGTCGCCGCGCAAATTGGTGCCGACCGCACCGATCAGGCCGATGACCAGTTCCGGTCCGTCACTCATCGCTCATCATCCTTCAACATGCCGGCCCCCGGCCCGTGGGCGTGGCGTCGATTAATGCACCACCGGGGCCGAAGGACAACCGGCAGCATTTCTCCAGATCGCCGCGCACCATGCGCCGCGCCCGCTGCACCCGCGCCTTGGTCCCCGACAGAGACAGGCCCAATCGGTCGGCCACCTCCTGCTGCGTCAGCCCCTCAAGATCGGCCAGCCGCAACGCCTCCGCATAGGCCGGCGGCAGGGCGGCAAGAACGGGCGCAAGGCAGCCGGTCAGTTCGCCCAAGGCAGTATTGCCCGCCGGGTCGGCTGACAAGTCATCGGGCACCTCCACGCTGACCCCGCGCGCCGCCCGCGCCCGGTAGTGGTCGATGATGGCGTTGCGGGCGATGCCATAGACCCACGGCCGCAAGCGCTCCCCCGCCTGCCCTCCGGCAGCGGCGCGATGGACGCGCAGCATGACGTCCTGCAGGATCTCGTCGGCGTCCTCGGGGCTGTCCACGCGGCGGCGGATAAAGCCATGCAGGGCACGGCCGAACTGGTCCCAGGCGACAGAGGCTACATCGGCGGCCAAAATTCGTGCGTCCTTTTCGTCCGCGTCCCGTCTTCAGAAAAGACCCCACCCTTCCCGGAGAGTGACCATGTCCGACAGTGGATGCAAGCCTGCCCGCCGCACCGTGGCGGTTGATCTGCTCTATATCGACATCCAGACCTGCGACCGCTGCCAGGGAGCCGCCAAACATCTGGACCAAGCTCTGACCGCCGTCCGCCCGTTGCTCGACCTGTTGGGCATCGACGTGACGGTCACGGAAACGCTGATCGACAGCGCCGAAAAGGCCGAGGCATGGCGGTTGGTTTCCTCGCCCACCGTGCGCATCGATGGCCGCGATATCCAGGCCACCCTCAGCGAAAGCGCCTGCGGGGCGTGCAGCAGCCTGATCCCGGCGGGTGCGGTCGATTGCCGCGAATGGCCGTGGCGCGGGCAGGTCCATTCCTCCCCGCCCGCCGGAATGCTGGCCGAAGCCATCGTCCGCGCCGCCCTGGACGACGGCCCGGCGGAACCCGATAACACGGTCTACACCCTGCCAAGCAACCTGCGCCGTTTCTTTTCCAGCGGCTGCCCGACAGGGTGTTGTTGAGGCCGTTACTTCGGCAGGCGGCCCTGGACGCCTTCGACGTACCAGTCCATGGACAGCAGCTTTTCGTCAGGGACGGTTTCGCCGTCCTTGACCACGACTTCCCCGGCCTGATTCTTGATCGGGCCTTGGAAGGGGTGGTACTTGCCCTCGCGGATGGCGGCTTCCATCTTTTCGGCGGCGGCGCGTGCCTCGGGCGTCATCTTGGCGCTGTAGGGGGTCATCACGACCATGCCGCTGGCCAGCCCGCCCCAGGTGTCGGTGGACTTCCAGGTGCCGTCGATCACGGCCTGGACCCGCTCGATGTAGTACGGCGCCCAATCGTCAACGATGGCGGTCAGATGGGCGTCGGGGCCAAAGCGGCTCATGTCCGACGCCTGACCGAACGCAAACACGCCCTTTTCCTGCGCCACCTGGACCGGGGCCGGGCTGTCGGTGTGTTGGCTGATGATGTCGGCGCCCTGGGCGATCAGGGTTTCGGCGGCCTCGCGCTCGCGGCCGGGATCGTACCAGGAATTGGTCCAGATCACCTTGACCTCGGCCTTGGGATTGACCGCGCGCATGGCGATGGTGAAGGCGTTGATGCCGCGCACCACTTCGGGGATGGGGAACGGCGCGACATAGCCGATGACATTGGACTTGGTCATGTGCCCGGCGATCGTGCCGATGACGGCCCGGCCCTCGTAGAACCGCGCGGCATAGGTCGCAAGGTTGTCCGTCCGCTTATAGCCGGTGGCGTGCTCGAACTTCACCTTGGGGAACCGGTTGGCAACCTTGACCGTCGGGTTCATGAACCCGAACGAGGTGGTGAACACCAAATCAAAACCCTGCTGACCGAACTGGTTGATGACCCGTTCGGAGTCGGCACCCTCAGCCACGTCCTCGACGAAGGAGGTTTTCACCTTGTCGCCGAAATGGGCCTCAATGGCCTTGCGGGCGTGGTCATGCTGATAGGACCAGCCGTGGTCCCCCACCGGACCGACGTAGACGAAGCCGACTTTCACGGGATCGGCGGCCAGGGCCTGACCGCCCAGTAGCAGCGCGGCGGCCATGGCGGCGATACGGGAAAAGCGGGACATGGAGTACATTCTCCTATGGGCGTTAGCGTCAGCCGCCGGGATGAAAGGTCTTCCCGATGCTGGCCGGGGCGTTGAGGCGAATCCGCGTTGGATCACGCGATATGAGCACCAGAACCAGGATGGTTGCAAGATACGGGAGCATGGACAAAAGCTGCGACGGCACCGCCACGCCTGCCCCCTGGATGTGCAACTGAACGATGGTCACGCCGCCGAACAGGTAGGCACCCATCACCACCCGCCCCGGCTTCCACGTTGCGAACACCACCAGCGCCAAGGCGATCCAGCCGCGCCCCGCCGTCATCTGCTCGACCCACATCGGCGTGTAGGCGAGCGACAGATACGCCCCGCCCAGCCCGCACATGGCGCCGCCAAACAGCACCGCGCCGAACCGGATGAGGCGCACCGGATAGCCAATGGAATGGGCCGCCGCCGGGTTCTCGCCCACCGCCCGCAGGACCAGTCCGGCCCGCGTGCGGGTCAAAAACCACCACAGGCCGAACGCGGCGGCCAGCGACAGGTACACCATGGCGTCATGCCCGAACAGCACCGGCCCGATCAGCGGCAGGTCGCTCAGGCCCTCAACGTTCAGGCGGGCCAGCGGCTCGATGGGCATCCCGACATAGGCCTGCCCGATGAACGCCGACAGACCGATGCCAAAGATGGTCAGGGCCAGCCCCGTCGCCACCTGATTGGTCAGCAGGCCGAGCGTCAGCGCCCCGAACAGCGCGGCCATCATCACACCCACAATGGCGGCAGCCAGCATCGCCAGGGCCGGGTTTCCGGTTGCCACATACACCATGAAGGCACTGACCGCACCCATCAGCATCATGCCCTCGACGCCCAGGTTCAGCACCCCGGACTTCTCGGTAATCAGTTCGCCCAGCGCGGCAAACACCAGCGGCGTTGCGGCGCGCATCATGGCGACCAGCAGCGCGGCCAGGGCATCGACGTCAGGGATTATGGGGGGGATCATGGCCGCGCCTCCCGCCGGACGGTGAGGACGACCCGATACCGGATCAGTACATCGCAGGCCAACAGGAAGAACAGCAGCATCCCCTGGAACACTCCGGTCACGGCCAGCGGCAGGCCCAGCCCGATCTGCACCGCCTCGCCGCCCAAATAACTCAGCGCCATCAGCAGCGCGGCCAGCATGATCCCCACCGGATGCAGCCGTCCGAGAAACGCGACGATGATCGCCGTGAAGCCATAGCCGGGTGACACCGTGGGCTGAAGCTGGCCGATGGGTCCGGCGACCTCGACCACACCGGCAAGACCCGCCAGCCCGCCCGACACCATGAAAGCCAGCCACACCACCCATTTCTGGCTGAACCCGGCATAGCCCCCGGCCTGCGGCGTCATGCCCATGACCTTGACCTGAAACCCGATGAACGTCCGCGCCACCACGAACCACGCCCCCACCACGGCGGCCAGCGCGAACGCCGCGCCCAAGTGCAGGCGCGTCTCCCCCCATAGAATGGGCAGGGTGGCGGCATCGTGAAACAAGCGGCTTTCCGGGAAGTTGAAGCCCATCGGGTCGCGCCACGGCCCATGGACCAGCCACGACAAAACCAGCGCCGCCACATAGGTCAGCATCAAACTGACCAGGATTTCCGAGGTATGGAACCGCGTCTTGAGGAACGCCGGAATGGCCCCCCACGCCATCCCGCCCAGCATGCCGCCGACCAGCATCAGCGGCAGCACGAACCAGCCCTCCACATCGTACAGGGCCAGCGCCACGCCGCCCCCGGCCACCGCGCCCATGACCAGTTGCCCCTCAGCCCCGATGTTCCACACATTGCCCCGGAACCCGATGGCTAGGCCCACCGCGCACAAGGCCAGCGGCGTCGCCTTCACGGCCAGTTCCGCGATGCCATAGGCCGAGTTCAGCGGCGACAGAAAGAACACGCCCAGCGCCTCGACCGGGTCGAACCCCAGCGCGGCGAACAGCGCGCCCCCGGCCAGCAGGGTCAGCCCCACGGCCAGCACCGGGGCGCCGTAGATCCACCCCGGAGCCGCATGGCCCCGCGCCTCAAGCCGGACCATGAGCCACTCCTTCCTCGGCCAGATCGAACAGGCCGCCCATCAGCAAGCCCACCTGCTCCACCGACGTATCATGCGCTGCGCGCGGCGACGACAACCGGCCACCGCTCATTACTGCGATACGGTCGGCAATGGTGAACAACTCGTCGAGATCCTGGGAAATCACCAGCACCGCCGCCCCCTCGTCCCGCAAGTCCAGCAAAGCCTGATGGATGGCCGCAGCCGATCCGGCATCGACCCCCCACGTCGGCTGCGAACAGATGAGCAGGCGCGGCTTTTGCAGGATTTCCCGGCCGATGATGAACTTTTGCAGGTTGCCCCCCGACAGGCTGCGCGCCTCGGCCCGCCGTCCGTGGGCGATGACGTTAAACGCCCCGATGATGCGGTCGGCATAGGCGTTGACCTTGCCGAAATGGATCATGCCCCGGCGCACCAGATTTTCGCGCCCATACCCCGATAACAGCGCGTTTTCCGCCAGGCTCAGGTCCGGCACCGCACCTCGGCCAAGGCGTTCCTCAGGCACCAGACCCATGCCCATGTCGCGGCGCTCGCGCGGTCCCAGGCGGCCCACCGGGCGGCCATCGATGCGGATAGCCTCGTGAACCGGCGTGCGGTGTTCGCCCGACAAGGCCAACATCAACTCGCCCTGACCGTTTCCGGCCACTCCGGCAATGCCGAAAATCTCCCCTGGCCGCACCGCGAAGCTGACATTGTCGAGATCCGTCCCGAACGGGTGCGAGGCTGACAGCGACAGCGCCTCGACCACCAGCCGAGGCTCCTCATCACGATGCTCGCGCGCCGTCCGCTGGGCGGCCACAAGCTCGGACCCGATCATCATCTGGGCGAGCGACCGGGCGCTCTCCTGGCGCGGGTCGCAGGTCGCCACCACCGCCCCGGCCCGCAGCACCGTGGCGCGGTCGCACAGGGCGCGGATTTCTTCGAGCTTATGGGAGATATAAAGGATGGTCCGCCCCTCGGCGCGCAGACGGCGCAGAGTATCGAACAGCTTGTCCACCTCCTGCGGGGTCAACACGCTGGTCGGCTCGTCCATGATGAGCAGCTTGGGATCCTGGAGCAGGCAGCGAATGATCTCCACCCGCTGCCGTTCGCCCACCGACAGGTCATGCACGGACCGACGCGGGTCGAGCGGAAGACCATAGCGCGCCGACAGCTCCGTGATACGGGCCGCCAGAACGTCCATCTTTTCCCGCGTGCCCAGACCCAGCGCGATGTTCTCGGCCACCGTCAGGCTATCGAACAGCGAGAAATGCTGGAACACCATGCCGATGCCCAGCCGCCGGGCGTCGGCCGGACTGCCCACCCGCACGGGCTGGCCGTCCCACAAAACCTCGCCCGAGTCCGCCGACGCCACGCCGTAGATGATCTTGACCAGGGTGGACTTCCCGGCCCCGTTCTCCCCCAGCAGGGCATGAATCTCCCCCGCGCCGAGCGCCAGGGAGACCGCCTTGTTGGCGTGGCACCCCGGATAACGCTTGTCGATGGCGCGTAATTCCAGGCGCGGCGGCGGGGCAGGCATGACATGCTCCTCGGGTGGGTGGGGGCTTGGGTTCCGTGGAATTACGTTGCAAAGTTACGGCAGGGTCGCGCCCGCGTCCACTGCGCGCGGCCAACGGCGGTGTCATGATGTAATCAGCCGGTTTCGTTTGCCGCCGGGGCTGTGTTATAGGGTCATTCCGTTCGGGCTGCCCTTGCCCGTCAATCCCTTATTCAGGAACGTCCAGGCCATGACGAACTCTCTGAACCTGACGCAGGACTTCCCGGCGGTCGATTATCAGGCGTGGCGCGCGCTTGTCGAGCAAACGCTCAAGGGCGCTGACTTCGACAAGAAGCTGACCACCCGCCTGTACGACGGCATCACCCTCCAGCCGTTGTACACCAAGGCTGACTGGGACGCCCAGGGCGATCCGTCCGGCTTCCCCGGCTTCGCACCGTTCGCCCGTGGTGGCACGGCGGCCAACGGCGTACAGGGCTGGGATATCCGTCAGGTGTTCCTGAACCCGGACCTCAAGAAGACCAACCGCGAGATCCTGAACGACCTGGAGCGCGGCGTAACGTCGGTCCTGCTGCGCCTGGACGCCGCCGGTCGGGCTGGCCTGGACCCGGAAAGCGAGCTGGCGGGCGTTGATGGCGTGATGATCGCCACCGCCGATGACCTCGACTCCGCGCTGGGCGGCGTCATGCTGGAAATCTGCCCGGTGACACTGGATGCCGGGGCCGGCGCGCCCGCCGCCGCCGCCCTGCTGGCCGAGGTGTGGCGCAAGCGCGGCATCAAAGGGGCCGAGGCTGTGGGCGCGTTCAACATCGACCCGCTGGGCACCCTGGCCGAGCAGGGCAGCCTGCCGACCTCGCTCGATGCCGCGCTCACGCGCATGGCCGAGATTGCCGCCCATACCTCGAACACCTGGCCGAACGTCACCGCCGTCGGCGTGGACGCCGGGCCGTATTCCGACGCCGGGGCGAGCGATGTCGAGGATCTTGCCTGCGCCATGGCGACCGCCGTCGCCTATCTGCGCGCCATGACGGCGGCGGGCATGAGCATTGATGCGGCGTGCCGCCAGATTTCGTTCTCCATTCCCGTGGGCACCGACTTCTTTCTGGGCATCGCCAAGCTGCGTGCCGCCCGGATGCTGTGGGCGCGCGTCGCCGAAGCCTGCGGCGCGGCGGAAGACTCCCGCTCCGCCGCCCTGCACGCCACGACCGCCTCGCGCGTTGTGTCGCAGCGTGACCCGTGGGTGAACATCCTGCGCGTCACCGTGGCGAGCTTTGCCGCCGGCGTGGCCGGGGCCGACAGCGTCACTGCCCTGCCGTTCGACGCCGCCCTCGGGCTGCCGTCGGATCTGGCGCGCCGCATCGCCCGCAACACCCAGATCATCCTCCAGGAAGAAAGCAACCTGACCCGCGTCATCGACCCGGCTGGCGGCTCCTGGTATGTCGAGACGCTGACCCGTCAGGTGGCCGAGCGCGCCTGGGCCGAATTCCAGGCCATCGAAGCCGAAGGCGGCATGGCCGCCGCGCTGACCTCGGGCAGTCTGGCCGCGCGCCTGGACAAGAGCTGGCAGGCCCGCCGCGCCGCCGTCGCCAAGCGCAAGGACGCCCTGACCGGCATCAACGAGTTCCCCAACCTGACCGAAAAGCCGGTCGAGTGCGAACAGCCCGACCTTGCCGCCCTGCGCAAGGGGGCCGTCGCCCGCCTCGCCAATGTCCGCCGTGGGGGCAGCGTGGGGGCCATCGGGACTTTGTTCGATTTGGCCCGCGATGGCACTCTTGGCGGCCTGACCGCCGCGCTATCCGATGGCGGCAAGGCCTCCATCACCGCCCTGCCCGCCCATCGTCTGGGCGAGGAGTTCGAGGCCCTGCGTGATGCGTCGGACCGCTGGCTGGCCGCGAACGGCAGTCGTCCCAAGGTGTTCCTGGCCAACATGGGCAAGGTCGCCCAGCACACCGGCCGCGCCACCTTCGCCCGCAACTTCTTCGAGGCCGGCGGCATCGAGGCGATCACCACGGACGGCTTCGACGATGCCGCCACCATGGCCGCCGCGTTCAAGGCGTCTGGCGCCTCCGTTGCTTGTATCTGCGGCACCGACGCGCAGTATGACGAAAGCGCCGAAGCCTTCGCCAAGACCCTCAAGGAAACGGGCGCGAGCCGCGTTGTCCTGGCCGGACGGGCGGGTGACAAGCAGGCGGCCTATGACGCCGCCGGAGTGGATGACTATATTTACGTTGGGTGCGATGTGTTGGGCTTGCTGCAAGCCCTGCACGCCCGGCTGGGAGTGAAGTGAGATGACGACCATCCCCGACTTCTCCAAGATCGCGTTTGATGCCGCCACAAAAGGCGACGCCGCCGCCTGGGCCAAGCGCCTTCAGGCCGAAACCGGCCAGCCGCTCGATGCCCTGACCTGGGAAACCCCGGAAAAGCTGATGGTCAAGCCGCTGTACGCGGCGTCCGACATTGCCGACCTCGACCACCTGGAAACCATGCCGGGCATGCCGCCGTTCCTGCGCGGCCCGTACCCGACCATGTATGTCCAGCAGCCCTGGACCATCCGCCAGTACGCCGGGTTCTCGACCGCCGAGGAATCCAACGCCTTCTACCGCCGCAATCTGGCGGCCGGGCAGAAGGGTCTGTCGGTGGCCTTCGACCTTGCCACCCATCGCGGCTATGACAGCGACCACCCGCGCGTGGCCGGCGACGTCGGCATGGCCGGCGTTGCGATCGACAGCATCTATGACATGCGCCAGCTTTTCGACGGCATCCCGCTCGATCAGATGAGCGTGTCGATGACCATGAACGGCGCCGTGCTGCCGGTGCTCGCCCTGTACATCGTGGCGGCCGAGGAACAGGGCGTATCGCCCGACAAGCTGTCCGGGACCATCCAGAACGACATCCTCAAGGAGTTCATGGTCCGCAACACCTATATCTACCCGCCGCTGCCGTCGATGCGGATCATTTCCGACATCTTCTCCTACACCTCGCAGCACATGCCGAAGTACAACTCGATCTCGATTTCCGGCTATCACATGCAGGAAGCCGGGGCGACCGCCGACCTGGAACTGGCCTATACCCTGGCCGACGGCGTGGAATACGCCCGCGCGGGCATGGCGACCGGCATGAGCATCGACAAGTTCGCGCCGCGCCTGTCGTTCTTCTGGGCCATCGGCATGAACTTCTACATGGAAGTCGCCAAGATGCGCGCCGCGCGCATGCTGTGGGCGCGCCTGATCAAGCAGTTCGACCCCAAGAGCGACAAGTCCCTGTCCCTGCGCACCCACTGCCAGACCTCGGGCTGGTCGCTGACCGCGCAGGACGTGTTCAACAACGTCATCCGCACCCAGATCGAGGCGATGGCCGCGACCCAAGGCCACACCCAGTCGCTGCACACCAACGCGCTGGACGAGGCCCTGGCCCTGCCGACCGACTTCTCGGCCCGCATCGCCCGCAACACCCAGCTTTTCATCCAGCAGGAAAGCGGCACCACCCGCGTCATCGACCCGTGGGGCGGCAGCTACTACGTCGAGCGCCTGACCCGCGAACTGGCCGAGAGCGCCTGGAAGCACATCCAGGAAGTCGAGGAAACCGGCGGCATGGCCAAGGCCATCGAGGCCGGTATCCCCAAGATGCGCATCGAGGAAGCCGCCGCCCGCACCCAGGCCCGCATCGACGCCGGGCGTCAGTCCGTGGTTGGCGTGAACAAGTACGTGCTGGACGAGGAAGAAAAGATCGACGTGCTGAAGGTGGACAACTCGTCGGTCCGCGCCCAGCAGATCGAAAAGCTCCAGCGCCTGCGCGCCGAGCGCAATGCCGCCGACGTGGAAAGCAAGCTCACCGCCCTGACCAATGCGGCGTCCAGCGGGTCCGGCAACGTGCTGGCCCTGGCCGTGGACGCGGCGCGGGCCAAGTGTACCGTGGGTGAAATCTCGGACGCGCTGGAAAAGGTCTACGGCCGCCATCAGGCGACCATCCGCGCCATCTCGGGCGTCTACTCCAGCGAGGTGAAGGGCATGGACGAAAGCTTCGAAAAGGTCCGCGCGCTCGTCACCGAGTTCGAGAAGAACGACGGCCGCCGCCCGCGCGTGCTGATCGCCAAGATGGGCCAGGACGGCCATGACCGAGGCCAGAAGGTGATCGCCACCGCCTTCGCCGACCTGGGCTTT
>JBAYSM010000024.1:0-24989 GCA_041676205.1 Rhodospirillaceae bacterium | reverse complement strand
GTGATGCCGCGAAAGATACCCCGCCTTGAGGGATGGGGTCCAGGGTCCGGCGCTGGGATGGTCGTATGGGCAAGAAAAAGGGCGGGAGCCATGGCCCCCACCCTTTCCCTACTTTCAACCGTAAAGGCTTACTTGCCGCCGCGGTTGTCGATCAGGTCATCGACCACGGACGGATCGGCCAGGGTCGAGGTGTCGCCTAGCGAACCGAAGTCGTTTTCGGCGATCTTGCGCAGGATGCGGCGCATGATCTTGCCCGAGCGGGTCTTGGGCAGGCCCGGCGC
Organism: Rhodospirillaceae bacterium; assembly: GCA_041676205.1. Classification (GTDB taxonomy): domain Bacteria; phylum Pseudomonadota; class Alphaproteobacteria; order Rhodospirillales; family Rhodospirillaceae; genus Cauispirillum. The sequence goes on along the minus strand of JBAYSM010000024.1, from coordinate 24,708 downwards.
CCACTGGATGACGTCGGGGCTGGCGATCGGGCCGATTTCGCGGCGGACCCAGTTGACCAGTTCCTTGCGCAGGTCCTCGGAGGGTTCCTCGCCGGCGATCAGGGTGACGTAGGCATAGATGCCCTGGCCCTTGATGTCATGCGGGAAGCCGACCACGGCGGCCTCGGCGACCTTGGCGTGGGCGACCAGGGCCGACTCGACTTCGGCGGTGCCCATGCGGTGGCCGGACACGTTGATGACGTCATCGACGCGGCCGGTGATCCAGTAGTAGCCGTCTTCATCGCGGCGGCAGCCGTCGCCGGTGAAGTAGTAGCCCTTGTAAGTGGTGAAGTAGGTCTGCACGAACCGCTCGTGATCGCCGTACACCGACCGCATCATGCCCGGCCAAGCGTCGGCGATGCACAGGTTGCCTTCGGTGGTGCCGGACAGTTCATTGCCCTCGGCATCGACGATCACCGGCACGACGCCGAAGAACGGGTTGGTGGCCGAGCCGGGCTTGAGCGCCGTGGCGCCGGGCAGCGGGGAGATCAGAATGCCGCCGGTTTCGGTCTGCCACCACGTGTCAACGATGGGGCAACGCTTTTCGCCGACCACTTCGTTGTACCAGTTCCACGCCTCGGGGTTGATCGGCTCGCCGACCGAACCCAGGATGCGCAAGGACTTGCGGCTGGTCTTCTGGACCGGCTCGACGCCTTCGCGCATCAGCGAGCGGATGGCGGTCGGGGCAGTGTAGAAGATGTTGACCTGGTGCTTGTCCACCACGTCCCAGAAACGCGACACGCTCGGGTAGGTCGGGACGCCTTCGAACATCAGGGTCTTGGCGCCGTTGGCCAGCGGGCCATAGACGATGTAGCTGTGGCCCGTGACCCAACCCACGTCGGCCGTGCACCAGTACACTTCGCCGTCCTTGTAGTCGAAGATGTATTGATGGGTCATCGACGCATAGACGAGGTAGCCGCCGGTGGTGTGCAGCACGCCCTTGGGGGTCCCGGTCGAGCCGGAAGTGTAGAGGATGAACAGCGGGTCTTCGGCGTTCATTTCCTCGGGCGGGCAGTCGGTCGGCTGGGCGCCGGTGGCGACGTGGTACCAATGGTCGCGCCCGGCGACCATGGGAACGTCCCCGCCGGTGCGCTTGACGACCAGCACGTTCTTGACCGAGGGGCAGCTTTCCAGCGCCTTGTCGGCGTTGGTCTTGAGCGCCACCTTGCGGCCACCGCGCAGGCCTTCGTCCGAGGTGATGAGCATCACGCACTCGGAATCGTTCATGCGGCTGGACAGGGCGTCGGGGGAGAACCCGCCGAACACGATGGAGTGCACCGCACCGATGCGGGCGCAGGCGAGCATCGCCTCGGCAGCCTCGGGGATCATTGGCAGGTACAGGCAGACGCGGTCGCCCTTCTTGACGCCCATGTCGCGCATGGCGTTGGCAAGGCGGCAGACGCGCTCATACAGTTCGCGGTAGGTGATGTGGGCGTCGTCCTTGGGATCGTCGCCTTCCCAGATGATGGCGGTCTGGTCGCCGCGCTTTTCAAGGTGGCGGTCCAGGCAGTTCACCGACACGTTCAGGGTGCCGTCGTAGAACCACTTGATGTGCACGTCGTGGGGATCGAACGAGACGTCCTTGACCTTGGTGTACGGCTTGATCCAGTCGATCCGCTTGCCGTGCTCGGCCCAGAACCCTTCGGGATCCTTCACCGACCGCTCATACATTTCCTTGTATTTGGCCTCATCGACCCAAGCGTTCTTGGCGATCTGGGCATCAACTGGGTAAAGCGCGTCCATGCAATGCGTCTCCTTATTCATCCGCTGGCCATCTTAAAATGTCGGGAGGCAGCCGATGGGTCCGTTCACGGGCGCAATGGGTGTAGATCGCAGCCTTGCCCGAAAATGTGAACGCCCCTCTCCTCCACACTTCGCCTCTCACGGGCGATTCGCGCGATCTTATGGCTTTTGCTGCGGTGTGTCACGTCTCACCAACAGGGATCCTGCCGTAACGGAATCCTAGGCCCGCGGAACGATCGGATCGAGTCCCGCCATGCCGCACAGCACGTCCCATGCCTCGGCATCGATGGGAACCACGGACAGGCGAGATTGCTTGAGCAGGGCGAGGTGGCCGAGGCGTGGTTCGGCCTTGATTTCGGCCAAGGTAACGGGGCGCGGCACAGCCTTTAGGGCCTTGAAATCGACGCTGACGAAACGCCCGGCGGGGTCAGTCGGATCGGGGATGGCTTCGCCCACCACCTCCAGGATGCCGACGATGCGCTTTTCATCGACCGAGTGATAGAAGAACGCCCGGTCGCCGACACGCATGGCTTTGAGGTGCGCCGCCGCCTGATGATTGCGCACCCCGGTCCATGGCTCGACGCCCTTGGCCATGTGGTCGGCAAAGGACCAGCATCCGGGTTCGGATTTGACCAGCCAGAACGCCATGGCTCAGGCCTCCGGCAGGACCTTCTTGTAGCGGCGGACCAGAACGGACTCGAACAGACCGGCCTTGGCGTAGGGGTCGTTTTCGCACCACGCACGGGCTGCGGCTTCGTCCGGCAGGTCGATGATCAGCAATGATCCCACCATGCGCTCGCCGTCAGCCGACAGCATGGGACCGCCGATGACCATCTGCTCCGCCCAGTTGCGGGAGTATTCAAGGTGGGCCGGGCGGTTTTCGGCCCGCACGTGCTCGTGGCCGGGTTTATCGACGCAGTAGATGGCGAACAGAGGCATGACGGGTTCTCCAGAAGATCAAGGCGCGGGCGTGGTGTGTTCCAATTCGCTGCGGAACGGGCGGGTCAGCAGGCCCTCGATGACGCTGTCGAGGTCGGCGTCGTGGTTGAGCAGCGCATCGACCGCGCCGCACAACGGCATGTCCACGTCGAGTTGCTTGGCCAGCGCACAGACGGCGCTGGCCGTGAACACGCCCTCGGTCACGGCCTTGCGCCCGCCGAGGATGTCGTCCAGCGTCCGCCCCTGCCCCAAGGCATGACCGAGCGAGAAATTGCGCGACTGCATGGACGTGGCGGTCAAGATGAGGTCACCCATGCCCGACAGGCCCATGAACGTCTCCGACAGGCCGCCCTTGGCGATGCCCAGTCGGGTGATCTCGGTCAGGCCCCGCGTGATCAGGGCGGCGCGTGCGTTGTCGCCCAGGCCGCGCCCGGCGACAATGCCGCAGGCAATCGCCAGCACGTTCTTGACCGCGCCGCCGACCTCCACGCCCACGACGTCGGGCGAACTGTAGGGCCGGAACGTGCGGGTGCCCAGCGCGGCAACCAAGCGGTCGGCCAGGGCCGGATCGGGACAGGCCACGGTCACGGCGGTCGGCTGGCCGCGCGCCACTTCGGCGGCAAAGGTCGGGCCGGACAGCACCGCCAGCGGCGTGCCGGGAGGCAGTTCCTGGGCGGCAACCTCGCTCATCAACGCGCCGGTGTCACGTTCGATGCCCTTGGCGCAGATCACGGCGGGCACGCCTTGCGGCCAGTTTTCCGCAAACTGGGCACAGGCGGCGCGCAAGTGCTGGGCCGGGATCACCAGCAGGATGGCATCGGCGCGCAGGGCGGCGGATGCGTCGGCCGAGGCAGTCAAGCGCGGGTCCAGCGGGATGCCTGGCAGGTAGTCGGTATTGAGGCGCGTTTCGGTGATGGCTTGGACCACCGCCGGTTCCCGCGCCCACAGCACCACGTCCCGGCCCGCCCGCACCGCGGTTTGGGCCAGAGCGGTGCCCCACGCTCCTGCTCCGATCACTCCGATCCGCTGCACCGTCGTCTCCTGTGGAATACATTTTGGACGGTATACCCAATTCCGGTGCCGCCTTCCATGCCGCAGTCTACTCGCCCATGTTCAGAAGCTGGCCTCGACGCCGCGCACTATGGAACACCCACAGGAACAGCGCGATGGTGGCCGTCAGGTATACGATGTTCAGCCCAACGGCGGCGGCGAAATGCCCCATGTGGAACACGCCGTCGAACAGGACGCCGCGCATTCCCTCGAACACATGGGCGGGCGGCAGCGCCCAAGCCACCGGCTGGAGCCATTCCGGTAGCGTATCGATTGGATAATAGATGCCCGAAAGCGGGGCGAAGGCGAACACGAACACCCAGGCAAGGCTCTCCGCCCCCAGCCCGAACCGCAGCACCATGGCCGAAACGCCCAGGCCCACCACCCATCCCATGACCATCAGGTTGGCAAAAAAGGCGACCAGCGGCAGGCCCATGTCAAAGACGTTGACCTCATAGAACACGATGGCAAGCAACGCTGCCGGGGTCACGCCGATAATGGTTCGAATGAAGCTCATCAGGGTCAGGGCGACGACGTGTTCATAGGGCCGCAACGGGCTGACAAACAGGTGGCCCAGATTGCGCGACCACATTTCCTCCAGGAAACTCAGCGACAGGCCGAGGTTGCCTCGAAACACCACGTCCCACAGCAGCACCGCCGACACCAGGGCGCCCGCCGCCTGCACCAGCCAATCCGAATGGGTCAGGAAAAACTGCGAGATGAACCCCCACAGGATCATCTGCACGGTCGGCCAATAGGCCATCTCGATCACCCGCACGGGCGACGACCGCATGACATAGATATGGCGCAAAATGACCGCCCCGACGCGCCGGGCGGAGAAGCCGGACCACCGGGGGATCATTCGCCCGCCCCCGTGCTGCGCCGGTCATGGCCGCGCGCGATGTCCAGGAACACTTCCTCCAGCGTCTGGCGGCCATAGCGATCGACCAGGGCGCGCGGCGTACCGTGGTCGTGGATGCGCCCGGCGCGCATGACCAGCACGTCATCGCACAGGCGCTCGACCTCGCTCATGTTGTGGGAGGCGAGGAAAATCGTCGCCCCCGTGCGGGCCTGATAGCTCTTGAGGTAGCTGCGGATCCAGTCGCCGGTGTCGGGGTCGAGCGACGCGGTCGGCTCGTCCAACAGCAAAAGGTCGGGCTGGTTGACCAGGGCCTTGGCCAGCGCGACGCGGGTTTTCTGCCCGGCCGACAGTTTGTTGTAGGGCTTTTTCAACAGCGCCTCGATATTGAGCTCCCCGGCCAGCGTTTTGATGCGTGCCGCGACATCGGCCACGCCATAGAGATGGGCATAGACCACCAGGTTCTCGCGCACCGTCAGGCGGCCGGGAAGGTCCACATAGGGGCTGGAGAAGTTCATGCGCGGCAGGGCGCCGTGGCGGTCGGAGATCATGTCATGGCCGAGCACCCATATCCCGCCCGACGTCGGCAGCAACAGCCCGAGCAGCATGGAAATGGTCGTTGTCTTGCCCGCCCCATTGCCGCCCAGCAGCGCCGTGACGGACCCGGGCCGGACTGAAAAACTAATCCCATCCACCGCAGTCTCCGCCCCGAACCGTTTGGTCAGGTCACGGACCGCTATGGCCGGTTCGGGGAATGGAGAGGCGAGAAGATGAGTCATGGGGCAGGATATGGGATGCCCGTGATGAGGATGCGAGGGGGCCGTGCCCTGAAGGAGGGGTTTCGGGCGTCGTCGCGTTTGGCTAGTATCCGCGCACCTCGGATGGGAAAGGTACTCATGAACGACGTCGGAACCACGGGCAGTGCGGTCAGGCGCCGGGCCTTGTGGCGGGTTCTGGCAGGCGTTCTTCTGGTGACGCTGGCGCTGCCGGTGCTGGCGGCCGAGGGCGTCCCGGTGCGGGTCGGGTTGCTTGGGTATCGCGGGGAAGACCATGCGGTCGGGACGTGGGATGCGACCTTGCGGCACCTGGACCGCGCGCTGCCCGGCCACGTATTCACGGGGACGGCGTATGATCTGCCGGGACTGCACGCGGCGGTGGCGGCCGGGCAGGTTGACTTCATCATCACCAATCCCGGCCACTACGTTGAACTAGAGGCCGCGTACGGCGTCACGCGTATTGCCACGGTGGAGACACCGGACGGGGTAGAGCCGTCGGCGGCCATTGGGTCAGCCCTGATCGTGCGGGCCGGCCGCGCCGACCTCCAAGACCTCGGCGACCTCAAGGGCGCCCGCCTTGGTGCCGTGCACCCCGAGGCGTTTGGCGGCTTTCGGGTGGCATGGCGGGAGTTTGCCGCCGCCGGGATCGACCCATTCTCCGACCTGACGCCGCATTTCTACGGCTTTCCGATGGAGGCGGTGGTGGAGGCCGTGGCGGCGGGCGCGGTCGATGTCGGCATCATTCGGGCGTGCATGTTCGAATACCTCGCTGCCGAAGGAATGCTGCGGCGTGAGGAATTCCGCATCTTGGGGGGCCGTCCGATGACCGGCCCAGCATCTATCGGCCGGGAGTGCCAAACCAGCACCCGGCTTTATCCCGACTGGCCGTTTGCCAAGCTGGCCGGGACGCCCGACGCCCTGGCGAAGCAGGTCGGCATGGCGTTGCTCGCCATGCCGGTTGAAGGTGGGCATGCCTGGACCGTGCCGGTCGATTACCAGCCGGTGCACGACTTGTTCCGTGACCTGATGATCGGACCCTATGGCGCAATGGCGGAGCGGCCCCTGCCCCAAATCCTGCGTGACATCTGGCCGTGGCTGGCGCTCGCCGCGCTGGCTCTGGCGTGGTGGGTGGTCCATGTGGCGCGGGTCGAGGTTCTGGTCCGCCGCCGCACCAAGGAACTGCGGGACGCCCACGCCGAGGCACGCCGCCAGAGGGGCGAAAAGGAACACGCCGCGCGCCTGGCCCTGCTTGGCGAAATGGCCTCGAGCATGGCGCATGAAATCAACCAGCCGTTGGCCGCCATTGCCAACTATGCCAGTGGCTGCGAGCGGCGGATCGCGGCGGGCACCGACCTTGCGGGCGTCGCCGAGGGGGTGCACCTGATCGCTGGTCAGGCCGAGCGGGCGGCCGCCATCGTCAAGCGGGTGCGCACCTTTGTCGGCAAACAGGCCAGCGAGGTCGCGCCGCTGGACCTCAATGTCGCGGCGTGCAGCGCGCTCGATCTGTTCCGCGATGCCGGGGCCAGCCGTGACATCCAACTTCCCGTGGCGCTGGCGGGCGACCTGCCGATGGTGCGCGGCGACCGCTTGCAAATCGAATTGGTCCTGCTCAACCTGTTGCAGAACGCTGCCGATGCCACCGCCGGCCAAGCGCAGCGCACCGTGTCCGTGACGTCTGGCCGTGCGCCCGACGGCGGGGTCGAGGTCAGGGTGGCCGACAACGGGCCGGGCCTGCAGCCCGACATCCGCGCCCGGCTGTTCGAGCCGTTTTTCACCACCAAGCCCCAGGGGATGGGGTTGGGCCTGTCGTTGTCGCGCAGCATCATCGAATCCCACGGTGGCCGCTTATGGGTAGAGGGCGGGCCGACCGGCGGCGCGTGTTTTTGTTTCACCCTGCCAGTTGAGGGTCCGCGATGACACAGCCGCCGATCATATTTGTCGTGGATGATGACGCGGCCATGCGTCACTCCCTGGAGTTCCTGCTCTCCACCCTGGGCCAGCCAGTCCACGTCTACGCCTCGGCCGAAGCGTTTCTGGAGGCGTGGCAGCCCGACCAGCCGGGGTGTCTGGTGCTGGATGTCCGCATGCCCGGCATGAGCGGCCTCCAACTTCAGCGCGCCCTGAGCGATCGCGGCGCGCCGCTGTCTATCGTATTCATCTCCGGCCACGGGGACATTCCCATGGTGGTGCGTGTGATGCAGGCCGGAGCCGTGGTATTCCTGGAAAAGCCGTTTAACGACCAGGATCTGCTCGACAACGTGGCGGCTGGGTTGGAGCGCGCCGCCGAGGCCGCCGTAAAGGCCGAGCGCGCGGCAGACGTGACGGCCCGCATCAACAGCCTGACGGCGCGGGAACGCGAGGTCATGCGGCTGGTGGCCGAGGGCAAGCCCAACAAGGTGATAGCCTTCGATCTCGATATCTCCATCAAGACCGTGGAAGTCCACCGCGCCCGTGTGATGGAAAAAATGGCCGTTGGATCGGTCGCCGAACTGGCCCGTGTCCTGCTTGGCGGTACAGTATAGGGGTTAACCCCTACGCCGTGCGGGAGAACCCCCAATTCCGTCTGTGCCGCCACGGAGCTACTCTGACAGCGCGCGAAAAAAGGGCTGTGGCTGGAGGGAAAACACCATGACCAAACGATTGATCGGCACCGTTTGTGCGGCGGCCTTATTGGTGGCATCCGCGTCCGTCGTGGCCGCTGCTGACCCGGTTATTATAGACCTGACCACCTTCCCGGTTCCCGATGTCGAGAGCCTGCCGACCGACGACCACGGGGTGCTGGTTCGTTACGGTCGTGATCTGGTCACTCAAACCTATCGCCACATCGGCCCTGAAGTCGCCGATCCGGCCATGCGCTTTGCCGGCAACAACTTGAGCTGCCAGAGTTGCCACCTTGCCGGGGGCACCACGCCCTACGCCATGTCCTATGTCGGCGTGTCGTCGGTATTCCCGCAGTACAGGGCGCGCGAGGACGGCATCAGCACGGTCGCCGATCGTGTCAATGGGTGCATGGAACGCAGCATGGCGGGCAAGGTTCTGCCGGTGGAATCGCGCGAAATGAAGGCCTATCTGGCCTATATCGACTATCTGTCCAAGGACGTGCCAAAGGGCGCCAAGATTGTCGGATCCGGTGTCAAGGCCGTGCCGATGCCAGACCGCCGGGCAAACCCGGAGCGCGGCGCTACGATCTATGAGGAGAACTGCGCCGTGTGCCATGGCGAAGACGGCATGGGCAAGCGCAATGGTCAGGTCGGCGATGCCGCCGGGTACGAGTTCCCGCCGCTGTGGGGCAAAGACAGCTACAACAACGGCGCGGGCATGTTCCGCCTCGCCATGGCCACCCGCTACGTCCTGCACAACATGCCGTTGGGCACCACGTATGATGCGCCGACCCTCAGCCTGGACGATGCTTATGACGTGATGGCCTTCGTCAACACCCAGGGCCGCGCCGAAAAGGCGGGGATGGAAAAGGACTTCCCCAATCTTTACCGCAAGCCGCCGGACATGCCGTTCGCACCGTTCGCCGACAATTTCCCCATGGACCAGCACAAGTACGGCCCGTTCGCGCCGATCGCGGCCGAACTCAAGCGCCTTGAGGCCGAAGCCAAGGCGCAATAGGGCAATCTTCCTTATCCGCTATGACGCAACGGCTCCGAACCTTCGTTCGGGGCCGTTGGCTTTAGGTTACAGTGCCAACGGGCGCAGAACCTTGTCGATGTGGCGGCCCTGGAACAGCGTAAAGCCGTTGTCCTGGCCCCAGCGGATGGCGGCTTCGGTATCGCAGCGCGCCAGGATCATCCGGCCCGAGGTGCCCAGGCGCAACGCGCGGGCAGCCATGGCGCCTTCGGCCGAGGCGAGGATCTGCGGCAGGTCGTCTTGCCACACCACCTTGACCAGATCGACCCCCAGCCGCCGCCCCTCGACGAACGGCAGCGAGCGCCACGTCAGGCCGTCGATGCACACCCGGTAGCCGCGTTGGCGCACGAAGTCGCGGGCGAAGAAATAGGCGTTGAGGTCGGCGAAAATGTCTTCGCTGCGCAGTTCCAGAACCACCGTGCCATGCGACCCTGGCGCGAGGCTGTCGTCGAATTTCAGGAAGTCCTCTGACAGGATGGATTGGACATTGAGGTTGATGGAAAAGCCCTGGGTCAGGGTGCGGTCGTCGCGCCGTGTCAGCATGGCCAGCACCCGGCGGTCCAGGGTCTGGGTCAGGTACTGGAACAGCCACGGATTGGCCGCCAGATCGACATGCGGCAGCATCGTTTCGCGCAGGTCGTTGATGGAAACGAAAACCTCTGTGAACAGCGGGTCCGGGATGGCCTTGCCGACCAGGGCGCAGACCGACTGGCGGCCCACATGGCTCGACAGATCGGCGCTGACCAGAGCGGTTTCGACCTTGGCGAGCATGGCCGCGGTCATTGGGCGGCCCCGCCGCTGTTGAGCAATCGGCCCGCCATGGCGGTGGCGGCGCACGCCTGCACTGCTGCCCGGACGGCGGTGATCGGCCACCAGACGTTGGGCCATGGTGAACAGCCGGTCATAGTCGCTGTCCAGCCGATACCACGTGATGAATTGGTCCGACACGCCCTGCAGGGCATCGGGCGAGTCCGCGACCACCGGGTCGCCGGCAAACAGGAACCGCACCTTGACCAGGGCGGACCGTACCATGTCGGCGGTCATGGTGTTGAACAGCAACACGAAATCCATGTTGCGCAACCAGTAGAACCGCACGCCGTCACGCGCCACCAGGGTATTGAAGGTGTGTTCACAGGCCCGCAGGGAATGTTCGACGCGGTTTTCCGGCTTCAACTTCGACAGTTGGATACGCACGCCCCAGCGCCCCTTGGTATTGCTGGCGCTGCGCTTGAGATCGTTGAGCAGCCGCTTCTCGTGAGCGGCGCCCAGCGGGTGTTCGGGCTGTTCGGGAACGACGATGTCACGCATGGAAAGTCCCCTAGGCCGGACGGCGGCGCGGTGAGGCAAAGGACGTCACGGCGTCCAGGCCGGACGGATTGGGACATTCCGCCCGCAACCGCCCGCCGAGCGCACTGCGCCGGGCTGAACAGTCCTTGAGGGTGCAGCCGGCGGCGCGCGGGCACTTGGTCATGGTCACGGTGCCCAAAACGGCGTCGAGGAACCGGCCCTGGAAGGCGGTGATGTTCTTGGACAGGCCCCACATGACGGCAGTTTCGTTGTCGCACCGTGACAGCACCACGCGTTGCCCGCCGAAGTCGTTGACCAAATCGGCGAATTCCTCGCTCTTGCGCGGATGCTGGGGCGCGGCCAGCTCGGGGTGCCACACGATCTTGATCCAATCGGGATCGAGCAACCCCAGGTCGAGCGCCCCCAGCACTGCCGGATGCAACCCGTCGATCAGGATGGAGTGGCCGTCTTCGCGCAGAATGTCGCGAGCCTTCTGGAAGGCCGGCAGGTTGGAAAACACATCGATGACCTGAACCTCGACGACCAAGTTCTGGCCGGGACCAAGGCGCCCGAGCACCAGGGCGAATTCCGAACTGTCCAGGCTTTCGAGGTTGAGGTTCAGGCTGAGGGTGCTGGGTTTGGACATCGCCGCTGTTTCGGGCAGTCCGGCCAGCGTGCGCGCATCGAGCATCCGGCTGAGGTCCTGGAACAGCCAGCGGTCGGCGAACAGGTCGTACTCCACGCCCAGCGCCTGACGCACGTCGGCCATGGAGATGAACACCTCCTCGAAGGCGATGTTGGCTTCCTTGGCCTGGAACCGGATGCAGGGCTGGCGGCGCAGCATGGGGCGCACGTCCAGCTCGGCCAGTTTGGCCTGCAACGTGTCGAGATCGGCCGGGCGCATCGGCGGGGGCGGCTTTTCAGCCCGCCGCTGAACGTCGCGGCGGCGTTCGGCATCGGCCAGCAGGTGTCCGACCGTGGCGTGCAGGTCGTCGTAATCGACCTCCAGGGCGTACCAGCTCACGAACGGATCGGCCTCGTGTTCGCCGAAGTCGGTAAAGGCCAGGGGGTCGCGGTCGAACAGGGCGCGCACGCGGTGGACGATGCGGTCCACCTCGTCTTCGGGCATATCCTTGCCCAACACCATGATGTCGCCGTTGGACAGCGCGAAAATCTGGACGTGGTGGGCGGTTTCCAGCGGTACGAACAGGCGCGCGGCGATGCGCAGATGCGCCGGCGGCCGGTTGCCCGGCAGCAGATCCGACAGGTGCAAGTGCACCGCCGTCCGCCCGGCAGGCGTGCGCCCGGCGCGCTCGATGGTGTCCAGGAGCTGGCGCTCCGTCTGGCTTGGATCGCGTTCAATGGCCATGATGTCCTCAACCCCTCGGCGCCATAGTGCCCTTAAAACCGGCGCCCTGTGAAGAGGGTGTAGGCCCCCTACCCAGCTTTGCGTCCCGGTGGTAATGTCCGCCCATGAGCGACCGTCATGCCCGTCTTGCCGCCTCCGTCGCGGCATTGCGTGATGTCACCGTGCTGTGCGCCGGGGACGTCATGCTGGACCGTTTCGTAACCGGAACAGTAGACCGCATCTCGCCGGAGGCCCCCATCCCCGTGCTGAGGGTGACGCGTGAAACCGCCATGCTGGGCGGCGCCGGAAACGTGGTGCGCAACCTTGTCGGGCTGGGGGCGCGCACGCTGTTCCTATCGGTGGTCGGCGACGACGCAGCGGGCCACGAGGTGGGCGGAATGCTCGGTGGGCTTGATGGCGTCACCCCGCTGTTGGAGGTCGAGGCTGGGCGGCAGACGGCCATCAAGGTGCGGTATGTGGCCAGCGGCCAGCAGCTTTTGCGGGCCGACCAGGAAACCGTGGCGGCCATCGCCGCGCCGCGTGAGAAGGCCCTGCTGGATGCCGCCGCACGGGCCTTGGCTGAAGGGCGGGTGGGCGTCGTGGTGTTGTCGGACTATGGCAAGGGCGTGCTGACCGACACCCTGACCGCCGGGCTGATCGCCTTGGCCCAAACGCATGGCGTGCCGGTTGTGGTCGATCCCAAGGGCGTCGATTACAGCCGCTATCGCGGGGCCGATCTGGTCACGCCCAACCGCAAGGAACTGTTCGAGGCGACCGCCCTGCCGACCGGCAGCGATGCCGAGGTCGAGGCCGCCGCGCGGGCCGTGGTGGCGAGCTGTGGCGTGGCAGGCGTGCTGGCAACGCGCAGCCAGGACGGCATGACCCTGTTGGCCGCCGATGGCGCGGTCCTCCACCTGCCCGCCGAGGCGCGCGAGGTGTTCGATGTGTCGGGTGCAGGCGACACCGTGGTCGCCACCCTGGCCGCCGCCCTGGCCGCCGGGCTGGCTGCGGGCGACGCGGCGGAACTGGCCAACGTCGCCGCCGGGATCGTGGTTGCCAAGGTCGGCACCGCTGCCGTTCACGCCGTTGAACTTGAAAACGCCCTGCGCCATCAGGACCTCGAAGACGCCGAACACAAGATTCTGCCCCTGGAGCGCGCCATGGAGCGGGCCGAGGGCTGGCGGCGGCGCGGGCTGTCGGTGGGTTTCACCAACGGCTGCTTCGACCTGCTGCATCCCGGCCACCTGTCGCTGTTGCGGCAGGCGCGGAACGCCTGCGACCGGCTGGTTGTTGGAGTAAACAGCGATGCGTCGGTGCAGCGCCTGAAAGGCCCGACCCGCCCGGTACAGAGCGAAGCGGCCCGTTCCGCCGTTCTTGCTTCGCTCGGCATGGTCGATGGGGTGGTGATCTTTGCCCAGGATACGCCGCTGAAGCTGATCGAGGCGTTGCGTCCCGATGTGCTGGTCAAAGGCGCCGACTACACCGTTGAGACGGTGGTCGGGGCCGATTTGGTTCTGGGCTGGGGCGGCAAGGTGGTCCTGGCCGTGCTGGAGCCGGGCCAGTCCACCACCAACACCATCCGGCGGATGAACGCGTCGGACTGATAAACGGGAGGCATGATGCGCCGGTCGCTGCTGGGAACCGCCCTGATACTCCTGCTAAGTGCATGCGCTGAGGAGCCGCCGGTCCACATCCCCTTCCCCCCGGCCATCGCGGCCGAAGACCTTCAACCGTGCGATGGCAACGGGTTGGTGCGCTATGTCGGGGTGCCCCTGATCCGCCCCGGCGACCGGATCCCCGACGAAGGCGCCTACGTGTCGTGGGAGGATTTGCCGGTCAAGACCCGCGTTCTCGGCCCCGGCGTGATGGCAACCATGGATTTTGTCCCTGACCGCTTGACCGTGACCGTTGCCGCCGCTGGACGCATCCGCCGCCTGTATTGCGGATGATCGCGGGATTTCTTCTGTATGGACTGGCTTGGCTGAGTTTCGGCGCCGGGCATTCGCTGCTGGCCGGGGTGCGCGGGCGCGACTGGCTGGTCCGGCGGTTTGGTCGGGCGCATCGGCTGGTATTCAATGCCATCGCCACCGTTCACATCCTGGCGGTGGCCGGGGTTGGCTGGGCCTTGCTCGGCGACAGCCCGCCCTTTGCCCTGCCGGAGCCGATGACGTGGGCAATGCATGGTTTGGCTGGTGCCGGGGTGGTGGCCTTCGTGCTGTTTCTGCGGTCTTACGACTCGGGCCGCTTGCTTGGGACCGCCCAGATGCGCGGGTGGGGCGATGACGATGACGAACCCCTTCGTCTGAGCGGGCCGCATCGCTGGGTGCGCCATCCGCTCTACGTTGCCGGGTTCATGATCCTGTGGGGCCGGGCACACGACCCCTTCGGCCTTGCCACCGCCCTGTGGGGCAGCGCGTATTTGATCGTCGGCACGGTGTTCGAGGAACGCAAGCTGCTCGCTCGCTTTGGCGCGGCCTATGCCGAGTATCGGCGCACGGTACCGATGTTTCTGCCCCGGTGGCCGGGTCGGCGATAATCTGCCACGCTCACCGGCGGTCACTGCGGTCCTGGGAGACACGCCATGAAGATTGGAGTCGTCGGCGCGGGGATGGTCGGCAGCGCGGCGGCCTATGCCATGGTGTTGCGCGGAACAGCCAACGAGGTCGTGCTGGTTGACCGCAATACCGCCCTGGCCGATGCCCAGGCCCAGGACATTCTGCACGCCACGCCGTTTTCCCACCCGGTGCGCGTGCGGTCCGGAGACTTTGCTGCCCTGGCCGGGGCGCGGGTGGTCATCCTGTCGGCGGGAGTCAGTCAGAAGCCGGGCGAGACGCGGCTGCACCTGCTTGAACGCAATACCGCCGTCTTTGCTGACGTCATCGCCCGCGTGCTCGATGCCGCGCCCGATACCATTCTGGTCGTTGCCACCAACCCGGTCGATATCATGACCAAGGTGGCGCAGAAGCTCTCGGCCCTGCCGCCGGGACGTTGTTTCGGATCGGGCACAATCCTCGACACGGCGCGGTTTCGGGGGTTACTGGGGCTGCACCTTGGCGTTTCGGCCAACTCGGTTCATGCCCATGTCCTTGGCGAACACGGCGACTCCGAGGTTCTGTGCTGGTCGTCGGCAACCGCGGGCACGGTGCCGGTCGGCGTGGTGGCGGACCAGATTGGGCGCCCTCTGGATGACGCGGCCCGCGCCCAGATTGATGAAGGGGTGCGCCGCGCCGCCTATTCCATCATCGACGGCAAAGGTGCGACATGGTTCGGCATCGGTGGTGGACTGTGTCGCATCGTGCAGGCCATCGGCGGCAATGAAGGAGCCATCCTCACCCTGTCCATGGTCGAGGACACGGTGGACGGCGTCGGGCCGGTGGCCTTGTCCCTGCCCCGCATCGTGGGTGCTGCGGGCGTGACCGGCACGGTGATGCCGTTCCTGGATGCCACCGAAAAGGCCGGTCTCCGCCGCTCGGCCGAAGTCCTGGTAGCGGCGGCAGCCGGGGCATGACAGAGGGATCTGGACGCGCCCGGAGAAACTGTTTTAGATACGCCCTATGGATGAGGACGATAAGACAGGCGTTTTAGGCTGCTCCGTTGCTCTGCTGGCTATCGCTGCCAGCATTGGCGGTGTGGTGTGGTTCATCAACCGCGACGTCGGGCCGGAACCCGAGGTGGAAGCCGCCCAGCCGACCCGCAGCAGCACCCCGCTCACCCGCGTATCGCCGGTGCGCGAGAAGACCGTTGTTTCCAAGGCGCTCCCCCTCGACCCGATGGCCCGCAAGATCGTGGTCGGGGACCCCGCGCCGGATCCGCAGCCGGTCGCCGCGCCGCCGGTCACTCTGAGCGTTCAGGATCTCGGCCAAGTGACCGAGCAAGGTCCGCCGCCGGCTGCCGCCGAGGTTGCCGCCACCGCATTGGCCGCCGAGCAACTGTGCTACAAGGGCCGCATCGCGCGGCGGGCGCCCAGCCTGTTCGACCCGACCGGGTTGGCCATCACCTATGGCGCGAACGATTTCAACAGTGGCGACCCCTTGCCGCGCCTGGAATTTTTCTTCGACCCGCCGTCGGCGCCGACAGTCGCCACATTCCTCAGCATGACCGACAAGGACATGCCCGGCTTCCCGGCCAACCATGAATTGCCGGTGGTTTACGACGAAGGGGCCATCCACACCGTTATTGCTCGATGGATTGCCGCCATCGCCACCGAAACCTGCCCCGCAGTGGCGTCACCCACGGGGGCGCCATTGGGAGCATCGGCACAATGACGCTCAGACTGCCCACTCTGTTTGTGTCTCACGGCGCGCCGACCCTCATATTGGAGCCGGACAATCCGGCCCACCGTCTGCTGACCACGTTGGCCGACGCCGTTCCGGCCCGCCCCAAGGCCATTGTGGTTGCCACCGCCCATTGGACGACCCAGGCCCCCCGGGTCGGCGCGGCTGAAAAGCCGTCTGTCATCCATGACTTCTACGGCTTCCCCGAGGAACTATTCCAACTCGATTACCCGGCTCCGGGGGATGCGCGGCTGGCCGTGCGGGTCAAGACGCTGCTGGACGCCGCCGGGCTGGCGGCTGACCTGGACCTCGGACAGGGGCTGGATCACGGCGTCTGGGTGCCGCTGCGCCTGGGGTGGCCAGCGGCGGATATTCCGGTCGTTCCGCTGGCGGTTCAACCGGCGCTAGGGGCTGCGCACCACATCGCACTCGGCCGGGCGCTGGCGCCGCTGGCCGATGAAGGCGTGCTGATCCTGGGCAGCGGCGGTGCCGTCCATAACCTTCGCGCCTGGAGGCCCGGCAGGACCGAGCCAGAGGTCTGGGCCAAGCGGTTCGATGACATGCTCACCGCCGCCGTCGAGTCGGGGGACGAGGCAACCCTGAGCGCCTTGGCTCAAACCGCCGAGGGCCGGCAGTCCCACCCCACCGATGAACATTACCTGCCCCTGCTGGTCGCCTTCGGCGCGGCGGGCCGGGGCGCCACGGGCCAGACCCTGCTGCGCGGCCTGATCGATGGAAGCCTGGGCCTGGGGTGCTATCGCTTCGTCCAAAGGTGATGCTGCCGCGCGGCCCGTGCCTGTGGTAAAACCATGGGGGCGGGGTCACGCGGAGGTTGCCGATGCGACAGGCGCAGACGATCCTGACCGTGCGCACGCGCGGCAAGGAGTTTTCCGACATCACCGACGACGTGGCCCGGTGGGCGCGTCAAAGCGGCGTGCGGACCGGCCTGCTGACGCTGTTCCTTCAGCACACCTCGGCCAGCCTGACCATTCAGGAGAATGCCGATCCCGATGTTCTGCGCGATCTGCAAACCTTCTTTGGCCACATCGCGCCGGAAGATCCCCACGGCCGCCGCTACCGCCACCACACCGAAGGGGCCGATGACATGCCGGCCCACATCCGCACCGTGCTGACGGGGGTATCGCTGGCCGTGCCCGTGGTTGACGGCGTGCTCGGCTTGGGCACCTGGCAGGCCATCTACGTCATGGAGCACCGCGCGCGCGGTCATGACCGCCACGTGGTGCTGCATCTGGTGGGGGAGTGAGGCGGGTCTACTTCCCGCCGGCCGCGCCGCGCAGGACGTCCAACACCAAGCGGGTGCCGTCCTCGATCAAAACGATGTCGTTGTCGACGATCACGCGCTTGGTTCCGGCCCGTCGGGGCAGGCGGCGTTCCAGGTCGTCGGGCAGCGCCCGGCCTTCGAGGCCCGGCGGCAGGCGGCCGTTGCGGTCAAGCTGCTTGGCGAGGCCCGGCGGCAGGCTGTCGCGCTTGGCAAGGCCGGGGGGCAGGCCCTTGCGGCTGGTGTCGGCGTCGCCCTTGCCGAAGTACTCGCGCAGGATGGCGTTTTCGATATCAGTCAGGACGCGGTCGGCGACAGTATCGTCTTTGACGCTGCCCTTCCCTTTGTCCTTTCCATGAACTTTCCCATGCTCCTTCCCGTGGTTGCGGTCGGGCTTGCCCTTGCCGCCGTCGACGGCGCCCGCGGCGTGGGGCGGCGGGGCGGCCAGGGTGACGCCGATCAGGGCCGGGGTGAAACCCAGCGTCAGAACCGCAAGGCCAATAAGAATGGGACGCATGGTGAAAACTCCCTGATGGGTCGGGCCTCCGCGGCCGACGTTCCGGAGTTTGCCCCGGTACTTCGGCGAGAGTAAGGCGGAAAGAGGGTGTTTTAAACGTTCAGCCGATACCCGCCCGCCTCCGTCACCAGAAGGGTGGCCTGCGCGGGATCGGGTTCGATTTTCTGGCGCAGGCGGTAGACGTGGGTTTCCAGGGTGTGGGTCGTAACCTCGGCGTTGTAGCCCCACACCTCGTTCAGCAGTGTTTCGCGGTCCACGACCTGCCCGGTGCGGAACAGGAACTTGAGGATGGCCGCCTCTTTCTCGGTCAGGCGGATGCGCCGCGCCGTGGCCTCGTCCTGGAGCATCTTGGCGGCCGGAGTGAACTTGTAGGGGCCGATGGTGAACACCGCGTCGTCGGAATGCAGGTGCTGGCGGATGTGGGCCTTGACGCGGGCCATCAGCACGGCCAGCCGGAACGGCTTGGTCACGTAGTCATTGGCCCCGGCGTCCAGGCCGGTGATGGTGTCGTCGTCGGAATCGGCAGCGGTGAGCATGATGATCGGGCAGCGCACGCCTGCGGTCCGCAGGGCGCGGCACACGTCGCGACCGTCCTGGTCGGGCAGCCCGATGTCGAGCAGGATGAGATCCCACGGCCCCAGGTCGCCGGTGGCCAGCGCCAAGCCTTCGGCGCCGGTGGCGGCTTCGGTGATATCCTCGATACCCTCGCGGCCGGTCATTTGCTCGCACAACGAGCGGCGCAGGTAGGTATCGTCGTCAATCAGCAGGATGCGCCGTGGCGGGGCCATGCCCAACCTCCCGAAAAAATCATCGCTCCGTGGTTCTAACACCAGCCGACGGCGGATTGCACTCCCCGCAACGCAGGGAGTATAACGCCATCATGACTGACTCGAACCCCTCATCCGGCGCCGCGCGGCCGGCGACACCCTCTGCTTCACCGCCTCCGGCGCCCTTGGTGGCCGTGGATCGCGCGGCGGCGGAGCTTCGGCGGGGCGGTATTCTGCTGATCCTGGCGCCCGGCTTTTCGCCGCTGCTGGTCGAAGCGGCCGAGGCCTGCGGGGCCGAGACCCTGGCCCGCCTGTCGCGCTTGTCCGGCAACACGCCGCGCCTTTTGGTGACGGGACGGCGGGCATCCATTCTGGGCCTTGCCACAGACGATCCGCGCGCCGCCCACGCCCTCGACCTGCCGACGGTGTTGGAGGACGGTCTGGTCGCCGTGCTGGCCGAACCCGATCCCAACCGTGATGCCGAGGGCGTGCAGGCCGCCACCCTGCCGCCGGGCACCACGTGCCATAAGGTCGATGCTGCAAGCCCGTCCGAGGCCGCCGTGCAACTTGCCAAGCTGGCCCGCCTGCTGCCCGCCGCAGTCGCCGCCGAGGTGGCGATCTCTGGCGATGCGCGGGCCTGGGCACTTGAGCGCAACATCCTGACCGTCGATACGGCCGCCATCATCAGCTATCAGCAGACCCAGGCCCATTCCCTGCGGCTGGTAAGCGAGGCGTCGGTGCCGCTGTTCGGGGCCGAGGACACGCGCATCCTCGCCTTCCGTCCCGGTGACGGCGGCATCGAGCATCTGGCCATCGTCATCGGCACGCCCGATCCCGAACAGCCGGTACTGGCCCGCCTGCATTCCGAATGCTTCACCGGCGATCTGCTGGGGTCGCTGCGCTGTGACTGCGGCGACCAGTTGCGCGGCGCCATCGAGGCCATCGCCGCCGCCGGGTCCGGCGTGCTGCTGTATCTGGCCCAGGAAGGGCGCGGCATCGGGCTGGTCAACAAGCTGCGCGCCTACCAGCTTCAGGATGCCGGGTTCGACACCATGGACGCCAATGGGCAACTCGGCTTCGACGATGACGAGCGCATCTATCTGCCTGCCGCCGAGATGCTGCGCCAGCTTGGGTATTCGCGGGTGCGCCTGATGACCAATAACCCGGCCAAGGTCGAAGCGCTGGCCCGTCATGGCGTCAGCGTGGAGGAACGGGTTCCCCACGTGTTCAAATCCAACGTCCACAATCTGTCCTACCTGCGTACCAAGGCACTCAAGGGCGGGCACCTGTTCTAGGCGTGGTAGGGCAATGGTTGCCGGGCGATCCGGCAGAATCTGCCGGATCGCGCGTTTCTTGCCGTGGGGTCTTAACGCAGGTCTTTGAAAAGACGCAGATATTCTTTGGCACGACGGTTGCGTGGTCATCCGGCGGAACAAAGGACAGCGTGGCATGAGCATCACTCCCACTGCCGACATGACGATCGACCCGCGCCGCGCCGGGCAGCCGGTGCGCCTGACGCCCGATGCGGGCGCGCAGGCCGGTGTCATCGACCGCGAGGGGCTCGGCAAGACCGGCGCGTCCGATGACGAGGAGATGTCGTTCTGGGATCTGCTCGACGTCATCAACCCGCTGCAACACATCCCCGTCGTGTCGTCCATCTATCGGGAGATGACCGGAGACACCATCCGCGCCCCTGCCAAGCTGGCAGGTGGGGCGCTGTTCGGCGGCGTTGTCGGATTGGCGGCCTCGGCCGTGGACGTGCTTCTCAAGGAAGTGTCCGGGCGTGATGCCGGGGAGCATGTGGTGGCTCTGCTCGACGGCGAACCCGATCCCGATAATCCCGACGGCGCGGAACAGTATCAGTTCGCCAGCGATGAACGGTCGCTTCAGGCGGAGTTTCTGGCCTCGGCCCTGCCGACCCCGCCGCGTGCCGCCGCGCCCGCCGAACTGTCCGCATCCGCCGAGTCGGCCCCGGAGGTACAGGCCGCCGCGAGCGCCGTGACCGCCGCCGATACCCGCTGGTTCCCGATCAACCGCGATCAACACATCCGGTCCGAGACTGTCGCGCCGCAGCCGGTGCGCGAGGCCGCGCTGCACAGCCGCACGCCCAATGTCGAAACGCCCGTTCCTGCCGCAGCACCCTCGTCGTCCCTGCCGCTGGGCGTGATGAGCGCCGCGAGTGCCGGCGGAACCGGCGCCGCGCCCACCGACGGCCCCCCGCCCGAGGCGGTACGGCGGGCCTTGGCCGCACAGGGGATGGCGCCGCGCGACGACCATGTCATGCTGCGCGACGCCGTGCCCGGCCAGACTCCCGGCCCGGCGGCGCGCATTCCCCTCCAAGTCAGCCCGGTTTCGGCTCCTACCGCTGCCCCTGCTCCCGCCCCCGGTGCTGGAGGTCCGGTTGACGTTCCGGCGTGGTTCGACAAGGCCATGCGCAAGTACAGCACCACCGATCGCATGGCCCCCGACGCCCTGGCGCCCGCCCTGCCGGCAGCGGTCGGGGTTGACCGACGCGGCGTGTAAGCCATGGCGGATGATCTGTTCGTTCATGCCGATGGCCGCCTCGAAATCGCCGGGCGCATATGGCGCTGTGCCCTCGGCAAAGGGGGTCTGAGCACCGAGAAACGCGAAGGCGATGGCGCAACTCCGGTGGGATGTTTCCCGCTGCGCCGCGTCTTCTACCGCCCCGACCGGCTGGCCGAGCCGCCCGTCACGGGCTTGGCGGTTTCACCGCTCGATCCCGCCGATGGCTGGTGCGACGACCCCGGCCACCCCGACTATAACCGCCCGGTGCGCCTGCCTCACCCCGCCCGCCATGAAGTGATGTGGCGCGACGACGGCGTCTACGATGTGGTCGTGGTCCTTGGCCACAACGACGATCCGCCCCGGCCGGGCCTGGGCAGCGCCATCTTCATGCACGTCGCACGGCCAGGGTATCTACCCACCGAAGGCTGCGTCGCACTCGCCCTGCCCGACCTTCTGGAAGTGCTGAAGGCTTGCGGGCCGGACACCCGGCTGTGCGTGGTTGAGGTCTAAAGCAGATATTTGAACCCGTGGGGCGGGAAAGTGAAGGGGTTGACCACAGAGGTCGCAGAGGACACAGAGAAGGCACAGAGATTTCGGTGCAGAATATTGCGCGTAGCGCATCAAATTCTATAGATGATTTAACGCCTGCGGCGCAGTGACCCCGCACTCTCTGTGACCTCTGTGCCTTTCTCTGCGTCCTCTGTGTTTCCCCGCTTCACTTCCTTGTTCAGTCGCGCGTCCCGAAGATGGCCGTGCCGACCCGGACATGCGTCGCGCCCAGGGTGATGGCGGTCTGGTAGTCGCCGCTCATGCCCATGGACAGCACGGACAGGCCATTGCGGCGGGCGATTTCGCGCAGCAGGGCGAAGTGGAGGGCGGGTTCCTCATCGACCGGCGGAATGCACATCAGGCCAATCACCGGCAGGCGCCAGTCGTCGCGGCAGCGGGCGATGAAGGCGTCGGCGTCACGGGGCAGGATGCCGGCCTTCTGGTCTTCCTCGCCGGTGTTGACCTGGACGAGGCAGGCGGGGCGGCGGCCTTGCAGGTCCATTTCGCGGGCCAGGGCCTCGGCGATCTTGGGGCGGTCCACGGATTCGATGACGTCGAACAGCGCCACCGCCTCGCGCGCCTTGTTCGATTGCAGCGGCCCGATCAGGTGGAGTTCGATGCCGGTAAAGTCGGCGCGCAGGGCGGGCCACTTGCCCTCGGCCTCCTGCACGCGGTTTTCGCCGAACACCCGGTGGCCAGCGGCGAGCACAGGGCGGAGCCGCTCGGCGTCGTGGGTCTTGCTGACCGCGACCAGGGTGACGGCCCCCGCCGGGCGGCTCGCGTCACCTTCGGCGCGGGCGATGGAGGCTTTCACGTCAGCGAAAGCGGCGGCGGAGTCGAAAGGTGCGTTCATTGCGGGGACCTTGCCTGGATGGTAGCGTTGCGCGATGCCGCGAACCCTAACAGAGGCGGCGCGGAGGCTCAACGCACGGACGGCGCGGCCCCGCGCTCTGGCCCTGCCCACACTGTACCTGATGACCGATCCGCGCCTGGGCGATGTCGCGGCGGCGGTGGCGCGTCTGCCGCGCGGGGCGGCGGTGGTGCTGCGTCATTATGACGATCCCGATCGGGAAGCGTTGGGCCAACGGTTGGCGCGGCTGTGCAAGGCGCGCGGGCTGGTGCTGTTGGTGGCGGGAGACTGGCGGCTGGCCGCCAAGATCGGGGCCGATGGGGTGCACCTGCCCGAAGGACTGCTGCGCGGCGGACGGCTGGCCCCGATGCTCGGTTGGCGCAGGCGGCGTGGGGCGATGTTGAGCGTGGCGGCGCATGGGGAAACGGCGCTGCGGCGGGCGGCGGGCCTGGGCGCGGATGTGGCCGTGCTGTCGCCGGTCTTTGCGACTCAAAGCCATCCGGGCGCGCCAGTCCTGGGCGCGGTGAAGTTCGCGGCGCTGGTCCGGGGGAGCAGCCTGCCGGTGGTGGCGCTCGGCGGGGTGAATGGCGCGACGGTGGGAGCCTTGGCGGGCACCGGTGCCTGGGGCGTGGCGGCAATTGATGGGTGGGGAACTCATCGGCGCTAAAGCATCAGTCAGCAAATCGGATGCGGCGATTGCACCCTTGTTTCCAGCATCGTGGCCGCTGCTCCGCGTGGATGCCCAGGTCAAGCCCAGGCACGACTAATCTTTTGAATGTAAATAATTTTGTCATGGCCGGGCTTGACCCGGCCATCCACGTACCGCCGGGTGAATTGCAGGTCTGAGATCGGCCTGGAGAGGGTCCAATTTGCCCAGATTACGGAACAGGTGGAAGCCAATCCTCCGAGCGCAGACCGTCCACGCGACCGAATTCACCGAGATTTCCGGTAATCACAACAAGGCCCCGGCTACGGGCATGACCGGCAATCATCATGTCATAACCGCCGATGACCTGCCCCCGACGCTCAAGGACGGCGCGGATATCGCCATAATGGGCGGCGGCGGCGTCATCAAAAGGCAGCACGTCAAGCCGGGCCGCAAATCCCTCGACGGCCTGACGGTTTTCGGTCGGCCGAGCGGACTTTTCGGCGCCGTAAAGCAATTCAGCCAGCGTCACCGTGGAAATGCACAGGGCGGTTGCCTCGGCATTGAACCGGTCGCGCAAGCCCTGAGGGCGGTCGCGCAGCACGCGGATGCAGAGGTTGGTGTCCAGCATGTAGCGCAGCATCAAAACGGCTCACGCGCCTGAACCGGGGGCTGGTCGCGGTCCGCCAAGTCGAGGCCGGGGGCAGTAAAGAAGTCATCCCACACCGCATTGGCCGGGACGATGACCCGCCGCGCGCCGTCGCGGAGAATGGCTACGTCCTTCACGCCGTCGGGGAAAGCAACGTCCTTGGGAAGCCGGACGGCCTGGGATCGATTGCTGAGAAACAAGGTGGTGCGCGTCATGGCATTCTCCGCAGAATGATCAGCGGATAGTAGGCTCATGGAGGGATATGTCAATGGGATATACGTGGAGCTTATAGGGAATGGCGCACCGTGCCCTTAACCAGAGCGGTGAAGTCGGACCACTGCTCAATTCAGAATGCACGGATATCTTTGACTGATTTGGGGAACCACGGCTTGGATCGCAGGTCCTGAATCGCCACGAACAGGTTAGCCATGTCTTCCTTTTCGGTGACGTAAAGGCTCCCTTGGACCCGGCGGAATCCGAAGCTGTTCAGAATGGCGCCAATGTCAGCGTAGGCTTGAGACACGCCCTTTGGGTGATGCTGTTCGGTATCCGCAACAACCAAATCAAACGCGATGGCGTACATCACTGCGCCTCGGGGTCATCGGTGACGTGAGTCAGGCGGTATTCCGCTTTCTCGCCGCTATCCACAAGCAAGATTTCCATGATCCAATCGCCGTCCTCAAGTTGCCGCAGCGGGACACCAACTTGATACTTCGGCCCGAATGGTCCGAAGCTCTTGATTGTTCCCGGTTCTGGGGGACGCATTGCATGGCTTGGCATGATTATTCCTGCCCACTCCGCTGTGCCGTTAGCGTGGTACGAACCTTATCTAGTTTAGTGTCCTTACAGCGCAAACGCAATCACGAGGCCGAACACACAAAAAGAAGAAGGGGTGGCCGAAGCCACCCCTTCCCTTTAGCAAACTCTCTGTTTTCTTCGTCGTAAGACTTAGAAGGACAGGGAGATACCCGAGG
>JBAYSM010000023.1:0-25687 GCA_041676205.1 Rhodospirillaceae bacterium | reverse complement strand
CCCTACAAAGGCCCGGTCGGCCAGATCGTCCATCAGTTGCTGGGCGGCCTCAAGGCGGCCATGGGCTACACCGGCAACCGCACCATTGCCGACATGCAGGCCAACGCCAAATTCCGCCGCATCACCAGCGCCGGATTCCGCGAAAGCCACGTCCACGACGTGACCATCACCCGCGAAGCCCCCAACTACCGCGTCGAGTAGAAAGTAATAGAAGGGGGTGAACCACAGAGGACACAGAGGACGCAGAGGAAGCGGTTTCCTGCGCTGCGCGCTCTCTGTGATCTCTGTGTCCTCTGTGGTTTCAATACTTCCTGGTTTCCTTCCCTCCCCGTCCTGAAAGTCCCGCCATGACCCCCGCCGCCCGTTTGCAGGCCGCTATCGAGCTTCTTGAAGCCGTCGCCGAATCTTCTCGTCCGGCCGATGGCACGGCGTCGGCCTATTTCCGGGATCGCCGGTACATCGGGTCCAAGGACCGCCGGGCGATTTCCAACCGGGTGTGGGGGATGCTGCGGCGCTGGGCGCGCACGGCGTGGTGGCTGCGCCGCGCCTGGATGGGGCCTGCTCCGTCATGGGAATACATGCCGCCGCGTGCCCGTCTGGTGGCCGATCTGGTCCTCCACGACGGCATGGGCGAAGACGCCATCGAGGCCCTGTTCAACGACGAGGACCATGCTCCACAGGCCCTGGGCGGCCTCGAACGCCACATGATCCGGCGCCTCAAGGGCCAGCGCCTCGACGACCCGGAAATGCCCGCCTGGGTGCGCGGCGAAGTGCCCGAGTGGGTCATTGCCCGTCTGGCTCCGCTGTACGGCGACCATCTGGGCGACGTGCTGGCCGCGCTGAACGCCGAGGGGCCGGTCGACCTGCGCGTGAACACCCTCAAGACCGATCTGGAGCGCGCCGTCGCCGAACTGGCGGCCGAAGACGTCGTGGCCTTGCCGACGCGGTACTCGCCGCTCGGCCTGCGCCTGGAAGGGCGGCCCAACCTCGCCATCACCAAGGCGTTCCGCGACGGTCTGGTCGAGGTCCAGGACGAAGGCAGCCAGCTTGTCGCCCTGCTGGCCGACGCACGGCCGGGGCAGGCCGTGGTTGATTTCTGCGCCGGAGCCGGGGGCAAGACGCTCGCCATGGCCGCCGCCATGCAGGGCAAGGGCCGCCTGATCGCCTGCGACGTGTCCGAAGGCCGCCTCGACCGCTCCGCCGTCCGCCTCAAGCGGGCCGGGGCGCACAACGTCACCCGCCGCGTCCTGTCGGGGGAGCGCGACAAGTGGGTCAAGCGGTCGGTCGGCTCCTATGACCGCGTGCTGATCGACGCGCCATGCTCGGGCACCGGCACATGGCGCCGCAACCCCGACGCCAAATGGCGGCTGTCCGAGGAAAGCATCGCCGATCTCGTGGACCTCCAGGGCAACATCCTGCGCAGCGCCGCCCGTCTCGCCAAGCCCGGCGGCCGGGTGATCTACGCCACCTGCTCCCTGCTGCCCGAGGAAAACGAGCATCAGGTCGAAGCCTTCGTGTCCCAGACCGACGACTTCCGCATCGTCCCCATCCCGACTGTATGGGCCGACGTGGTCGGAGATGCCGTGCCGTGCCCCACCGACGGCGCCACCCTGCGCCTCGACCCGGCCCGGCATGGGACGGATGGGTTCTTTGTGGCGGTGCTGGAGCGGGCGGTTTAGGACGCCGGGCGTTTAGCGCCCAGTCTCTACCGTAACCCCCGCAACAACGCCGTCCCATCTTCGGCCACGGCCAGGACGCCGTGGGTGGCGTTCTCGTACTTCTCGGCGGTGCCTTCCTGGAACAGGAAGGACTCGGCGGCGAAGGCTATGCCTCGGGGTTCCTTGCGATAGGCCAGGAGACGTTCTCCCGGTGCCAACGGCTTCCCTTGATGCAGGCGCAGGGCTTTGGCGACCTTGGCGTCATCCAGCGTGACCACCAGCACGCCGCGCCGAGGCAGGGCGTCGGCGTCCAGCCCTTCGGGCAGGATGTCGGCGTAGGCCAAGTCCATGTAGTCGCCCTGGATCAGTGAACGCGGATCGACCGGGGCCAACGGCAGGTGCATCTCCTGAGCGTGGTCCAGAATTGCCTGCTTGGCCGCCACTTGCCACCCGATCGCACTGACGATCAGCAGCAGGCCGATCCAGAATCCGATGCGCTGGATCATGTCGCCATCCTCCGCCATACCATCCACAGGCCGAGGGTGAGGACGCCTCCAGCCACCAGTAGTCCCGACTTGGTCAGTAGGGTGACGTCCACGTCAAAATAATAGCGCACCACGAACGCCAGGAGCGCGATGACCCCCACTCCGGCCACTGTGCGGTTGCCCATGCGCCAAGCCACGGCCAGTAGCAGCAGGGCGCCCATGACTCCGGGGGCCAGCCCCGTGAAGGCCACTGCGCACGCCACTGCAACCGCTGTCCGTGCTGGCGTTATCAATGCCGGCCACAGCACCCACACCGCGCCCGCCGCATAGGGTAGCGCCCCCATGACCTGGAGGGGATACGTCGTCACCAGCGGCTCGAACATCACCAGCGGCACAATCAGCACGGCATAGGCCGCCGGGCGCACGTCCAGGCGGCGCGGCGGCGTGAACAGCGCGGCCAGACCGAGCGGCACCGCGCACACCATCATTAGCGGCAGGCCAACTCCCGTCTCCGCATCAAGCACCCATGCGCAGGTCGCACCCATTGCCACGGCGGCTGACAGAAACTGCTGGAGTGGGTCGCGCAGCACGGTGCCTGCCAGTCCGGCCACCGCCCAGGCCACCACCACCGCCGCCGCCGCACTGTCGGTATACTCAAAGATCGACCCCGCCAGAAGGACTTGCCCGGCCACCGCGCCCGTGGTCGAAAACTGGTTTAGGAACAAGCCCTTGCCCATCAGCCCGATGACCAGCCCGCCGCCCAGGGCGATCACCCCGCACACCATCCCGAGGGCTTCGGGAGTCATGTCGGCCCCCTCCAACAGGAGGACGAGGGCCATCATCAGTGCGGCCCCGGCCAATATCGCGCCGATGCTCGCCAGCCCGATCAGGAACCACGGCGTCGAGGTGTCCGGCGGCAGGCTCGGCGCGTCGGTGGCGTAGCGGTCCAGCAAGACCTTCACCGGGGCGCTCATGACCGCACCCGGCAGGCGTTCAGGCCCGAGACGGCGGCAGCGAACAGCCCGGCGATCAGCAGGGCACTCAGCATCCAGACGTCAACCGCATCGATCACCACCGCGACGATGACCATGCAAACCGCCCCCACGGCAAGGCTCAACGCGCCCAAATCGCGGCGCGTCCGCCACGCCCGCAGTACCGTCACCGCCACCACGGCCAGCAGGCCCGCCGTGCCTGTCCAGGGGAGGCTCAGGGTATCTGCATCGCCGATAACCTCGATGATCGACAGCACGGTTACAATGCCAAGGACAGCGGTCAGCGCGGTCAGGCCGAACCACCGGGGAATGCGCTCGGTCCGGGCCTCGAACGCCAGCAGCGCCAGGGCCGGGAGGGCGGCGAAGGTGATCTCGGGCAGGCGGTCCGCCGCGGCTTGGGTGGCCATGAACAGGCCCAGCCCGGTCTGTGCCACCACCAACCACAGCACCCACATGATCGGGCTTTTTTGGGTCGCCGCCCACGGTAAAATAAGCGCGGCCCACAGCGCGAACAGCCCCCAGAAATCGGCCCCCGTCTGGTAGTGCTGCCCAAACACCGCCCATACCACGCCAACCAGCAGAGCGGCGGCGAACAGCAGCGCGCCTCGGACCACCTCGGGAAGCGGCAGGCGCGAGGCCAGCGCGCAGGCCACAAGGGCAGCCAACACCATGCCGATCTTGGCCAGCCCCGGCAGCGCCGCCCAGTTATAGGCAAAGAAGAAGACCACCCCCGTCAGGATCTGCCCCACCGCCAGGGCAAGCACCATTCGCCGCCCCCACATCGCCCAGATGTGGTCGTCGCGGGCCAGATCCAGCGCCTCGGCGTATTTGCCGGCCGGAATGACGCCCGCCATCCACAGGCGATGGACCAGGGACGGTGTCAGCGGCGTGTCGGGGGGCAGGGATTTGGGCATGAACCGCCTCAGTGCGGGAAAAAGATGGTCCCGAGGCTACTCTGCGCCGTTGCGGGCCGCAAGGGACGCCCTTTATCCCTTCCGCGACGGCTCGGGTTCCAGTAATGTCCGGGGCCTCCATACCCTTGCAGGCGCGCCAGTCCCATGACCACTTCGTCCGACCGCATCCTGATCGTCGACTTCGGCTCCCAGGTTACACAGCTCATCGCGCGCCGCGTGCGCGAAAGCGGTGTGTACTGCGAGATCCACCCGTTCAACAAAGTGACCGAGGCGTCCATCCGCGCCTATGACCCCAAGGGCGTCATTTTGTCAGGCGGTCCGGCGTCCGTGACCGGCACGGATACTCCGCGCGCGCCGCAGGAGCTGTTTGGCATGGGGCTGCCGGTGCTCGGCATTTGCTACGGGCAGCAGACCATGGTCGCCCAGCTTGGCGGCAAGGTCGAAGGGTCGGACCACCGCGAATTCGGCCGCGCCTTCGTTGACGTGCGCGAGGACTGCGCCCTGTTCGAGGGCACCTGGAAGCCCGGTGCGCGCGAGCAGGTGTGGATGAGCCATGGCGACCGCGTCGCTGCGCTGCCCGAAGGATTCCGCGTCGTCGCCCAGTCCGAGGGCGCCCCGTTCGCCGCAATTGCCGACGATGCCCGCAAGTTCTACGGCGTGCAGTTTCACCCCGAAGTGGTCCACACCCCGCACGGCCATGCTCTGCTTGAGGCCTTCACCAAGCGCATCTGCGGGTGCAAGGGCGACTGGACCATGGCCGCCTTCCGCGAGGTTGAGATCGCCAAGATCCGCGCTCAGGTCGGCAAGGGCCGGGTGATTTGCGGCCTGTCCGGCGGTGTCGATAGCTCGGTCGTGGCCGCGCTGGTGCACGAGGCCATTGGCGACCAGTTGACCTGCGTGTTCGTGGACCATGGCCTGATGCGCGCGGGCGAGGCCGATCAGGTGGTCGAGGTGTTCCGCAACCGCTTCAACATCAATCTCGTGCACGTCGATGCGTCGGACCTGTTCCTGGGCCTGCTGGCCGACAAGACCGACCCCGAGGAAAAGCGCAAGATCATCGGCAAGACCTTCATCGACGTGTTCGAGGCCGAGGCCAAGAAGGTCGGCGGGGCCGATTTCCTGGCTCAGGGCACGCTGTACCCCGACGTGATCGAGTCGGTGTCCTTCACCGGCGGCCCGTCCGTGACCATCAAGAGCCACCACAACGTCGGCGGCCTGCCCGCCCGCATGAACATGCAACTGGTCGAGCCGCTACGCGAGCTGTTCAAGGACGAGGTCCGCAACCTTGGCCGCGAACTCGGCCTGCCCGAGGAAATGGTCGGCCGCCACCCGTTCCCCGGACCGGGTCTCGCCATCCGCATTCCCGGCCAGCCGATCACCCGCGAAAAGGCCGACATTCTGCGCAAGGCGGATGCGATCTACCTGGAAGAAATCCGCAACGCCGGGCTTTACGACGCCATCTGGCAGGCCTTCGCCGTGCTGCTGCCGGTCCAGACTGTCGGCGTGATGGGCGATAACCGCACCTATGAATTCGCCCTGGCCCTCCGCGCCGTGACCTCCACCGACGGCATGACGGCGGACTACTACCACTTCGACCACGAGTTCCTGAGCCGGGTGTCCAACCGGATCGTGAACGAAGTGCGCGGCGTCAACCGGGTGGTCTACGACATCACCAGCAAGCCGCCGGGGACAATCGAGTGGGAATGACGCGGGCCTTTTGTCCCGCGCCGATGAAGAAATGTACCGGGTGAAACAGGCCCGTCATCACGCAAAGGATACGCATGAGAGTGGGTGAAGTAGATGTAATTTTATGTAATAGCGTTGCATAAGTCTTGCGGGGAACTACTGGCTCCGCAGTCATGCGCCTAACTTTATTGAAGATTGGACCGCTGTCGTATAAGATTAAAACCGCAAATTGCCAAACGCTTAAAAAATGCGCGGGATGGAGGCGGTCATGTTCGGATTCGGCAAAAGCCGGGCGGAGGTCCAAAAAGAGGCGCTGATCGCCCAGTCCAAGCAAATGGTCACCGAAATGGTGAACAAGATGAGCGACGCCAGCCCGGAAGATGCCGAGCGTCTGGCGGAGATGATTAAGTCGCGGTGCAAGGACGACAAGTACCTGCCGTTCGACTTCAATCAGAAAGTCTTCAAAGCCGTCCGCCGCCTTCAGTGCAACGCCAATATGCGCAGCGCCGACAAACTCCTTCGCGACGCCGCCCGGCTTGCGGCCGAGGAAAAGATGAAGGAACGCGGCGTAAAGCTGGCCGATGCCCGCCAGTACTTCACCAAGGCGTGCTCGCTGGGTGCAGACGATGATTGGCGCAAAGCCTATGCCCGCCTTCAGGAAACCATCCTCCTGACCGGCGGTGTCCACCGCGACGGTCCGACCCGCGCCAAGCCCGCCGTGTTTGCGCCGGTGAACCCGAATAACGCCAAGGCTTAGGGATTTGCAAGGCTACAGCGCCGGTAGCTAAATTGGACCCTCTCCGAGCCGAAGCCAGGATTGCAGCGCACTCGGCGGCGCGTGGATGGCCGGGTCAAGCCCGGCCATGACAGAATTCTTTATATTCAAAGGCTTCGTCGTGCCCGGGCTTGACCCGGGCATCCAGGCCGACCAGTGGCCACGATGCTGGGAACAAGGGTGCAATCGCCGCATCCGATTTGCTGACCGATGCGCTAGGCGCTGCCCAGGCCCGCCAAGGGCCGCACGGCCCTTGCGCCGCTGGCAGATAAACTTCCCATTTGATGCGCCGCGCGCGGCTATGACGTTCCCCAGGTCCAGAAGCCTGCGGCTCCTGGCGGGTGCGGGCAGAGGCCGCTTTCTTTCAGCCTCTTAGCGTCCCAGAGTCTTAGCAGCGGCGTTGAGC
This sequence comes from Rhodospirillaceae bacterium, assembly GCA_041676205.1. Taxonomy (GTDB): domain Bacteria; phylum Pseudomonadota; class Alphaproteobacteria; order Rhodospirillales; family Rhodospirillaceae; genus Cauispirillum. The sequence goes on along the minus strand of JBAYSM010000023.1, from coordinate 18,771 downwards.
CAAGCCGTCAGGTCGTCGGTGATGTGGTGGCAGTGGGTGAGGTCGGCATCACGGTGGCTGCGGTGGTCAGCGGCGGCGGCTTCGTCGGGGCCGTGGCGGACCAGGATGGTGGTCATGCCGATCTCGGCGGCGGGCTTGAGGTTGAGCGGGCTGTCCTCGAAGAAAGCCGTGGCGCGGGCCTCGATGCCGTGACGCTTGACGATGATCTTGTAGGTTTCGGGATCGGGCTTGGGGATGTACCCGGCTGCCCGAACGTCGAAGATCCCCTCGAAATGATCTGCCAACCCCAGCCGGTCAAGCACCCGTTCGGCGTGGCGTTCAGACCCGTTGGTGAAGATCAGCTTGCGGCCGGGCAGGCGGGCGAGCGCAGTGTCCAGGTTGGCGTCATGGTCGAGCACGCTGTGGTCGATGTCGTGGACATAGTCCAGGAACACGTCCGGCTCCAGGCCATGTTCCAGCATCAGACCGCGCAGGGACGTGCCGTATTTCCGGTAGAACCCTTTCTGGACGCGGAACGCCTCGTCCTTCGGCACTTTTAGGAAGTCGGCGATAAACGCCGTCATGCGGACGTCGATCTGCGGGAACAGGCTCGACGTCGCCGGATACAGGGTGTTGTCCAGGTCGAACAGCCAGGTGTGGAGGTGGCCGAGGGAGGCTTTGATCTGAATGGGGTCGGCCATGTCCTGCTCCTGGTGGAAAAAGGCGAACCAGAGAGGCACGGGGGCCTCTCCACGCGTCTACTCCATCCGCAACAACGTTCCGGCGCCATGTGGGGTGAAGATTTCAAGCAGGATGGCGTGCGGGACACGGCCGTCCATGATGACGGCGGCTTCGACGCCACGTTCGACGGCGTGCAGGCAGGTTTCCACCTTGGGGATCATGCCGCCGGAGATGGTGCCGTCGCTCATCATGCGGCGGGCGTCCTCGACGGTCATTTCCTCGATGCGGGTCTTGGTCTTGTCGAGCACGCCGGGCACGTCAGTCAGCATCAGCAGGCGGGTGGCCTGCATGGCCGAGGCGATGGCGCCGGCGGCGGTGTCGGCGTTGATGTTGTAGGTTTCGCCATCATCGCCGATGCCGATGGGGGCGATGACCGGAATGACGTCACTTTCCTCGAATTGTTCGAGGATGTGCGTTTCCACGGCCACCGGCTCACCGACAAAGCCCAGATCGAGCAGCTTTTCGATGTTGCTGTCGGGGTCCCGCTTGGTGCGGCGCAGCTTGCGGGCGCGGATGAGGTTGCCGTCCTTGCCCGAAAGGCCCACGGCAAAGCCGCCCGCGCGGTTGATGGCGGTGACGATTTCCTTATTGATCGATCCGGCCAGGACCATTTCGACGATGTCGACCGTCTCGCGGTCGGTGACGCGCAGGCCGTCGATGAAATCGGACTGAATCTTCAGGCGGTCGAGCATGATCTTGATCTGCGGTCCGCCGCCGTGGACGACCACCGGATTGATGCCCACCTGCTTGAGCAGAACGATGTCGCTGGCGAACTTCAGGGCCAGTTCCGGGTTGCCCATGGCGTGGCCGCCGTACTTGACCACGATGGTCTGCCCGGCGAACTCGCGCATGTAGGGCAGGGCCTCGGACAGGGTGGTGGCTTTGGCGAGCCAGTCCTGGCGTTCTTCGACGGGGATGGTCGGCTTGTCGGTCATGGTCGGAACGGCTCCCTGCAACGCTGGAGGCGATAGACGGAAAGGACTGGCGGTTAAGAAGACGTGGCGGCGAGTTGGACCAACTCGGCCCGCAACTCGGCGATGCCCCGGTTCTTTTCGGAACTGGTCAGCATCAGAACCGGGTGCGCGGCCACGTGGGCCTTCAACTCGGCCGTCATGGCCTCGACCAAGGCATCCAGTTCGGCGGCCTTGGGCTTGTCGATCTTGGTCAGGACGACCTGATAGTTCACGGCGGCCTCGTCCAGCATGGCCATGATTTCGCGGTCATTGTCCTTGATGCCGTGGCGGCTGTCTATCAACAGCAGGACGCGGCGCAGATTGGGACGGCCGCGGAGGTAGGACTTCACAAGACTGGTCCACTTCTTCACGCGGTCCTTGGGCGCGCGGGCATAGCCGTAGCCCGGCAGGTCGCAGATCGACAGACGATCTTCGATGCGGAAGAAGTTGAGTTCCTGGGTCCGGCCGGGCGTGACGGAGGTGCGGGCCAGCCCCTTGTGGCCCGTCACTGCGTTGATCAGGCTGGATTTGCCGACGTTGGAGCGCCCTGCAAAGCAAATCTCGGGCAGCTCCGTGCCGGGCATTGTGCTGATCTGGACCGCGCCCATGACAAAGGTGCAAGGGCGGGAGAACAGCTTGCGCCCGGCCTCCATCGCCTCGTCTTCGTAAGGGCTGTCGTCGGGCTGTTCGTTGTCACGCACGCGGGTTTATCCAATTGTGGGGGAGGGAAGCGGTGAAGGCCGTCAGACCTTCACCCCCATCCGCTTCATGATGTACCACTGCTGCGCCACCGACAGGAGGTTGTTGGTCGCCCAGTAGATGACCAGGCCGGCCGGGAAGCCCGCCAGCATGACCGTGAAGATGACCGGCAGCCACATCATGATTTTGGCCTGCATGGGGTCGGCCGGGGCCGGGTTCAGCTTTTGCTGTGCCCACATGGTCAGACCCATGATCAACGGCCACACGCCGATCATCATGAACGTGGGCGGATCCCACGGAATCAGGCCGAACAGGTTGAACAGGCTGGTCGGGTCGGGCGCGGACAGATCGTGGATCCAGCCGTAGAACGGTGCGTGACGCATCTCGATGGAGACGAACAGCACCTTGTAGAGGGCAAAGAAGATCGGGATCTGCACCAGGATGGGCAGGCAACCCGACACAGGATTGACGCCTTTGGTCTTGTACAGGGCCATCATTTCCTGGTTGAGGCGCTGGCGGTCGTCCTTGAAACGCTCCTGGAGCGCCTTCATGTCCGGCTGCAGGGCCTTCATCTTGCTCATCGACTTGTACGACTTGTTGGCCAGCGGGAACAGCAGCAGGCGCAGCACGAAGGTAAAGGCGATGATCGCCAGACCGGCATTGCCTAAGGCGCCCTGCAGCCACAGCAGCGCGTAAGCGAACGGCTTGGTGAGGAAGTAGAACCAGCCGAAGTCGATGGCGAGGTCAAAGCGGTCGATGTTGCGTTCTTCGGCGTAACGGTCGAGGACACGGATTTCCTTGGCGCCCGCGAAGAAGTCATGGCTGAGCGACGCGGTTTGCCCCGGCGCAACGGTATGCGCGGCGCCCAGGAAATCGACCTGATAGCGCGGACGGCCATCGGCCGTGCGGTGCATGAAGCGGGCCTTGGTCTCCGTCTCGCGCGGGAAGTCCAGCGCGGTCAGCCAATACTTGTCGGTGATGCCAATCCATCCGCCGGTGGACAGGCGCTCGACCGGACCGTCCTCTTCCAGTTCGCTGTAATCCAGTTCCTTGAGCGTGCTGTTGAACACGCCGAGCGGACCTTCGTGCAGAATATAGAAGTCGACCGTCTCGGGCCGGTAGCCGCGCGCCAAAAGACCATAGGGGTACAAGGTGGCGGCCGAGGCGCCCTGGTTGGTCACCGTCTCGTTGATGGTGAACATATAATCGGCGTCGACTTCGACCTTGCGGGTGAACACCAAGCCCTGGCCGTTGTCCCAGGTCAGCGTGACCGGACGGTCCGGGGTCAGCAACTCGCCATCGGCCTGCCACACGGTCTCGCCGCCGGGGACGTTCAGGCCCTGCGTTCCGGCCACCCAGCCGTATTCGCTGTAGTAGGGCTCGGCGGTGCCGCGCGGCGACAGCAGGGTGATGTTTTCAGCGGTGGCCTTGGGCTCCACGCGGTAATCGCGCAGCACCAGATCGTCGAACCGGCCGCCGCTCAGGTTGATCGAACCGGTCAGGGACGGCGTCTCGATGCGCACGCGGGAGGTGGCGGCCAGAATGCCGTCGCGGCCCTGCGCAATGGTCGGGGCGGACGCCTCTCCGCCGGGCGCGGTGACGTGTCCGGGCATGGGCACGTCGGCCCCCGGAGCCTGCTGGCCCTGAGTGGTCTGCTGCGGGGCGGGCGGTGCCTCCGGCTTGGGCCACAGGAGTTCGAATCCCACGATGACCAAGAGGGACAGGACGACGGCGAGAATCAGGTTCTTCTGGTCTGGCATGGGATCCGGGGTCCGCGTGTGATCTTAGTGGGAACAGGTCTGGTTGCCGGGTGGTAGCCCGTGGTCGCAAGGCTTTGCCTCGGGCACTGGGTCATGGCCACAGCCTCCCCACGGCTGGCAACGGCCAAGCCGACGCAGGGTGAGCCAGCCGCCATGCAACAGGCCGTGGCGAGCCAGGGCCTCCAGGGCGTATTGGGAGCAGGTGGGCGTGAAGCGGCAACTGGGCGGCAGCAAGGGGGAGATGAACAGTTGATAGCCGCGAATGAAGGCGCGCATCAGCAGCACGGGTCCCCGTGCCACCAGTCGTCCGGCCCTGATCACAAGCTCGTTCACCGATTCCGCGCCTTTTTTGCAGGGGGCGGGCCGTTCCCGGAGCCACCCCGGGAGGCTGTCCCGACACGTTGTACAGCACTGCGCAGATCGTTCAAGAGAGCGTCGAACGGTCGCTCCACCGTGGCGGCCCGGCCGATCACAACATAGTCGAGTCCCGGCTGCGCGAGGTCGGCCATCAGGGCATCGACCACCGCCCTCAACCGGCGCCGGGCGCGGTTACGCCTGACGGCGTTGCCGACCTTCTTCGACACCGTGAAACCCACCCGGATGCCCGGTTCGCCAGGCGCATCAGCGGCGGGCGGGGCAGGAGCCGGCGCGGCCTGAAGAATCAGGCCCGGCGTGACGCCCTTGCACTGGCGCGCCGCGACTCGCAAAAAGTCCCGGCGTTGCTTGAGGCGGCCAATGCTGACGGCGCCGCTTTTGGTCGCGGACGCGCTTTCGGTTTTGCAACCGGGTGGCACAACGTCACTGGGTTCGACGTCCGCCACCGGCGCCTCCGTTTCCAGGAAAGCCTTAAGCGGACAGGCGCTTACGGCCCTTGGCGCGACGGCTGGCAATGATGTTGCGGCCGCTGACGGTGGCCATGCGGGCGCGGAAGCCGTGACGACGGGCGCGGACGAGCTTGCTCGGCTGGTAGGTGCGCTTCACTTTACTTACTCCAATACGAACGCGGGCCGCGCCGGCGGAGGGCCAGCGGGTTCCCGGACGAAATCCAAGGGGGGCTGTATAGCGGCACGGACGGGATAAAGTCAATGCCGGGTCGTCGTCCGCTCACGCGATCTTTATTCGCCGGGCGGTCGCCACGGTGCTACGCCTGTTCCTAAAGGTAAAGCGCGAAAGGGCGTGGCATGGCGGACGCGGCAGGCGGAGGGCGATCAACGGTCGGCCGATGGGCGGTGCTGGCGGCCTGCGTGACGGTGGCCGTTGCGGTCTATGCCAGCGGCCTGCACGAGCATCTCGACTTTGACACCCTGCGCCGCCATCGCACCGGATTGCAGCAGTGGGTGGCGGGGCATCAGGTCCTCAGCGTCGCCGCGTTCATGGCGGCGTATGCCGTGAGCGTCGCATTCTCGGTGCCGGGCGCAGTGTGGCTGACGGTCGGCGGCGGGTTCCTGTTCGGGACCGTCCCGGCGGCGGTCTATGTGGTGGTGGCGGCGACCGTGGGGGCGACGGCAGTCTTCTTGCTGGCCCGCTATGTCACCGGCGATGCGTGGCGGGCGCGGCTGGGCGAGGGGCGGCTGGGCCGCATGGTGGCCCGCATGGAAAGCGGTTTCAGGGACAACGCCCTGTCTACGATGCTGGTCCTCCGGCTGATTCCGCTGTTTCCGTTCTGGCTGGTCAATCTGGTGCCGGCGCTGCTTGGTGTGCCGGTTTCGACCTATGTCATCGGCACGGTGCTGGGCATCATCCCGGCGACGGTGGTGTTTTCGAGCATTGGCGCGGGACTGGACGAGGTGCTGGCCCGTGGCGATGCGCCAGACCTTTCCGTCCTGTGGGAGCCGGTGGTCCTCGGCCCGCTGCTCGGTCTGGCGGCGCTGGCCGCCCTGCCGATGGTGTACAAGGCGTGGACCAGCCGGAGGCGGGCGCCATGACTTACATCGACACCGACGTTTGCGTGATCGGCGCGGGGTCTGGCGGATTGTCCGTGGCGGCCGGGGCGGCGCAGTTTGGCGTGCAGGTGGTCTTGATCGAGCGCGACACCATGGGCGGCGATTGCCTGAACACCGGCTGTGTCCCGTCCAAGGCCTTGCTGGCCGCAGCGCACGCCGCCCAAAGCGTGCGCAATGCCGCCGCGCTAGGCATTCTGGCCGGGCAGCCGCAGGTTGATTTTGCCGCCGTCCGGCGCCACGTCCACGGCACCATCGCGGCCATTGCCCCCCATGACTCGCAGGAGAGGTTCGAGGGTTTGGGCGTCACCGTCCTGCGCGCTTCCGCCCGCTTCATCGATCACCGCACGGTGGACGTCGAGGGAACCGTGGTCCGCGCCAAGCGATTCGTTGTCGCAACGGGCTCGCGGCCCGCCCTGCCCGACGTGCCGGGGCTGGCCGAGGTTCCGTTCCTCACCAACGAGACGATTTTCGCCCAGACCACCCTGCCGCGCCATCTGGTGGTGGTCGGCGGAGGTCCGATCGGGTGCGAGCTTGCTCAGGCCTTTCGGCGCCTGGGGGGCGAGGTCACTGTCTTGGCCCGCTCCCGCCTGCTGCCGCGCGAGGACCCCGACCTGTCCGCCGTGGTTGCCGCCCGCCTGCGTGCCGAGGGGGTGGACCTGCGCGAGCATACGACCCTAACCCGCGTAGCACGGCAGGGGGAGGATGTTGCCGTGAGCTTGTCCCACGGCGGCACCCTGGAGGGGTCGCATTTGCTGATCGCCACCGGCCGCACGCCGATCGTGGAGGGGCTGGGCCTGGACCGCGCGGGGGTGGCGGTGGGCATGGCCGGAATCGTGGTGGACCATCGCCTGCGGACCACCAACCGCCGCATTTACGCGGTCGGCGACGTGGCGGGGCAGGGGCAGTTCACCCATCTGGCGGGGTATCATGCCTCCCGCGTTGTGCAGTCGATGCTTTTTCGGCTGCCGGTATGGGGCAAGGGAGCGGCCATACCCCGCGTCACCTACACCGATCCGGAACTGGCCCAGGTGGGCCTATCGGAGTCGCAGGCGCGTGCTCTCCATGATGGTACGGTCCGCGTACTGACAGCGCCTTTTGCCGACAACGACCGTGCGCGCTGCGAGGGGCGGATGGACGGGCTGCTCAAGGTCGTGACCACCCGCCGGGGCCGCGTGCTGGGGGCGGGCGTGGTCGGGGCGCAGGCGGGCGACCTGCTGGCGCCGTGGATTCTGGCTGTCGAGGGGGCGGTTTCATTGCGGTCGCTGGCCGGGATGGTGGTGCCCTATCCCACCCGAGGTGAGGTGACGAAGCGGGCGGCCGGCACGTATTATAAAGAGTCGCTTTTTTCAGACCGCACCCGCGCGGTCGTCCGATTTCTAATGCGTCTGGCCCGATGACCCGTTCGGATCCGCACTCATCTTTGCCGCTGTGGCGTAGCCTGTCGGCCCGCTTGCTGGTGCTGACCATGGTCTTCGTCATGCTGGCCGAGGTTTTGATATTCGTCCCTTCGGTGGCGCGTTTCCGGATGACCGTGCTGGAGGATCGCCTGGGAGCGGCCTTGTTGGCCTTGACCGCCGTTCAGGCCCACCCGCATGGCATGGTCGACATGGACCTCCAGCGCCGCCTGTTGAGCCAAGCCGGGACGTTGGGCATGAGTGCCTGGGGGCCGGACCGCAGCCGCACCACCCTGGGGCCGGACATGCCGCCGGTGGTCGATGCGTCCTATGACATATCCGACCGCCCACCGGGATCGCTCATCCAGCAGGCCCTGGGCGCGTTGGTGCGCGCCGACCGGCGCATCATCGCCGTGCGCGGCCATCCGCCGCAGGATCCCCTGACGTGGGTTGAGGTGGTGGTGGAGGAAGCGCCCCTGATCGAGGCCATGCGGGGCTATGGCTGGCGTATCCTGGCACTGTCGCTGTTCATCTCGCTGATTACGGCGGCCTTGGTTTATCTCAGTTTGCATGTCCTGCTGGTCCGCCCCCTGCGCCGCCTGAGTGCCAGCATGCAGGCCTTCGCCGAGGCGCCCGAGGACGCCGATCGCATCCTGCATCCATCGCAGCGATCCGACGAAGTGGGCGTGGCCGAGCGCGAGCTTGCCGCTCTGCAAAGCCGCCTGCGCGATGCGCTTGGTCAACAGGCCCGGCTGGCCGCCGTGGGGACGGCGGTCGCCAAGGTCAGCCACGACCTCAAGGGCGTGCTGACCACGGCAGTTCTGGAATCTGATCGCCTGGAGCAGACCGCGGCGGCCGATCCCGAGGTCAAGCACGTCACCCAGGGCATCGCCCGTGCGCTGGACCGCGCGATTGCCTTGACCACGGCGACCTTGCGCTTCGCCAAGGAGGGGCCTCCCTGTCCGCGCCTGGGGCCGGTGGCCGTGCGCCCGGTGGCTGAGGATGCAGCGCGGGTGCTCGTGGGACATGCTTGCGCGTGCACGGTCGGCATTGCGCCTGCTTTGACCGCACAGGCCGACTGCGAGCTTTTACTCAGGGTTCTGGAAAACCTGCTGCGCAACGCGGCCGAAGCCGGAGCGGCCACGGTTTCGGTCGATGCGTCGTCCGTCGGTCAGAAGGTTGTCCTGCAGGTGTCCGACACCGGGCCGGGGCTGCCGCCGCGCGCCCTCGACAATCTGTTCGTGCCGTTTTCCGGCTCGGCGCGGGCTGGAGGCACCGGGCTGGGCCTGCCCATCGCCCGCGATCTCATGCGGGCGATGGGGGGCGATCTGGTACTGGACCGGAGCGGCCCGGACGGCGCCGTGTTTACTCTGACGCTAGTGGCCGGGTGAGGCCGGTTAGTCCAACTGCATCACCAGCACCTTGAGATAGGCGCTTTCCGGCAAGGCAGGGTGCACGGGGTGATCGGCCGCCGCGCCGTGGGCATACAGGATGCGCCCGCTGCGACCGGCCAGACCGATGCCGCGCGTGACTTCCTGATGGAACAACTCGGCGCTCATGTGGTGGGAGCACGACCCGCACAACAGGAAGCCGCCTGGTTCGACCACGGCGGCGGCGAGCCGAGCCATTTTGCGGTAGCCTTTGGCGCCCGCGCCGAGATCCTTCTTGGACTTCACGAAGGCCGGCGGGTCGGCCACCACCACGCCGAACCGGGTGCCGGTTTTCTCCAGGCTTTCCAGGGCCTTGAACCCGTCGTTGACCTGAGTTTCCAGGCGGTCGCCAAAGCCGTTCAACTCGGCCGCCCGTCGCGCCAGGTCCAACGGGTCGGCAGCGCGGTCAACCAGCAGGGCGCTGGTCGCCCCGGCTGCCAGCGCGGTCAGGCCGAAGCCGCCGGCATAGCTGAACACGTCGATCACGCTGCGGCCCTTGGCCAGCCCGGCGATGAACGCGCGGTTGGCGCGCTGGTCATAGAACCAGCCGGTTTTCTGTCCGCCGGTCAGGTCGGCCAGGAAGCGAACACCGTTTTCGATCAGCTCGACCGGGCCATCGAGGCTGCCGCGGGCCACGGAATGGTTTTGCGCCAGTCCTTCCAGGCCGCGCACCGGGCTGTCGTTGCGCAGCACGATGGCGCGCGGCGCAAGCGCTTCGTCCAGGGCATCGAGCACCTGCGGCAGCAAGGCGTCCATGCCCGCCGTGTTGGCCTGCACGCTGACCACGTCGCCGTAGCGATCGACCACCAGACCCGGCAGGCCGTCGGCCTCGGAATGGATCAGGCGGTAGTGCGGGGTGGGGAACAAGGCGTCGCGCAGGGCCACCGCCGCCCGCAGGCGCCCGGCCAGGAACGCCGTGTCGATGGTTGCCGTCGCGTCGCGCGTTAGCAGGCGCACGGCAATCAGCGAATGGGCGTTGAACGTGCCGATGCCCAGGCGCTCGGCCCCGGCGTCCTCGATCACGACCAGGGCGCCGGCCGGAATGGCCTTGGTTGCCGGGGTCATGTCGATTTCATTGGAAAACAGCCACGGATGGCCCCGCCGCACCCGGCTGGTGTGGCCCTTCAGGACGTGGACGACTGGCAGGGACGCCACGGGGGTAACGGCTGTTTCTGGTTTGGTCACAAGACACCTCTGGAACGGGACGGATGACGGGCTGGATCTGCGCATTCATAGGTGCGCACCCGTTAAGGGCGAAAAGCGCTGCTGCAGCGCAACATCATCAAATCCAAATTTTCTTGGATAATCGGCCGCAGTTGATATAGATCAATGGTTCGCTGCGACGGCTTGGGCATAGTGCGCGAGCCTGTAACGGCATGCAAGAGGCACCAGTGTGTCTTTTGCATGGCTGCAGTGCATGTCCGCGTGTGGCTGTTCCGCCCGCTGTCGTGCATACGTTGCGAGCACTTCCCGTTCCTCGGGGAAACCGGCTGAGTCCGGGGTAGGGGCGGGACGTTAAGGTACCCGTAATGGGTCCCATTCGGGAGTTTTCTGGTCGATACAGGAGGGGTCATGACCCAAGCGACCATGGCGCACGGCGCGCAGGCGGATTCTACCGCCTATAACAACGGCGTGATCCGGATGTTCGTCGTTGCGGCGATGTTCTGGGGCGTCGTTGGCTTTTTGGCGGGCGATTTCATCGCCTGGCAGCTTGCTTTTCCGTTTCTGAACCTGGATCTGGAGTGGACCACCTTTGGTCGTCTGCGTCCGGTTCACACGTCTGCAGTGATTTTTGCCTTCGGCGGCAACATCCTGATCGGCTCTTCGCTGTACATCGTGCAGCGCACCTGCCGCGCCAGCCTTTGGGGTGGCAACGTTACCGGGAACATCATTTTCTGGGGCTACCAGGCGTTCATCGTCATGGCCGCCCTGGGCTACGTCCTCGGCATCACCTCGGGCCAGGAATACGCCGAGCCGGAATGGTTCGTCGACCTGTTCCTGACCGTGGTCTGGGTGGTGTACCTGGCCACCTTCGTCGGCACGCTGGTCAAGCGCCGCGAGCCGCATATCTATGTGGCCAACTGGTTCCTGCTGGCCTTCATCGTCACCATCGCCATGCTGCACCTGGGCAACAACCTTGCCATTCCGGTGTCGCTGTTCGGTGCCAAGTCGTACCCCATGTGGTCGGGCGTGCAGAGCGCGATGATCCAGTGGTGGTATGGTCACAATGCGGTGGGCTTCTTCCTGACCGCCGGCTTCCTGGGCATGATGTACTACTTCATCCCCAAGCGCGCCGAGCGTCCGGTCTACTCCTATCGCCTGTCCATCGTTCACTTCTGGGCGCTGATCTTCCTGTACATCTGGGCTGGTCCGCACCACCTGCACTACACCGCTCTTCCTGACTGGGCGCAGACCCTTGGCATGACCTTCTCGATCATGCTGTGGATGCCGTCTTGGGGTGGCATGATCAACGGTATCATGACCCTGTCCGGTGCCTGGGAAAAGCTGCGTACCGACCCGGTCATCCGCTTCCTGGTGGCGTCTGTCGCGTTCTACGGCATGTCCACCTTCGAAGGCCCGATGATGTCCATCAAGGCCGTGAACTCGCTGTCGCACTACACCGACTGGACCGTCGGCCACGTGCACTCGGGCGCTCTGGGCTGGGTGGCGTTCGTGTCCTTCGGCGCGATGTACTACCTGATCCCCGTGCTGTGGGGCCGCAAGTCGCTGTATTCCATGCGTCTGGTGTCCTATCACTTCTGGATCGCCACCATCGGCATCGTTCTCTACATCACCGCGATGTGGATTTCGGGCATCATGCAGGGCCTGATGTGGCGTGCGTATGACGACATGGGCTTCCTCCAGTACTCGTTCATTGAGACGGTTGAAGCGATGCATCCGTACTACGTGATCCGTGCCTTCGGCGGTGTGCTGTTCGTCTTGGGTGGCTTGATCATGGCGTACAACATGTACCGCACGATCAAGGGCGATATCCGCGAAGAGCAGCCCTACGAGTCGCCCGATGCCGTCGCTGTCGGCGCGCGGCGCTAATCCGGGGGAGACAGGACAATGAGTCTGGTCAAAAAGCACGAGAAGATGGAGACGAATGTTCTCTTTCTTACTCTTGGCATCTTCATCACGATCATCATCGGCGGCATCGTCGAGATCGTTCCTCTGTTCGCGCTGGAAAGCACCATCGAGAAGGTGAAGGGCGTCCGCCCGTACTCGCCCCTCGAACTGGCCGGCCGCAACATCTACATCCGTGAAGGCTGCTACAACTGCCACAGCCAGATGATCCGCCCGTTCCGCGATGAAGTGGAACGCTACGGTCATTACTCCCTGGCTGCGGAGTCGCAGTACGATCATCCGTTCCAGTGGGGCTCCAAGCGCACCGGTCCGGATCTGGCCCGTGTCGGCGGCAAGTACTCCGACGAATGGCACATGCGTCACCTGATCGACCCGCGTGCCGTGGTGCCGGAATCCATCATGCCGGGCTATCCGCATCTGATGCGGGAGCTCAAGTTCGACGATGCGGCGGCTCACCTGAGCACTCTGCGCATGGTGCGTGTGCCCTACACCGACGAGCAGGTCGAACTCGCTCTTGAAGATCTTCGGACGCAGGCCAGCACGGACGGCGACCACGCCGGTCTGTTGGCGCGCTACCCGAAGGCTCGCGTCGGCGCCTTTGACGGCAACGCCGAAGTGCTCACCGAAATGGACGCCTTGATCGCGTACTTGCAGATCATGGGTTCCATGGTGGACTTCACCGAGTTCGACACGCCCCAGGGTCGTGACGCTGTCGGTCTGTACCGGTAGACGTCGCACTGACGGAGGATTGGCCGCGATTTTGGGCTGATTGACAGGGATTGAATGAGACATCCATGGAAACCATGACCGAAGTTGCTGCCTTCCTGCGCCAGTTTTGGGGCCTGTGGCTGATGATCTTCTTCCTCGGGATCATTGTGTGGGCGTACCGGCCCAGGAATAAGGACCGGTTCGAGGACGACGCGATGATCCCCTTGAGGGATGACGAGAACGAGGAGCGAAAAGATGGCGGGAACTCCTGAAAAGGACGCCATTTCGGGCCAGTCTACGACCGGCCATGAGTGGGACGGCATCAAGGAACTGAATACCCCGCTGCCCAAGTGGTGGGTTTACGTGTTCTACATTTGCATCGTGTGGGCCATCGGGTACTGGGTGGTCTATCCGACTTGGCCGACCGCCACCGGCTTCACCACCGGTGTCATTGGCTATAGCTCGCGCGCCGAGCTGGAAACCGATCTGGCCGCGGCTAGTGCCGTTCATGCCGACAAGGTCTCCGGCATGGCGGCGCTGTCGGTGCAGGACATCGCGGCCAAGCCCGATCTGGCCAACTACGCCCGCGCCGGCGGTGCAGTCCTGTTCAAGGAAAACTGCGTGCCGTGCCACCAGTCCGGTGGCGCCGGTGCGTTCGGCTACCCGACCCTGGCTGACGACAGCTGGATCTGGGGCGGTACGCTCGATGACATCGAGTACACCTTGACCCACGGCATCCGGTCCGACCTGTCGGCCGACACTCGCCTGTCTGAAATGCCTCTTTATGGCGAAATGCTGGAAGCTGCCGACATCACGGCGGTGGCTCAGTACGTCAAGGGCATGTCCGAAGGCCGTGTCGAAGAAGGCCGTGGTCAGGAAATCTTTGTCGAACAGTGCGTTGCGTGCCATTCCTCCGATGGTGCCAACCCGGTGTCCGACGGCAATGCGATGCTTGGCGCTCCGGCTTTGGGTGACAAGGTGTGGCTGTATGCTGCGCCGGGTCAGACCATGTCGGTCGAGGACATCGCAGCCCAGGTTCGCAACCCCAAGCACAGCGTCATGCCGGCGTGGGGCGGCCGCCTGAAGGACACCGAGATCAAGATGCTGACCCTGTACGTCCACTCTCTGGGTGGCGGCCAGTAAGGCTGATATGATCGTCCGGCCTGATGCCGGATCCACCGTGCCGTCGGTGACGGCCGGAAATCTCCCGGACCGCTCGTGCTTCCCGGCACGAGCGGTTCTGGTATTTTTAATGCGGCGCCACCGCCGCCATGCATCTCACGCATGGGTCCCACGCGATGAGCCTTATGGCGCCCGGCGCCCTGAAATGGGACTTTCTGGGCAAAGACGATGATTACATTGCGCATTGTCAATGTGGGGATCGGCTTGCCATATATATAAGCGGATCCTAGTTTCCGAGGAGCGGGACCGGGTATCCGGCGGATCTCTGGACGCTCCTAGCAATTCGGGCACGGCACGTACGACCGCACCTTTCCCCGTGGTCGGCGGAGAGCCGGATGCCTAACAGGCGCATGACAACCAGGGCGCACCATTCAGGGAAGGTCGGGATATGGCGGTAGCGGAGAAAGTCGCCAAGACGGGTGGGCAAACCCCCGCAGGCGGCAGTGCCGGCAAGCAACCGGAAGATCAAGCCCAGTCCTTGTACGCGGACTACAAGAAGGTCCAGCCGAAGAAGGTGTCCGGCTTTTTCCGGACCCTCAAGAACTGGTCTGCGATCATTCTGCTCGGCATTTACTTCGTCGGGCCGTGGCTGCGCTGGGACCGTGGTCCAGGCGCCCCCGATCAGGCCATTCTGATGGACATGTCCGGGCGTCGCGGTTACATCCTGGGCGTCGAGTTCTGGCCGCAGGAAATATACTATCTGACCGGCCTTCTCATCCTGGGCGCCATCGGCTTGTTCTTTGTGACCGCGCTTCTGGGCCGCGTTTGGTGCGGGTTCACTTGCATCCAGACGGTGTTCACCGACGTTTTCGTGATGGCCGAGCGCTTCTTCGAGGGCGACCGCAACGCCCGCATCAAGCGCGATCGCGGGCCGTGGACGCTGGACAAACTGAGCCGCAAGACGGCGACCAACATTGTGTGGTTGATCATCTCTTTTGCCGTCGGTTGGACCTGGGTGATCTATTTCAACGACGCCCCGGCCACCACCCAGGCGCTGCTTCAGGGCGAGTTCACCTGGGGAGTGATGGGCTTTGCTCTGATGGTCGCCGGCTTCACCTACGTCCTGGCCGGTTTTGCGCGCGAGCAGGTGTGCATCTATATGTGCCCGTGGCCGCGCTTTCAGGCTGCCATGTTTGACGAGGACAGCCTCGTAGTCACCTACGAGAAGTGGCGCGGCGAACCCCGCGGGTACGCCAAGAAGTCGGAAAACTTCGAAACGCGCGGTCATTGCGTAGATTGCCAGCTCTGCGTCCAGGTATGCCCAACCGGCATCGATATCCGCAACGGCAGCCAACTCGCCTGCATCGGCTGTGGCCTGTGCATTGACGCCTGTAATACCGTGATGGACCGCTTCGGCCTGCCGCGCGAACTGATCACCTACGACAGTAACGCCAACCAAGTGGCCCGTTCCAAGGGGCAGCCGACGAGGTATCGTCTGGTTCGTGGGCGCACCGTGCTTTATGCCGCAATCATGATCGTCGTCATGGCGGTGATGGCATTCGGTCTGGTCACTCGCGCGCGGGTCGACGTCTCGGTCCTGCACGAGCGCAGCCCCTTGTTCGTTACCCTGTCCGATGGCGCCATCCGCAACGGCTATACGTTCAAGATCCTGAACATGCTGCCCCAGGAGCAGACGTATAGGGTCATGGTGGAAGGTGTCGAAGGCGCGACCATGATCGTGGTAGGCTATCAGGAGGATCCTGTTGCCCAGACCGATCTGCCTGTAAAGGCTGACTCGGTCGGTACGTTCCGCGTCTATGTCACGGTGCCGCGTGCTGCCATTGACGACAAGGCGATGGATCTGGAGTTCAGGATTGAGAACCTGGCGACCGGTGAAACCGCGGAACGCGAGACGTTGTTTGCTGGCCCCGGCAGCTAACACGGCTGCCAAAAAACACCGCCGGGCCGCGTAATGCGGGCCGGCGGAGCGGGAGGGATCAATGACCAAGATGCAGACCACCACCAAACGGCCCGATGGCTGGTGGTATCCCTACATTTTCGTCGGCGGGTTCGCTGTCGTCGTGACCGCCAACTTGATCATGATGTACTTCGCCACCAGCACCTTTACCGGGCTGGAGACGAAAGGCGCTTATGAGCGGGGCCTGGGTTACAACCAAGTCATCGCCCAGCAGGAAGCGCAGGACAAGCTGGGCTGGACCGTCGCCTTCTCCGCCGATGGCCGCCTGTCCGACACTCCGGGCGCTGCGGAGCGGCCCACCGTCCTGTCATTGCGCATGACCGATGCCCAGGGGCAGCCCCTGGACGGCGTGCAGGTCGAAGCATCGGTGCGCCGGCCGACGGTGGCGGGGTATGACTTTGATCTGCGCCTGATGCCGGTCGGGCCGGGCGAATACAAGGCCACCCTCGACCTGCCGATGGCCGGTCAGTGGGACGTCCAGGTTTATGCCAAACGCGGCGATGATGCCTATCGCCTGCGAGAACGGGTCGTCGTCCACTGAGCACCCCCGCCCCCAGCACCGTTTGTAAGCACTGCGGCAGTGAAATCCCGCCGGCGTCCGCCGGTGGTGCGGATTTTTGCTGCCGTGGGTGCCAGGCCGCCTATGGCCTGATCAATGGCGCGGGGCTGACGTCTTACTATCAGCGGCGGTGCATCGACCCCGACGTCAAGCCGCTCAGGCCCGAGGACAACGACGGCGGCACCCTGGATTTCGCCGCCCATGTCCAGCCCGGCCCGCAGCCCGGCACGTCATCCCTTCACCTGATGGTGGAGGGATTGCACTGTGCGGCCTGCGTCTGGTTGATAGAAACCCTGCTGCGCCGGCAGCCGGGCGTCGTGACAGCCCGCGTCAACATGACCACCCGCCGTCTGGTGCTGGTGTGGACGGACGCCGTGGCCGAGGTCAACGCGCTGATCGCCCCGGTGACGCGCATCGGGTATCGGCTTGTGCCCTATGACCCGGCGCGCCTGGATGCGCAGACTCAGAAGCATGAAAAGGAACTGCTGCGCTGCATGGCGGTGGCGGGCTTTGCGGCTGGCAACATCATGCTGTTGTCGGTGTCGGTGTGGTCCGGGGTGGACATGGGTCCCAACACCCGCGACCTGTTCCATTGGCTGTCGGCGCTGATTGCCTTTCCGACCATCGCCTATTCCCTGCGCCCGTTTGCCCGCTCGGCGTTTTCGGCCATCCGGGCCGGGCGTACCAACATGGACGTGCCGATCACCCTGGCCGTCTGTCTGGCCGCCGTGATGAGCCTGTGGGAGACGGCGCGCAGCGGCCAGCACGCCTATTTTGACGCCTCGGTCATGCTGCTGTTCTTCCTGCTGATCGGGCGGTACATGGACAGCCGGGCGCGCGGCCGGGCGCGGTCGGCGGCCGAACACCTGCTGTCGCTGGGCGCTCAGGCCGTCACGGTGTTGCGCGCGGACGGCACCCGCGCCCTCCTCCCTCCTCGCCAAGTCGAGGCCGGGATGACTGTCCTGGTTGCTGCCGGTGAGCGCATCGGCGTCGATGGCACCATTTCAGACGGCGTTTCCGACCTTGATACCAGCCTGATCACAGGGGAGTCGGTGCCGCAGGCCGTGCGGCCCGGTGATGGTGTGTTTGCCGGCACCCTCAACCTGTCCGGCCCCCTGCGGCTCCATGTCGCCGCGGTGGGCGAAGGCACGCTATTGGCCGAGATCGTCCGCATGATGGAGGTCGCCGAGCAGGGCCGTGCCCGCTATGTGGCTCTGGCCGACCGCGTGGCGCGGCTGTATTCGCCAGTGGTTCACCTGATGGCCCTAATAACCTTCCTTGGCTGGACCGTGGTCGGGGGGATGGACTGGCAGCCAGCCTTGCTGATCGCCGTGGCGGTTCTCATCATCACCTGCCCCTGCGCCATTGCGTTGGCCGTGCCGGTGGTCCAGGTGATCGCCACGGGCCGCCTGTTGCGGCGGGGCATCCTGCTCAAGTCGGCCACCGCGCTGGAGCGCATGATCGACATCGATACCGTGGTCTTTGACAAGACTGGCACCCTGACCATGGGCCATCCCGTGCTCGACCGCACCTCCGGTTCCTGGAGCGATGCGGATCTGCGGCTGGCCGCCGGCATGGCGGTGTCGAGCCGTCATCCCTTAGCCCGTGCCATCGCCGGGGTCACGGTGGCTCCTGTCATGGACGGAGTGGAGGAAATTCCCGGCCAAGGATTGCGGGCCGTGACGACAGACGGTGAAATCCGCCTGGGCAGCCGCTCCTTCTGCAACGCTGAAGGCATCGACGTGCCACCGGCCAGCGGGCCGGAACTGTGGCTGGCCCGCCCGGATCACGCGCCCGTGCGCTTTACCTTTTCCGACTCGCCGCGTCCCGATGCGGCCGAGGTCGTGGCGACCCTGCGGCGGCGCGGCCTGCATGTTGAACTGCTGTCGGGTGACCGCACCCCTGCCGTTCAGGCGGTAGCGGAGGCCCTGGGTATTACCCGGTGGGCCGCTGAATGCACGCCCGAGGCCAAGTGCGCCCGTCTCGCCGAGTTGCGCCGCGAGGGCCGCAAGGTGCTGATGGTCGGCGATGGCTTGAACGACGCGCCCGCGTTGGCGGCTGCCGACGTCTCGGTGTCGCCGTCGACCGCCGTGGACGTCAGCCAGACGGCTGCTGACGTGGTGTTCCAGGGCCACAAGCTTGGTCCCGTGGTGGAAGTCCTGACGGTGGCGCGCAAGGCCGATCGCCTGGTCCGCCAGAACTTTGCGTTGTCGCTGATTTATAACGTGTTCACCGTCCCACTGGCGGTCGCCGGATTCGTCACGCCGCTGATCGCCGCGGTGGCCATGAGCACGTCGTCGGTCGTGGTGATTGTCAATGCGTTGCGCCTGTCCGGGCGGCAAGCTCCGGCCCGCGCGCCTGAAAGGGAGCCGACCGCGTGAACACGTTGCTGTTGCTGATCCCGGTTGCGCTGGTGCT
>JBAYSM010000022.1:0-26288 GCA_041676205.1 Rhodospirillaceae bacterium | reverse complement strand
CGTGATTAGAAGGAGGGGCTGCTGCTCAGGCAACAGCCCATGCGCCTCTGAGGGAAGGATGGGCGCTGCCCATCCCCGCCAAGGGCCGAGGCCCTTGGATCCCGTGTTAAGTACCGTGATTATCATGCGCTGCAGGCAGACAATGTCGGCATTTAATGCGCTGCGCGCGGCTTAACCTCGTCACGTCCCGAGGTCAAGGAGGCTGGCCTCCTTGCGGGTCCGGGCAGCGCCCGGCTCTACTCCCCCTTCGCCCCGGCGTCCAGCCATCCCTGCATGGTGGCGACCAGCCGCCGCACGGTGTCTTCGTCCAGATCAACGTCGGTAAAGCGGCGCTTTTCCCTTATGCGGACCTGAAGGATGCGCATCCCGCTGCCCCAGGCGGCGCTCTTGAGAGTAATTTCGCGGCCCCATGGAGCCTCCACGACATCGAGATCCTGGACGGTGGCTTCGGCGCCCCAGCCCTCGGCGGGGGTTTCGTCGATGGTGCTCATGGGGCGGCAATCTCCTGATTTTTCAGACGAAGGGGATCGTGGTAGCGGGCGCGGTATAACAGACGGGCCGTTGCATCTGCCTCGGCAGGGTCTTCGAATTTACTTCGGTTGTGAAGCACGTTGGCGCAGATCAGCCCCTGCCCGGCAGACAGGCGATGGCGCAGGATGAATGGGCTGTCGGAATCCAGGATGGTCTCCAATGCCGCGACGGCGGCCTCCACGGCGGGGTCCGGCGCCCAGGCGATGTTGGTCTTGCGGCGGGTATAGCGCATGTGGAGCCGCCCATCAGGCATGACGGAGAACACCGGCCCCACGCTGTCGGGCCGCGGCGGCTGCCCTTCCTCGGCGTTGCCGGGGATACTCATGGCGTCCAGGCGGCTGAGCGCGGCAATGTGTACCGGGTCTGCATCGCGCAGCAGGATATAGGCCACCTCGTGATCGAGCAGGGCGTTCGCTCCGCCCTCCGCCGCCGACTGGACACAATGCAGCAAGATGGCCCGCACCTGAGCTTCAGGGGCGTTGTAGTACCCATCGGTGTGCCACGCCAAGGGCCGGTTGGTGTAGGGGATATAACGCGTGCGCGTGCCGCCCTCGGCCACCGACAAGGGCGTGATGCCGTCGGTGTCGGACAGCATGTTGGCGTCCAGTCGGTCCAGACCGAACCGCCGCCCGAAAGCGCGCACCCCCTCGCGTGTCAGAGGCGGGTTGGCCGGCCCGGCATAGACCGCCATGTTGCAGCGGGCCAGACGGTCGGCCAAGGCCTCCTCCTCCGCAACGGTCAGGCACGCCGGATCGGCCACCTCGACAACAATGTCTTCGGCGGCGCGCGGGTGGCTCTCCAGCCGACGATCCCGCCATGCCCGGTAGACGCCGTCCGCCGTCAGGTCGAAGGGCGAACCGCCGGAGCGCCAGGTAGGTGCTTGAACAGTGTTGATTCGTGCCGCCATGGTGGACGCTCCTCCCCGCACTCTAGTTTATTGCGACAAATTATTAACTCAGTGTGCTTTGCAACAAATAGGTGCGCCGCAACAAGTCGCGGATTTCCTAGGATTGCTCCAAAACTTGCCTTTGCAAACGCGTATCATTTCCGCCTACGTCCAAAAATCTGGAACTCCCTTGAAGAAACCGCTTTCACTTGAGGACAGTGTTATATTAAGGTCTGTGAATGTACAGCATTACCGCACGGTTGCAGGCCTACATTTAAGAGGGCCATAACCGCAGAAGGGTGGATGAAGGACGGAACACCCCGTGGAATGCTGGCAAGGAGGTTTTCCAGGCGGTCCCGCCATACGTGGATGGGAGCTTGAAGACAGTGCAGCCGGACGAGAAGCCGGCCGCTGACTTCGGGTACGCCGGGGGAGGAACGGAGGTTACGTGGACCCGCGCCAGTCGACGCCACGCCCCTGTCTTGACGACAGGCCGTGCTGCCGGTGGCCTAAGGTTGTCCGCACCGTAACACGCCCCCCGCGCCGCTGGCCCACGAACCGCCCGGATTGTCCGGGCACTGGTCAAGGCTGATCGCGCCGACCGCCGAAGCAGGCGCGCCGCTGCGTAAACAGGGAGGTAGTGTTTATGGCTAAGGAGATGCCCAAGACTCCGTTGCTCGACGAACTCGAGAGCGGTCCCTGGCCGAGCTTCGTAACCGGACTTAAGCGCTTGGCGCAGTCGGAAGACAAGCCCTATGCCAATATGATGAAGGACTTGCTCGGCCAGCTCGAGCATTCCTACGAAACCCGCAAGGGCTACTGGAAGGGCGGCACCGTCGGTGTGTTCGGCTATGGCGCGGGCGTCATTCCGCGTTTCTCCGAAGTGGCCGACAAATTCCCTGAGTCCAGCGAATTCCACACCCTGCGCATCCAGCCGCCGGCCGGCATGCACTACACCTCCGATCTGCTGCGCCAGATGTGCGACGTTTGGGAGCGCCATGGCTCGGGCCTGATAGCCTTCCATGGCCAGTCCGGCGACATCATGTTCCAGGGCACCGACACCGCGCACGTCCAGAGCGCGTTCGATGAACTCAACGAGATGGGCTTTGACCTGGGTGGCGCCGGTGCGGGCATCCGCACCTCTATGAGCTGCGTCGGCTCGGCCCGCTGCGAGCAGTCGTGCTACGACGAGCAGAAGGCCCTGCGCACCATCATCAACAACACTCTCGACGACATGCATCGTCCGTCGCTGCCCTACAAGATGAAGTTCAAGTTCTCGGGCTGCGCCAACGATTGCGTCAACGCCACCCATCGGTCCGACTTTGCGACTTTGGGTACCTGGCGCGACGACATCAAGATCGATCAGGCCGAGGTCAAGAACTACATCGCCAAGAACGGCCGCAAGTGGGCGATCGATCAGGTCGTCACCATGTGCCCGACCAACGCGGTGTCACTCAACGACGATGACACGCTGGCCATCGACAACAAGTCCTGCGTCCGCTGCATGCACTGCATCAACGTCATGACCAAGGCGCTCAGCCCTGGCGACGACAAGGGCATCACCATCCTGATCGGCGGCAAGCGCACCCTCAAGATCGGCGACCTGATGGGGACCGTCGTGGTTCCCTTCATGAAGCTCGAAACCGACGAGGACTACGAGCGCCTGCTGGAAATCGCCACCAACGTCGTCGAGTTCTTCGCCGAAAACGCGCTGGACCACGAGCGGACCGGCGAAATGATCGAGCGCATCGGTCTGGTGAACTTCCTTGAAGGCGTCGGCCTGCCCGTCGACCCGAACATGGTCAGCCATCCGCGCGCCAACTCCTACGTCCGCATGGACGGCTGGGACGAAGAAGCCGCCAAGTGGCACGCCCGCAAGGGTGGCTCCGCGGCTGCCGCCGAGTAACGAAAAATCGCTGGGGGAGGCTGCGGCCTCCCCCGCCAGGGGAAGTCACTCCAAAGGGAGGCTGATTAGAAATGGCTGAACTGCGCCATCCGACCGAGAGCGGAGCACCGGATCCGTTTCCGTACATGCACCCGATCATGCAGAAGAACTACGGCAAGTGGGCTTGGCATGACCGTCCGCGCCCCGGCGTCCTGCACCACGTCGCCAAGTCCGGCGATGAAATCTGGACCGTCAAGGCGGGCACCCAGCGTCAGATGGACGTCTACACCATCCGCAAGCTGGCCGACATCGCCGACCAGTTCGCCGAAGGCCGCGTCCGTTTCACCACCCGCTCGAACATCGAGTTCATGGTCTCGACCGCCGCCCAGGTCGACCCGCTGATTGCCAAGCTGGAGGCCGAAGGCTTCCCGGTCGGCGGCACCGGCAACTCGATCTCCATGATCTCGCATACCCAGGGCTGGCTGCACTGCGACATTCCGGGCACCGATGCCTCGGGCGTCGTCAAGGCGCTGATGGACGAGCTGTATCACGAGTTCAAGCATGAAGAGATGCCGAACCGCGTGAAGATCACCACGTCCTGCTGCCAGATCAACTGCGGCGGTCAGGGCGACATCGCCATCAACATCCAGCACACCAAGCCGCCGACCATCAACCACGACCTCGTTGCCAACATGTGCGAGCGTCCGACGGTGGTGGCCCGCTGCCCGGTCGCGGCCATCCGCCCGGCCATGGTCAACGGCAAACCGAGCCTGGAAGTCGACGAAAAGAAGTGCGTGTGCTGCGGCGCCTGTTTCCCGCCCTGCCCGCCCATGCAGATCAACGACCCCGAGCACTCCAAGCTCGCCATCTGGGTTGGCGGCAAGCACTCCTCCACCCGGTCCAAGCCCGCGTTCCACAAGCTGGTCGCTGCCGGTCTGCCGAACAACGCGCCGCGCTGGCCGGAAGTCGCCTCGGTGGTCAAGCAGATCCTGGCCGCCTACAAGGCCGACGCCCGCCCTTGGGAACGCATGAACGAGTGGATCGACCGCATCGGTTGGCCGCGCTTCTTCGAACTGACCGGCCTGCCGTTCACGAAGTACCATGTGGACAATTGGCGCGGGTCGCGCTCCAGCCTGAACGCCTCGGCTCAGATCCGCTTCTAATCAAGAGGTTTGGAACGTGAAATTCGGCATTTTGGTCAACGAAGGCCCCTACAACCATCAGGCCGTGGATTCCGCCTATCAATTTGCCAAGGCGGCCATTGCCAAGGGCCATACCGTGTCGCGCGTCTTCTTCTACTATGACGGCGTGCACAACGCGAACAAGCTGCTCGAAGCGCCGCAGGACGAGCGCCAGATCGGCAAGCTGTGGGCGGACATGGCCCGCGATCATAACGTGGATCTGGTGGTGTGCGTCGCTGCCGGCCTGCGCCGCGGTCTGAAGGAAGAAAACCTGGCCGAGGGCTTCCGCATCTCCGGTCTGGGTCAGTTGATCGAGGTTGGCATCCAGGCTGACCGCGTCATGACCTTCGGCGACTGAGGCAGGGGAGAAAACGATGAGTGAAGTCATGGACCTGCCCGGCGACGACGACGATTACACCTCGGGTGTCGTCAAGAAGTTCATGTTCGTGAACCGCAAGGCGCCGCACGGCAGCATCTATGCCCTGGAAGTTCTGGAGATGGTGCTGATTTCGGCCGCCTTCGACCAGGACGTCCATTTGGCGTTCGTTGACGACGGCATCTATCAGATCGTCAAGAACCAGGACCCGGCCCGCGTCGGCATGAAAAACTTCTCCAAGACGTTCCGCGCCCTCGATGGCTATGACATCGAAAAGCTGTACGTCGAACGCGAAGGCCTGGAAGAACGCGGCCTGACCGAAGACGACTTAATCGTCGACGTCGAAGTCATCAGCCAGGCCGAGATGGCCGAACTGATGAACGGCATGGACGTGGTACTGAGCGCGTAAGGAAGGAACTGTTCACCATGCTGCACACGGTCAACAAGTCGCCCTTCGAGCGCAACGCCGTCGCGTCTTGCCTCGCCCATGCCGTTGACGGCGCCGCCATCCTTTTCATCGAGGATGCGGTCTATGCCGCCACCAAGGGCACGTCCGTCGCTGCCAAGGTCGAAGAGGCGGTCGGAAAGTGCAAGGTCTTCGTCCTCGGCCCCGACCTCGCTGCCCGCGGAATGAGCGAGGATAATGTGATCGCCGGCATCACCGTCGTCGATTACGAAGGGTTCGTGGACTTGGCGGTGGAACACAGCGCCGTTCAAGCGTGGCTGTGATCCACCCTTCACCCACCAAAAAAGGAGTTTAGAGGGATGGCCTACGAAGTTAACGGCAAGACGATCGAAGTCGATGAAGAAGGCTACATCATCAATCTCGACGAGTGGAACGAAGACCTCGCCGGATTGCTGGCCGAGTCCGAAGGGGTCAACATGACCCCCGAGCACTGGGAAGTCGTCAACTTCCTGCGCGAGTACTATGCCGAATACCAGATCGCCCCGGCCGTGCGCGTGCTGACCAAGGCGATCACCAAGAAGCTGGGCGCCGAAAAGGGGAACAACAAGTACCTGTACGAACTGTTCCCGTACGGCCCGGCCAAGCAGGCCTGCAAGATCGCCGGCCTGCCCAAGCCGACCGGCTGCGTCTGATCGCATCGGTGTAGGGTGGAGAGGGCGGCCCGGCTGCCCCCTCCACCTCCCGGTGCCTAAAACGACCGACGACACCACACGAATACCGTTTCAAGCAAAGGGGATCCGGCCGCCAATGAGCCGGAGTACGGGGGTCCGTATGCCCTGAGCACATGGGGAGCAGGAGTGCCATGTCCGCAATTTCGATAGCCTACGCGGCCCTGTTCTATCTGGCGGCGCTGGTGCTGGTCGTGGGGCTAGGCTCCAAGATCGCGCAGTATTGGCGCACCCCTGCGCCCCTCAAGATCCCGACCACCCCGGCCCCGATGACCCAGTCGGGCGCGGCCTTCCGGGTCGCTCGTGAAGTGACGTTGTTCGAGAGCCTGTTCAAGTCCGACAAGCTGCTGTGGGTCTTTGCCATGGCGTTCCATGCCGGGCTGGCCCTGGTCCTGGTGCGTCACGCGCGCTACTTCATCGCCGACGTGCCGACCCTGCTGGTCCTCATTCAGCCGATCGGCATCTATGCGGGGTTCGCCATGGTGGCCGGGCTGGCCGCGCTGCTGGCCCGCCGCTTCCTGATTGCCCGCGTGCGCTACATCACCAACCCGTCGGACATCGTCATGCTGCTGCTGCTGATCGCCATCGGCGTGAGCGGCCTGCTCATGAAGTTCGTGCATCCGACCGACATTCTCGCCGTGAAGGCCTTCTTCCTGGGCCTGATGCGCTTTTCCATCCAGCCGTTGCCGGGGCATCCGGGTCTGCTCATCCACCTGGGTCTGGTCGCGGCGCTGATGATCGTGTTCCCGTTCTCCAAGCTGCTGCACGTTCCGGGCGTCTTCTTCAGCCCGACGCGGAACCAAGCCGACAACCCGCGTGAGCGCCGCCATGTGGCGCCCTGGGCGGCCGGCTACGACGCCAAGCGCGGTTTCTGACCTGCGCTCCGAGACTGCGACACGCCGAGACTGCGACACTGAGGACCTGACCGATGGCTGCCAAATTCGAAACGCCCGTGCTGAACCTGGACCATGACGTGCCGGACAACCCGGCCCTGGTCCCGGACGCCATGGCCCACTCGCGGCCCTTCCTCGCCAAGCCCGAGCACCAGGAGCCGCTGGGTTTCCCCGGCGCGTTGGTCGACGACTGGCACGACAAGGCCATCGGCAAGATGGGCGAACTGCTGGGCAAGTACCGGTCGCTCCAGGTTTACATGGATAGCTGCGTGAAGTGCGGCTCATGCTCGGACAAGTGCCACTATTTCCTCGGCACCGGCGACCCCAAGAACATGCCGGTGGCCCGCCAGGACCTCATGCGGTCGGTCTATCGCAAGTACTTCACCCCGGCCGGGAAGATGTTCGGCAGCTTCGTTGGCGCCCGTCCGTTGACCCAGGACGTCCTGGACGAGTGGTACACCTACTTCCACCAGTGCAGCCAGTGCCGCCGCTGTTCGGTGTTCTGCCCCTACGGCATCGACACCGCCGAAGTATCCATGGCCGCCCGCGAGATCCTTGATCACGTCGGCATGGGACAGAAGTACTGCAACGAGATCATCACCAAGGTCCACAAGATCGGCAACAACCTCGGTCTGCCCGAGGCTGCCCTGGCCGACACCATGGAAGGCCTTGAGGAAGACGTCCTCGAAGATACCGGCCACGCCGTCCGGTTCCCGGTCGATGTCGAGGGCGCCGAGGTTCTTCTGGTCACGCCATCCGCCGACTTCTTCGCCGAACCGCACGTTGACGGCCTTATTGGTTACGCCAAGGTGTTCCATCAGTTAGGCATTTCGTGGACGGTCAGTTCCGAGGCGTCCGAGGCGGCCAACTTCGGCATGTTCATCGGCTCCTACGACCAAATGCACAAGATCGCCAACCGCATCCGCAAGGCGGCTCTGGACCTCAAGGTCAAGCGCATCGTGTTCGGCGAATGCGGCCACGCGTGGCGTGTCGCCTACAGCTTCCTGAACACCTACGCCGGGCCGTGGGATTTCCTCGACCCGCGCTATCCGGTGCCCCAGCACATCCTCGAAGTCACCCACAACGCCATCAAGAGCGGCGGCATCATCCTCGACAAGGAGGCCAACAGCGGCATGGTTTTAACCATGCACGATAGCTGCAACGTGGCGCGCGCCTCGCGCATGGGGGACTTCCCCGGCGGGCAGTTCGTCATCCCGCGCGAAGTCATCAAGGCCAGCGTGCCCAAGTTCGTGGACATGGCCGACGACACTATTTTCGAAAAGACCTTCTGCTGCGGTGGCGGCGGCGGCCTCCTGACCGACGACCTGATGGAAATCCGCGTCAAGGGCGCCATGCCCCGAATGAACGCGCTCAAACAGGTGGTCGAACAACACGGCGTCACGCACATGGCCGCCATCTGCGCCATATGCAAGAGCCAGTTCACCAAGGTCCTGCCCTACTACGGCATGGACATGAACATGATCGTTTCAGTCCATCAGCTGGTCAGCAACGCGATCCAGCTCGGTACGAACAAGTCCTGAAGCGAGGGCGCCCGAGCCAGAAAATGGCCGGCACCCGCTTTCAAGAATGAGACAGGGAGAACACCATGGCGACGGATACCGCTGTTCAGGGCAAGGACGGGAACGCCGAAGGGCACACCTGGCGCCGCTACACCGAAGGCGACCAGAAGTGGGACCAGTGGACCGAGCAGATCTTCGATGCCGGCTGGTCGCACAAGTGCCCGACCTACATCCACCGCACCCCGCCGTGCCAGGGTAGCTGCCCGTCCGGCCACGACATTCGCGGCTGGCTCCAGATCGCGCGCGGCATCGACAAGCCGCCGGCCGGTCCCGACGGCAAGCCGATGGCGTGGCAGGAATACGCCTTCCGCCGCATGGTTGAAGCCAACCCCTTCCCGGCCGTGATGGGCCGCGTCTGCCCGGCCCCGTGCCAGGACGGCTGCAACCGCAATCAGGTCGAGGACTTCGTCGGCATCAACGCCGTGGAGCACTACGTCGGCGACTACGCCATCGAGAACAAGCTGGGCTTTGACCCGGTGATGATCGACAGCGGCCGCAAGATCGCCGTCATCGGCGGCGGCCCGGCCGGTCTGGCCGCCGCGTACCAGTTGCGCCGCAAGGGCCATGCCGTGACCATTTTTGAGGCCGCGCCCTCCCTGGGCGGCTGGATGCGCTACGGCATCCCCGGCTATCGCGTCCCGCGCGACGTGCTTGACGCCGAAATCCAGCGCATCATCGACCTGGGCAAGATCGAGGTGAAGTGCGGCGTGCGGGTCGGCAAGGACATCACCCTCGATCAGCTCAACGCCGACTTCGATGCCGTGTTCTGGGGCATCGGCACCCAGGCCGGCAAGGGCCTGCCCATCCCCGGCTGGGATGCCCCGAACTGCATTTCCGGCGTGGACTTCTTGCGCGCCTTCAACGAAGGCCGCCTGCAGCACGTCAACCAGCGCATCGTGGTGATCGGCGGCGGTGACACCTCCATCGACGTTGCCTCGGTGGCCCGCCGCCTCGGTCACATCACCGAGGCAAAGCCGAATGAAAGCGCCGAGTCCGTGGTGTGGGGCCACACCGCCCATGACGTGTCCTCGTCGGCCAAGCGGTCGGGCGCCGAAGTCACCCTGACCTCGCTGTTCCCGGTCGAAAAGATGACGGCCGCCGAGCGCGAAGTCGCCGACGCCAAGCACGAGGGCATCGACATCAAGGGCGGCGTCATGCCCCTCGAAGTCCTCAAGGACGCCGACGGCCGCGCCATCGGGCTGAAGCTGTGCCTGTGCGACATGGACGGCATGCGCCCCATCCCGCGCGAGGGCACCGAGTTCACCATCGACTGCGACCTGATCGTCTCGGCCGTCGGCCAGAAGGGCGACATGGCGGGGATCGAGGTGCTGGACAACGGTCACGGCTACATCAATGCCGACAAGACCTATGCCGTGCCCAAGATGCCCAAGCATTTCGTTGGCGGCGACGTGGTGCGCCCGCACCTGCTGACCACCGCCATCGGCCATGCCCGCATTGCGGCCGACAGCATCGATCACATGCTGGCCGGACACCCCGATACCAAGCGCCCGAAGGTGGACGTCCACCACTGGAACCTGCTGTCCATGCTCCAGCAGTCGGGCCTGACGCCTGCCGAGTACGACAAGACGCCGGTGCGCGGCACGTCGGAAAACAAGTTCGCCATCCACAACTACGAAGACCGCTCGGCGCAGGAAATCATCACCGCCGACGGGCTGTTCCTCGGGCACTTCCCGTTCGTCGAACGCAACATGCGGGAAGAAATCCACATCGACAGCGACAAGGTGCTGGGCAACTTCCAGGAACGCCTGAAGGGCTTCACCGAGGAACAGGCGATCAACGAAGGCAAGCGCTGCATGTCGTGCGGCCTGTGCTTCGAATGCGACAACTGCGTGGTGTTCTGCCCGCAGGACGCCGTTCACCGCGTGCCCAAGGCCGAACGCACCGTGGGCCGGTACGTCTATACCGAGTACACCCGCTGCATCGGTTGCCACATTTGCAACGACGTCTGCCCGACCGGCTACATCCACATGGGCCTGGGCGAAGACTAAAGAAAAAGTGGGAGACTGGCCGATGCCCGCGACGTCAACGTCCGGCACCCCCGGAAACAGGGGCCTTCGGGTCCTCCTTGCGGCGCTCGCCGTGACCGTCCTGGCGCTGGTCGCCGGGGCGGGCACGGGGTTTGCTGCCGACGTGCCCTTCCCCATGGTCCCCAAGGCCGCGGCGGGCACCCAGTGCGTGGAGGACCCCGGTTTCATGCGGACCAACCACATGAAGCTGCTGACCCATCAGCGGGACGACACCGTGCGCAAAGGCATCCGCACCACGCAGCACAGCCTGCAGGGATGCATCGACTGCCATGCGGTGAATGACGCGGCGGGCAAGGCCGTCTCCCATCAAAGCTCGGAGCATTTCTGCGTGGCCTGTCATGAGTACGCCGCCGTTCAGCCCGACTGCTTCCAGTGCCACACCTCGCTGCCGTCCGGGCAGTCCGGTGGGCAAGCCGCGCGTTGAGGGAGGGCTAGGCATGAGCGACGACCGCACCAATCCTGAAACGTCTCGCCGCGACCTGCTTAAGGTCGGCGCGGCCGCCGTGGCGGCGGGAACCCTGGCCCCCGGCATCACCCTGATCGCCCCGGCTCAGGCCCGCAATCCGGCTGATCCGGCCAGCGCCAAGCAGCGCTGGGGCCTGTTGATTGACGCGACCAAATGCGTCGAGGGCTGCACAAAGTGCGTGACAGCCTGCAACGAAGAAATGGGCCTGCCCGACCACGGGCGGGACGCCACCGACCCGCAATATATCCGCGTCGTCACCGTCCGCGACCCGGAAACCAGCCATTCCAAGCAGTTGCCGGTGATGTGCCAGCACTGCGAGAACCCGCCCTGCGTGGACGTCTGCCCGACCACGGCGTCGTTCAAGCGCGCCGACGGCATCGTCCTGGTGGACCGTCACCGCTGCATCGGGTGCCGCTACTGCATGATGGCCTGCCCGTACAAGGCACGCTCCTTCGCCCACGAAGTCGCGACCGAGCAGAAGCCGCACAATCCGCGCGGCAAGGGATGCGTGGAATCCTGCACCCTGTGCGCCCACCGGGTCGATGCCGGGCGTGACCCGGCCTGCGTCGAAACCTGCCCGACCGGCGCCATGCTGTTCGGTGACCTCAACGACCCAAACAGCGCCATTTCCCGCAAGGTGAAGGACGTTTCCACGGCGACCATCCGTGGCGACCTCGGCACCAAGCCGGGCGTGCGTTACATCGGCCTGTAGGGGGAGGACCGCGCAATGGCTGCCCATAGCAAATCCCGTATCGTCTACCGCGCGTTGGACGCCAAATCGTCCGGCTACTGGGGACTGATCGCCGCGTTCGGCCTGATGGCGCTGATCGGCGGCGGTGCTGCCTACACCATGGAACATGCCGGGCACTGGATCACCGGCATGAACAACCATGTCGTCTGGGGCACGCCGCATGTGTTCGCCGTGTTCCTGATTGTTGCTGCATCCGGCGCGCTGAACGTGGCCTCGGTCAGTTCGGTGTTCGGAAAGGACATGTACAAGCCGCTGGCCCGCCTATCCGGGCTGCTGGCGCTGGCCCTGCTGGCCGGTGGTCTTGCGGCGCTGCTGCTCGACCTGGGGCGGCCAGACCGTCTGCTGGTCACAATGACCAATATCAATCCGACATCCATCTTCTCGTGGAACGTCATCCTGTATTCGGGCTTCTTCGCCATCGTTGCGGGCTATCTGTGGACCATGATGGACCGGCGGGGCAGCGGCTATTACATGCCTGCCGCGCTTGGCGCGTTCGTCTGGCGTCTCATCCTGACCACCGGCACGGGGTCGATCTTCGGCTTCCTGGTTGCCCGCGAAGCCTATGACGCGGCCATCATGGCGCCGCTGTTCATCGCCATGTCGTTGGCCTTCGGGCAGGCGGTGTTCATGCTGGTGGTGCTGGCCGCCTACACCTGGGCCGACCGGCCGCTGGGTGATGTGGTGCTGACCCGCCTGCAACGCCTGACCGGCATCATGGTCGCCGCCACGGCCTACTTCCTGGCCGTCCAACACATCACCGGAATCTACGCCGCCGAACATCGCGCCTATGAGGCGTGGCTGCTGGCCGGCGGGTCCGTCTACACCAGCATCTTCTGGCTGCTCGGCGTGGGCATCGGCATCGTGGTGCCGCTGGTTCTGCTGCTGCACCCGCAGATGGGCGGCAACCGGGTGGCCATCGTCGGGGCATCCATCGCCGTGCAGATCGGCGGGCTGGCGCATATCTACGTCATCATCATCGGCGGTCAGGCCTTCCCGCTGGTCCTGTTCCCCGGAATGGAAGTCTCCTCTGCCCGGTTTGACGGTGTGGTCGCGCCCTATGCCCCTACCCTGCCAGAGGTTTTGCTGGGCATCGGCGGCGTTGGCGTGGCCCTGCTGCTGCTGACCATCGCAGTCGGCGCGCTACGGTTCCTGCCTGAAAGTCTTGCCGACGAGGTCGTGGACCCCGATCATGTCCCGGCTGCCAAGGACGCCGCCCCCAAAGACGGGGCGGATGCCTCCCACGAGGCCGTCCCGGCGCCCGCCGAGTGACTCTGACCGGAAGAAGCAACGCTGCCATGACCACTGAACATCCGTTTGCCCAATACGTCCGCATCCTGGGCAAGGGGCCGAACCTGTCGCGCCCCTTGACCACCGAGGAAACTGAGGACGCCGTCAAGCTCATTATGGCCGGGTCGGTGGAACCGGCGCAGCTCGGCGCGTTCCTCTGCCTGCTGCGCGTCAAGACCGAGACGCCCGAGGAAGTGGCCGGGTTCGTGCGCGGCATCCGCTCCGCCCTGACGCTGCCTGCCGACCGCCCGGCGGTGGATCTGGACTGGGCGAGTTGGGCGGGCAAGGCGCGGCAGTTGCCGTGGTTCCTGCTGTCGGCCCTGCTGCTGGCGGAATCGGGTGTGAAGGTGTTCATGCACGGGTCCGAAGGCCACACCACCGGCCGCCTGTACACGTCCGAAGCCCTGGCTGCCCTGGGCGTGCCGGTGGCGGCGACCCTGGATGAGGCGGTGGCCCACCTCAAGGCCCGCAATTTCGCCTACGTCACCCTGCCCGCGATCAGCCCGCGCCTTCAGGAGATCATGGACCTGCGCCATATCCTGGGGGTCCGCTCGCCCATCCACACGGTCGGGCGCAAGCTCAACCCGTTCGACGCCCCGGCGCAGATCCTGTCGGTGACACACCCGGCCTACCTGCCCGTTCACCAGGAAGCTGCCCGACTGGTTGGCCAGCCGCACATGGCGATCTTCAAGGGGGACGGCGGCGAAGCCGAGCGCCGCCCGCAAAAGCCCTGCCAGGTGTGGACCCTGCACAACGGCGTCACGGGCACCGAGGATTGGCCCGCCCTGCTGCCCGACTCCCGGCAGCCCAAGGACGAGGTCCTCGACCTGTCCCGTCTCAAAGCCGTCTGGCGCGGCGACGAAGGCGACGACTATGCCCGCGCGACGGTGGTCGGCACCACCGCCATCGCGTTGAAGCTCATGGGCCGCGCCGCCTCCATCGGCGAGGCCCAGACCCAGGCGGACTCCCTGTGGGAGAACCGCACGCGGGAGGCGTTGCCCGGAGCAGCCTGACCGCGGGCACGGCCCCAGGCCTCACCTCCCCCGTCCCACCGGGGCCATCCCGACCCCTCTCCCCTTCGGGGGAGAGGGGTTCGGGGATGGCGCCGGGGTTAAGTCATGTGGGCGCTGCCCACACCCGCCAAGGGCCATTGGCCCTTGGATCCCAGGACGTTACGGCGCTTCCTTTGCGCCGCAGGCAGATGCGCTGCGCGCGGCTTACAGCGCGGGCCGATGCCGGAAATGCGGCGCAGTCGGCGGCGCGTGGATGGCCGGGTCAAGCCCGGCCACGACAAAATTCTTTATATTCAATGAGTTCGTCGTGCGCGGGCTTGACCCGCGTACCCACGCGGACCAGTGGCCACGGTGTATGGGCCATTGGCCCTTGGAACCCGTGCCTTTACTCCCTTGCGCCGCAGGCATTTTTCCGAGACTTATTAATGCGCCGCGCGCAGCAGTAAGAGCGCCGTTCCCGAGGTCCAGGAGGCCGAGCCTCCTGGCGGGTGCGGGCAGCGCCCGCGTTTCTTCCACAAAGGCCACTTGCCCATGCCCCGCCTGTTCATCTCCGCCGCCCATAAATCCTCCGGCAAGACCATGGTCAGCCTGGGGCTGGTACGTGCGTTGCGCCAGCGGGGGCGCGTGGTGCAACCTTTCAAGAAGGGGCCGGATTACATTGACCCGCTGTGGCTGGGCAGCGCGGCGGGGCGGGCGTGCTACAACCTGGACTACAACACACAGACGCCCGAGGCCATCCGCGCCCTGCTGGCCCGCCACGAAGCTGCCGCCGATCTGGCGGTGATCGAGGGCACCAAGGGCCTCTATGACGGTGTGGAGACGGACGGCTCGACCTGCAACGCCGCCCTGGCCCGATTGATCGAGGCGCCGGTGGTGCTGGTGGTGGACTGCGTGGGCATGACGCGGGGCATTGCGCCGCTATTGCTGGGCTATCAGCACTTTGACGGCGCGCCAACGTTTGCGGGAGTGATCCTGAACAAGGTCGGCGGGGCGCGGCATGAGTCCAAACTGCGCGCCGCCGTGGAGGCATACACGGACTTTCCGGTGCTGGGGGCCGTGCCGATGCATACCGCACTCAAGGTGGCCGAGCGGCACCTGGGCCTCATTCCGGCGAATGAACAAGCGGCGTCCGAGGCGGTGGTGGAGGGCGTCGCCGCCGTGATCGCCGCCAGCATTGACTTGGACGCGGTGGAGGCTGCCGCGCACCAAGCCCCTGCCCTGCCCGCGCCGGCAGGTGTCGCGCCCCTAGCTCGCACGGGCCTGCGGATCGCTATCGCCCATGATAGCGCGTTCGGCTTTTACTACCCGGACGACCTGGATGCCCTGGCCGCCGAGGGCGCGGAACTGGTTCCCGTCCATACGCTGCACGATACCGCCCTGCCGCCGGATATCGATGGCTTGATTATCGGCGGCGGGTTCCCGGAAACCCACATGGCAGCGCTGGAGGCAAACGCCCCGTTGCGCGCCGCCATCCGCGACCACTTGCGGGACGGGCTGCCGTGTTATGCCGAGTGCGGGGGACTGATGTACCTCAGCCGATCCATTACATGGCACGGCGAACGGTTCGCCATGGTCGGCGCGGTGCCCGCCGATACCGTCATGAATGAACGTCCGCGCGGCCGGGGCTATGTTCGCCTTCGCCCCACCGACGCCGCCGTGCCGTGGCGGGTGGACCCCGCACCCGATGGCGCAATCCGCGCCCATGAGTTCCATTATTCAGCCCTGGAGCACATCGACGGGCCGCAGACTTTTGCCTACGACGTAGAACGCGGCGATGGCGTGGACGGCCACCACGACGGTCTGGTGATCGGCAACACCGTGGCCGGATACACCCATATGCGGGGCAACTGGGTGCGGCCATTCATACATTTTGTGAAAACAGTCAAGGCCAAAGGTACCATTGGCGAACCGGCTCGGCCAAGGTAGCATCATTCCAATCGGCGCCTCGGGGGTGTCATCGGTCGTGCGACGGGGGACGATGATTGGCAGACGGTGAGCAGAAAGCCCGCGTCCGTTATGACGCCTCCGACCGGCAGGCCCTGACCATCGTCGGCGCCATTCGTTCGTTGACCCGTGAACTGGAAGCTCGCCGCGCCGCCCTCACAGAAGCAGGGCGCACCGTCAAGGCTGCTGCGCTGCGCCGCCGATTGGTCAGTGACATCGACCGCCTGACCAATTTGGTTGACCTCGCCGGTTCTTTCCCGCGCACCACCCTGCACCCTCATACCAAGTCCACGCTGGACGCCACGCTTGGCGCCTTGCGCCGCAACCTGTCGCGCTGTGGCCGGGCGCTCGCCATGGACCGCGTGCGCAGCCTTCGCGCCCTGTCCGAGACGCTGGCCCGGCGGCGCGAGGTGCCAATGGGCAAGTCCCACCTGCTGCGGCCCCAATTCATGCGTGCCGTGGCCTATCTTACGGTTCTGGTTGATGGCCTGACTGCCGAGGACATGGAGGATTTGCGCTCAACAGCGGCGTCGATCAACAACCTGATCGCTGCCGAGCAGCAGCGCGGGCTGACCAGTTCTTTCGACAACGATGCCGACCTGCCATTTATCGACCTGAAGTCGTTGAATTTTCCAATCCTGCCGCCCGAGTTGCCTGGCGCCACCGAGCCGGACAGCTTCGAGCAGATCGTGCGCGGAGCCATAGGCGCGGCGTGACCCCTTAACGTCGGCGTCCCGTTTACCTTTACCTCAAGCCCCCGCTGTGGAATAACAACCCGACGCGCCGCCGTCTGGACACTCACTGCATATGATCATTATCCGCAATCTGACCCACGTCTATGGTGGCACTCGCCGCCAGAAGCCGCGGACCGCCCTGCATGATCTGACGCTAGAAATTCCTGAACGCAGTTTTTGCATTCTGTCGGGACCGAACGGCAGCGGAAAATCGACCCTGTTCCGCATCCTGTGCGGACTGGCGACGCCGACGTCGGGAACCGTCTCCGTGGGCGGTCATGACCTGTTTACCGACGCGGCTGCCGTGCGCCGCCTCATGGGTGTGGTGTTCCAAAGCCCAGCGGTGGACAAGCACCTGAGCGTGATGGAGAACCTGCGCCTGCATGGCGAGTTGCACGGCATCAAGGGGGCCGCCCTTGAAGACCGTGCGGGCGAGGCCTTGGCCTGGACCGACCTCAAGACCCGCCTGGGCGACCGCGTGGACACCCTCTCAGGAGGGCTTGCGCGTCAGGTCGAACTGGCCAAGTGCCTGTTGACCCGGCCGACCGTGCTGCTGCTCGACGAACCGACCACCGGCCTTGACCCGGCCAGCCGCCGGGCGTTCCTGGGCACCCTGCACCGCCTCCAGCGCGAACGCGCCATGACCGTGCTGATGACCAGCCACGTCTTCTCCGAGGCCGAAAATGCCGACTCGGTTGCCATCATGCAGGACGGCCGGTTGCTCGCCCACGACACCCCCGCCGCCCTGAAGGCTCAGCTTGGGCAGGAAGTGGTGGTCGTCCGCCCACGCCATCCGACGCTGATGCGGGACGCTCTGGCGCGCGACCAGGACCGGCCGGTCCTCGCTCATGGGGACGAACTGCGCATCGAGGACATCCCCCCGGCGGAGGCCGTCGCGCTGGTCGAACGCATTTTGACGCGCTATCGCGGCGAAGTGCTGTCCATCGCCATCAAGCAGCCCGATCTTGATGACGTTTTCGTCCATGTCACGGGCCGCACCGGGAACGCCACGCCCAACGCCGCTGGGGCCGAAGACCTCAAGGAAGTACGCGCATGAGCACCCAGATGACCACCGCTCTTGCGCCCGCTGTCTGGGCGTTGGCCCGCCGCGAGTTCGTGCGCTTCATCCGCCAGCCCCAACGCGTCATCGGAAGCCTGGGCCAGCCGTTGCTGTTCTGGATTTTCCTGGGCGCCGGGTTCACGCCCAGCTTCAATCCGCCGGGCATGGAAGGCATGACGTACCTGGAATATTTCTATCCGGGCGTCCTGATGATGATGATCCTGTTCGCGTCGGTGTTCGCCACCATCACGGTGATCGAGGACCGCGACCAGGGGTTCCTGCAGGGCGTGCTGGTATCGCCGGTGCCGCGCATGGCGATCGTGCTGGGCAAGGTGTTCGGCGGCGCGTCCATCGCGCTGTTCCAGGCGTTCATCCTGCTGCTGGCTGCGCCGTTCCTGGACATGCCGCTGCCGCTGGCGAGCCTTCCGCTGCTGGCCGCTGCCATGGTCCTGACTGCCGTAGGCTACACCGCGCTTGGCTTTTCTATTGCCTGGAGCATGCGCTCCACGTCGGGCTTCCACGCTATCATGATGGTCTTCCTGATGCCCCTGTGGCTGCTGTCGGGCGCCTTGTTCCCGGTCGCCGGCGCGCCGATGTGGCTCCAGGTGGTGATGGCGATCAATCCTGTCGCACACGCCATGACGCTGCTGCGCGGGCCGTTTTACGCGGCACCGGCGGAGTTACTCGCCAGCCCCACCTATTTGACCGGACTTGCGGTGGTGGTGGTCTGGGTCGCGCTAGGCCTGTGGGTGTCGGCGCGCCGCGTCAGCGCTCGCGAAAAGGGCGCGGCAGCGGCCTGAATCCTGGCCAAGCGGTGCATCTGTTGGTGTAGACTGAGGCCGGGAAACGCCACCGCGGGGGGACAGGCGGTTATGGCAGGGGTAGCGGGGAGACCTGGCAGCACGGTCAGTGGGCGTGCCGGGAAAGGAACGTGGCGAGCGCAGCCGGTAGCGCCCTGGCTATTGGCTGTCGCGGTGACGCTGCTGTCATTGCTTGCCGTGGTGCAAATCGATGCCATGGAGCAGCAAAAGCGGGATGCCGCCAATCGCGCCGCCGTCCTGGCCCAGTTGGGCACCATCCGCGCCAAGCTCGAAAACAGCCTGACCGGGCCGCTGCTGCGCACCCGAGGGCTGGTCGCCCACATCATGGCTCACGGCGATATCACGCAGGAGCATTTTGACACCATCGCCCGCATCCTGCTGGACGGGCACAGCAACGTCATCAACATGGTGGTCAGCCGGGGCATGATCATTGCCATGAGCTATCCTCTGGCTGGCAATGAAAAAGTGATCGGCGTGGGCTACCCCAGCATCCCAGCACAGTATGCCCAGGTCCTCAAGGCCATCGAGCAACGCGCCCCTGTGCTGCAGGGGCCGGTGCCGCTCATTCAAGGTGGCACGGGGCTGATCTTCCGCAATCCGGTCTTTCTGAATGGCGCGGATGGCACGCCGGGGCCGTTTTTCGGCATGGTCAACATCATCCTCGATATTCCCAAGGTGTTTGCGGACGCCGGATTGGACGACCCCGCTCTGCCGTTCGCGCTCGCCATTCGTGGCCGTGACGGGTTGGGCGCTGCCGGGGCCTTGATTGCGGGCGACGAGTCGGTGTTCAGCCAACATCCGGTCGTCGTCGATGTCCACTTCCCCCACGGGACGTGGCGGCTGGCCGCTGTGCCCAAGAGCGGGTGGAGTGCCGAGCGGGAGGGCATGACGCCCTTGCGCGCAATGGGCAGTGCCTTGTTCCTGCTCATGGCCTTCACCGCCTTCGGGACCGCCCGCCACGTCACCCGGCAGGCCGAGGCGGAAGCCGCCCTGCGCGCCAAAACCGAGGAACTCGAAGCCTCCAACGCCGATCTGGAGCGGTTCGCCTACGCCGCGTCCCACGATCTGCAAACACCGCTGCGCAGCGTGGTCAGTTATGCCCAACTTTTGGAGCGGCGCTACCGTGGC
This sequence comes from Rhodospirillaceae bacterium, assembly GCA_041676205.1. Classification (GTDB taxonomy): domain Bacteria; phylum Pseudomonadota; class Alphaproteobacteria; order Rhodospirillales; family Rhodospirillaceae; genus Cauispirillum. The sequence continues at coordinate 6,570 of JBAYSM010000022.1, read as the reverse complement.
CGGTTGGACAAAGACGCCGATGAGTACATCGGGTTCCTGGTCAATGGCGCGCGGCGCATGTCGGCCTTGGTCCATGACCTGCAAAACTACGTCCGGGTGTCGAGCTTCCGGCCTGCCCTCCGGCCGGTACAAGCACAGCGGACCATTGATCGCGTTCTTACGGGCTTATGGACCGAAATTGCGGGCGCCGAGGCGGATATTCAGTGCGATCCACTGCCCACCGTGCTGGCCGACGAGTCGCTGCTCGGCACCGTGTTCCAGAACCTGATCGGAAACGCCCTGCGCTTCAGAAGCCCGTACCGCCCAGCTGTCATCCGCATCAGCGCCACCCAAGACCAAACCGGCGTATGGACGCTGTCGGTGGCCGACAATGGGATTGGCATTCCTCCGGAATACTTCGACCGCATCTTCGACCTGTTCCAACGCCTTCCCGGCGCGGCCGACGGTATCGGCAGCGGTGTCGGACTGGCCGTATGCAAACGGATTGTGCACCGCTTGGGCGGCGCCATCTGGGTAGACTCCGTGCCTGGGGAGGGTGCGACGTTCCATTTCACGCTCCGGGATGCCGGCGCGGCCTGATTTTTAGTCTCGCGATTTTCCTTGCGCGATCGCTACTCTGGCCGTATTCGTTATTCTACGAATAGCGAACGGAGTCGTTCCATGAACGGCGATGATGAAGACCTTGCGCGATTGGCGAAGGCCCTTGGCCATCCGGCGCGGGTGGCGATCCTGCGGCATATCATTGCCAACGATGCGTGCTTTTTCGGCGATCTTGCCGAGGCTGTCGCCTTGGCGCCTTCGACCATTTCGCAGCACGTTTCCGTCCTTAAGGGAGCCGGATTACTGCGCGATGGCGGCGCCCAAGGCCGACCGGCCTATTGCCTGAACCATGACCGGCTGCGCCGCCTGATGGATCTTTTGGGAGCCATCGACGCCACGGTTCCCGCACACCGCCGCTGCTGCAACCCCTAACCCACAGGTGCCGCCATGACCGTCGTGACGCCCGTCCCTTCCGAGAAACCATCATGCTGCGGCACCGCGCTGGCTGGCCCCTCCCTGTGGAGTCGCATCGACAAGGTGTGGCTGCTCATTCCTCTGCTGGCGCTCGGGCTGGCGGCAGTCTCGACGGAGTTGGCCGCGTCTACCGTCACCTTCGCCGCCGCGCAAGTCGCTGCCATAGCGCCCTGGCTGCTGCTGGCGGTCGGGCTGGCGGCGGCCGCCAAGGCCACCAGCGCAGACCGGCTGATCGCTCGGGCCTTTTCCGGTTATCCGCCGCGCATGGTCGTGCTGGGCGCCCTGATCGGCGGCCTGTCGCCGTTTTGCTCGTGCGGCGTGGTGCCGATCATCGTGGCCTTGTTGAGCATGGGTGTGCCGCTGTCGGCGGTGCTGGCGTTCTGCCTCGCCTCGCCGATCATGGACCCGGCAATGTTCGCCGTCACCGCCGGCACCCTGGGCACCGACTTCGCCATCGCCAAGACGGTTGCCGCTGTCGCAGTTGGCATGATCGGCGGGTTCGGAGTCATGGCGTTGGAACGTCAGGGGATGTTTGCCAACCCGCTCAAATCGGGGGTCGGCAACGGCGGCTGCGCGGCATCATCCGTGCGGAGCGTAAAGCCGGTTCACTGGACCTTCTGGACTGAAGCCGACCGCCGCACCACCTTTGGCCGCGAGGCGCTATCGAACGCGCTATTGCTCGGCAAATGGCTGACCCTTGCTTATATGCTCGAAGCGTTGATGGTCCGCTACGTCCCCGCCTCAAGCATTGCTGCCGTTCTCGGTCCGGACAATCCGCTGGCTGTGCCGATGGCCGCGATCGTTGGCATCCCCGCCTACCTCAACGGCTATGCCGCGTTGCCGTTGGTGGCAGGGCTGATCGACATGGGAACGTCCAAGGCTGCCGCGATGGCATTCCTGGTCGGCGGCGCCGTCACCTCCGTCCCCGCCGCCATGGCGGTCGGGGCCATCGTCCGCCCCGCGGTGTTTGCCGCCGATCTCGCCTTTGCGGTGATCGGCGCCTTGACGGTCAGCCTCGCCTACGCCGCATGGCTGACGCTATAGCTTTACGCTGGCCTTGTCGGTTTCGGTCCCTATGATGCCCTTACAGATCTCAGGAGCATCATCGTGGCACGGCTCAATCTTTCGTCCAATGCTGACAAGGCCAAACTTCTGCGCGCCCTTGCGTTTGAAATCCACCGCAAGCAGGCGCCCGATGATGTGATGCGGGACTATTTGGACAACCAGATGCGAAGCGGCAACCGGCGGGAATTCCGCGCTGCCCAGGATGCGCTGAATGACGCCGGATTCGCCGCCTCCCTGCGCGCGCTCGACATCATCAGCGAAGACGCCGCGGTCATCCTGAACTGCGTCGTCTTAGACGGCGACCACCGTTTGCAATCCTCCACCCTCACCGCCCTCGCGGCGTTCCTGGACGGTCAGCACTAACCTTACCCCAGCCGTTCCATCACCCGTTTCCGCCCAATGAGCGGCAGCATGGCCGACATTTCGGGGCCGTGGTCGCGGCCTGTCAGGGCGCGGCGCAGGGGTAGGAACAGCGCCTTCCCCTTGCGGCCGGTGTCGGCCTTCACCGTTTCCGTCCAGGCTTTCCAAGTCGCGCTGTCCCACGGCTCGGCAGGAAGCGCAGCGGCGGCAGCGGACAGGAAGGCGCGGTCCTCGTCATCCGGCTCGGGCAAGTCCTTGGGCGCGTGAATGACCGCGTACCAGTCCGCCGCTTCGGCCATCACCGTCAGGTTGCCGCGCACCGCCTCCCAGAAGGCGTCGTCGGCATGGTCGCAGCCCAGCGCATGCAGGCGCGCCTGGGCCAGTTCCCACGGTAGGGCATGGAGGATGCGCTGGTTCAGGCGGTCCAATTCGGCCGGGTCGAAACGCGGCGCGGACCGGCCAAACCGGGCCATGTCGAAGTCGGCCACCAGTTCCTCAACGCTGCCGAACGGCTCAATCGGCTCGGACGTCCCCAGCCGGGCCAGCAGGGCGTTCACCGCCATCGGCTCCAGACCCTTTTCGCGCAGGTCGGCAAGGCTCAGGCTGCCCAGGCGCTTGGACAGGCCCTTGCCCTCGGCATCGACCAGCAGCGGCAGGTGGGCGAAGGCGGGAGGGGTGGCGCCCAGGGCCTCGAAAATCTGGATCTGCACGGCGGTATTGGTAACGTGGTCCTCGCCTCGGATGACGTGGGTGATGCCGAGGTCGGCATCGTCCACCGCCGAGGGCAGCATGTACAGGAACGTCCCGTCCTCGCGGATCAGCACCGGATCGGCCAGATGGGCGGCGTCATACCGGCACTCGCCGCGCACCAAGTCAGTCCAGGCAATAGCGCCCTCGGCCAGCTTGAACCGCCAATGGGGCTTGCGGCCCTCGGCCTCGAACTTGGCGCGGTCGGTATCGGTCAGCTTCAATGCCGAGCGGTCATAGATCGGCGGCAGGCCGCGCGCCCGCAGGCGGCGGCGCATGTATTCCAGGTCCTCTGCCGTCTCGTAGCAGGGGTACAGCCGCCCGGCCGCCATCAGGCGTTCGGCGGCAGCTTGGTACAGGTCAATGCGCTGCGACTGAAAAACTTCCTCGCCCCAGCGGATGCCCAACCAGTGCAGGTCGCGCAGGATGCCGTCCACGAACTCCTGGCGGGAGCGCTCCTGATCGGTGTCGTCGAAACGCAGCACCAGATTTTCCGGCTGCCCTCCGGCCAGCAGGAAGTTGACCAGGGCCACGCGGGCGTTGCCGACGTGCAGCAATCCGGTGGGCGACGGAGCAAAGCGGAGGAGCATATCTAGCGGGATCCCACATAGGCGTTGGTGATCGGATAACGCCGGTCGCGGCCGAACGACCGCAGGCCGATCTTGACCCCCGGCGGGGCCTGGCGGCGCTTGTATTCGGCGCGGTTGAGCAGGGTCCAGACCCGCTGCACGGTTGCCTCGTCAAACCCTTCGGCGACCAGATCGTGCACGGCTTTTTGATGCTCCACCAACCCCTCAAGGATGCGGTCGAGCACGTCATACGGCGGCAGGCTGTCCTCGTCTTTCTGGTTGGGGCGCAGTTCGGCACTCGGCGGCTTGGTGATGACCCGCCGGGGCATGACGGCTCCCGCCGGCCCCTGCGCCCCGTCCGGCCGATGGCTGTTGCGCCAGTCGGACAGGGCAAACACCATGGTCTTGTAGACGTCCTTCAGCACCGAATAGCCGCCGCACATATCGCCGTACAAAGTCGCGTAGCCGACGCTCATCTCGGACTTGTTGCCGGTCGAGAGGACCATGTAGCCAAACTTGTTGGACAGGCCCATCAGGGTCACGCCACGGGCGCGCGACTGAATGTTTTCCTCGGTGATGTCGGGCTTGGTCCCGGCAAACTGCGGTGCGAGCATGTGAGCGAACGCCTCCATGGCCGGACCAATGTTAATGTCATCCAGGCGGCAGCCGAGCAGCCGAGCAGCCTCGGCGGCATCTTCCTGGCTTTCGGCCGAGGTATAGGGCGACGGCATCATCACGCAATGCACACGGTCGGCCCCCAGCGCATCGACCGCAACGGCGGCGGACAGCGCGCTGTCGATGCCGCCCGACAGGCCGAGCAGCACGCCGGGGAAGCCGTTCTTGGTCACGTAGTCCTTCAGGCCGAGAACCATCGCCTGATACACCGACTCGCAGGCGTCCTGCGGCGCGGCGATGGCGGCCGGCCGGCACTGCAGGGTGCCATCGGCACCGCGGTCCCATGCGGTGTGGGTGACGGCCTCGCGCCACGCCGGGGCGGCATGGCGAAGCTGGAACCCTGCGTCGAGCACAAAGGATGCGCCATCGAACACCAGTTCATCCTGGCCGCCGATCTGGTTCACGTAGACCAGCGGCAGCCCGGTTTCCTGCACCCGCCCGACGGCATGGGTCATGCGCTGGTCAGCCTTGCGGACCTCGAACGGCGAGCCGTTGCACACGACGAGGATCTCCGCCCCTGTCTCGGCCAGGGTTTCGGCGACGTCGGGAAACCACATATCCTCGCACACCATGATGCCCAGGCGCACGCCGCCGACCTCGACCGGGCCGGGGAATTTCCCCGACGTGAATACACGGGCCTCGTCGAACACGCCGTAGTTCGGCAGGTGGTGCTTGAGGATAGTCCCCTTGATGCGCCCCTCGGCCAGCACGAGCACCGCATTGTGGGTGCTGTCGCCAATCCGCCATGGAGTTCCCAGAACGATGGCTGGGCCACCGTCCGCCGTATCGGCGGCCAGAGACTCGGCGGCCTCGCGGCAGCGCGCCAGGAACGACGGGCGATAGACCAAATCCTCGGGTGGATAGCCGCTGAGTACCAATTCCGACGTCACCACCACGGCCGCACCAGCAGCGGCGGCCTCGGCCCGCGCCGCCCGAACCTTGGTCGCGTTGCCGTCGATATCGCCCACCACCGGATTGAGCTGTGCGAGCGAAAGTATGAAGGACTCGGCCATGATGCAGGCGCCTGCGCTGAAAAGGTCGGATGAAGCTATGGGCCTGCCCGCCCGAAGTCAACGCAGCGCTCTTCGCGCCCGCGAAGTCTCTGCGGCGACGCAACCATGTTGCGGCCATTGCAACCAGCCGCAAGCTGGCGGATAGTGTCACAAAGGGGCATCATACGGGGCATAAGTACTATGAGCGAGGCGATCTCACCGCCTGCTGGCTGCGAATACCGGAGCGATAGCGATTGTCCTGTGGACATGAGCCACGCGCTCATCATGGAGTTCGTACGCAACCTGGAAGAAGAGGCGGCGCGGCGGAATGGAATTCTCGACGTCGCCACTCTGCGCGCACGGGCCGATGACTTCCTGGAGCGCCATCGGACCTCGGCCCAACCGCCAAAGTTCTGCCTGACGCTGCACAACGCTCTTATGTGGGACGAACGGCGACGGCATCCGTTCGAGCGCTTGCTGGTCAAGCGGTTCTCACACCTGTTGCCCGCCCGCGTCGGCGATGACGGCGTGCGCGACGGGGCAGTGCTGTCGCGCCGCTTGATCCCCGGCCTGATGGTCGCCGTCGTCACCATGGTCGGATTCGATGTCTATCACGAAGCCGAGGAACGCACCCGCGCCTATGTCGAGCGACTCCGTGGAGACGGCGTATTGCCGGTGGATTGGGATCAGGTGGCCCATGAACCCTACGTGCTTTTGCTGATGGACCGGGTGCTGACCACCATCGCCGGGCATTTCGGTCAGTTCGACAAACGGGTGCAGTGGCTGGTCAGCGTCATCAACAGCCACCTCGGCCCCCGCCCACCCGAAGACGGCTCCGTGGTTTGGGCCATGGGCGAGCGCAAGGCCATAGCCCTGCTCGGCGCCCTGTACCGCGAACTGCGCTGGCGCCTGCGCGACGACCCCGTCAACCTGGAAGCCGAAGTCGGCCATGAAGGCATGGCGGCGCTCATCGCCATGCACGCCGCGTTGAATGCGGCTGAGGAGCGTTGCGGGGTTTAGGGGAGGTAAGGGATTTACCGCAGAGAACACAGAGGACACAGAGGTTTTGGGGGCCACTGCGCCGCAGGCGATAAATCCTCAATAAAGGTTTATGCGCTGCGCGCGGCCTTCTGCACCGAAACCTCTGT
>JBAYSM010000021.1:0-27340 GCA_041676205.1 Rhodospirillaceae bacterium | reverse complement strand
GCGTGACCCCGCCAGACGCGCGCCGCCGCAGGGAGGGGCATGCCCCTCCCTGCGGCAACAAACTGGCGGTCAATTGATGTGCTACCTGCGTCGGTCAGTTTCATTTGCTTCCGACACCCCCGATTCGGGGAGTATGTCCGGCTTAGGTGGAGCGCTGGACCTAGTATGTCGGCAGCCGTCCGCCGGGCTGCACGCCAACCAGGCGGTCGCCCGAATTGGTGCTCGGCCGGTCGTAGCAGGTGATCGCGGCCAGGGTCCGGTAGCAGTAGAGGGCAGGGACCTCCGGCTGGTTCTCGTAATGCGGCATACAATAGTGGCCGCCCTGCTGGGCGCGCAGGGTCGAGCAGTCCATATCATTGGCAAGGCTGGCCAGATGGTCCGTCAGGGTCTTGTCGGTATTGATGATCAGCGCCGTTTCGGCGATGGCGAGCGGCGGGGCGGCTTCGGCCAAGGGCTTGCAACCCACCAGCAGCAGCGAGGCCACGGCCCCTGCGGCCATCCCAATCCATGTGTTCCGGCCCATGCTGCCCAACTTTCTCGCCCGAAGTTGCCACCCTGCCCGTTCGGGCGTTTCCATCCGCCAGTGTCGCGGCCTATGGTTAAGGAACGTTGAACGGCGCCGCGCCACCTCATTCGAAGGAGACCTTCCATATGGCAGTTGAAACGCCAATTTGCAGCTTCGGGTGGGCGGCGCCTGATTTTTCGCTGCCGGGAACCGACGGGCGGACCTGGACCCTGGCCGATGTACGTGGACCCAAAGGTACGCTGATCGTCTTCATCTGCAATCATTGTCCCTACGTAAAGGCGGTGATCGACCGCTTGGTGCGCGACGCGGCAGCCCTCCAGGAACTGGGCATCGGAGTGGCGGCAATTTGCTCGAACGATGCAGCGCAGTATCCCGAGGATGATTTTCCGGCCATGCAGGCGTTCGCCGCCGCCCATGGCTTCACCTTTCCCTACCTGCATGACGAAACGCAGGCGGTGGCGCGGGCTTTTGATGCCGTCTGTACCCCTGACTTCTTCGGCTTTGATGCCGGGCTGGGCCTGCAGTATCGCGGGCGTCTGGACGCTTCCGGCCGTGCTCCGGCGGCGCCTGACGTGCGCCGTGAGTTGTTCGATGCGATGGCCGGCGTGGCCGCCACCGGGCACGGCCCGGCAGAACAAATCCCGTCGATGGGGTGCTCGATAAAATGGCGGGATTAAGCCCTTCGTGAGGCTCCATATGGGGAGCGACCGGCGCGGCGCTTGATCTTTAAGGCGCAAAACGTCACACTGCGGGCCAAGTTGAGGCTTGCATGGTGGTACGGCGCGCATGGTGATGCTTCGCAAAAGTGCAGTAGGCGCTATCGCGGGGGCTGCTTTGAACTTGAGCGCGGCGCTGCCTTTGGCCGCCGCCACTCCGGCGCCGATTGAGGGCGCCGGAAGCTGTTATACGGCTCCCGAGGTTCGGGCCTCGCAGGTCCGTCAGTTGCAGACGGAACTCATGGTCGCCGCGCTGAGTTGCAACGGCTACCCTGACCTGGGCCTGCGTGCCCGCTACAATGCCTTCGTCACCAAGTTCGGCGGCAATCTGAACGACACGGCAAAGGTCTTGCGCGGTCATTTCCAGCGCAACCATGGCCGGGATCACGTGCGTCGGTTCGATGCCTACGTCACTGCCCTAGCCAATCAGGCCGCCCTGCGCAGCTTCGATGAACCGGCGTATTGCCAGTCGGTGGTGCCGGTGTTCGAGGCGCTGGCCGGGATGGAGCCGCGCGAGGTCGAAAACTTCGCCGCCCGTGAAGTCGCCGTCGCCGAAGCTGTGATGCCCTGCGCCGCACCCCGCCGGTAGCGGGGCCGGGGGCAAGCGCGGCCACGACGAGATATTGCGTCAGCGCCTTCCCCGACTCCGTGATCCCAAAGAAAAACGGCCCCTGGAGTTGTCCAGGGGCCGTTTAACGTGGTGCTGCGTGCCGAACTTACGGCAGCATGATTTCCACGCGGCGGTTCTGCGGCTCGCGCACACCGTCGGGGGTGGAGACCAGCGGGTCGCTTTCGCCGCGGGCGGTGGTAGCGATGGCGTCCACCGGCAGGCCCTGCTGGACCATGGCGGCCTTGACGGCCTCGGCGCGGCGCTGCGACAGGCGCAGGTTATAGGCGTCGGTGCCGGAACGGTCGGCGTGGCCGGTCAGGTCGATGCGGACCTTCTGGCCCTGACGGGCGGCGGCAACGGCGCGGGCGATGACGGTGCGGGCTTCATTGCTGAGGTCGGAGCGATCCCAGTCGAAGAACACCATGTAGCTGCTCGGCTGAGCGGCAACCGGAGCCGGAGTCGGGGCAGCCGCCGGAGCCGGCGCGGGGGCCGGAGTCGGGGCCGGAGCCGGAGCGCCGAAGCTGTAGGTCAGACCGATCATCAGGCTGTGGTTGCCGTTCGGAATCTTCACGCGATTGCCGTTGTCGGCCGTGAAGGTCGCGTCCTGGGTCTGCATGTAGCGGTAATCGCCACGCACGGCCAGGTTATCGGTCAGCGCATAGTTCACACCGGCGATGCCCTGGTAGCCGAGCTTCCAGGCGTCGTCATAAACCCGGCCGAAGCCGGTGGTGGCGACGTTGCTGATGTTGACCTTGACGCCGCCAAGACCGACGCCGACGAAGGGGGTCAGGGCGGTGCCGGTCGGGATATCGACCAGCAGGTTGCCAAACAGGCCGAGGCTGCTGTGGCGGCCGCTGGCGTCGAGGCCATTGATGCCGTCAACGGTGTTGCGGCGCCAAGCCACTTCACCTTCGGTACGCAGGCCGACCGGCCCGAACGCACCGAAGTTGTAACCGGCGTGGCCACTCAGCACTGCGCCGAGATTGTAATCGGGCGAGAAGCTGGCGCCGTTACGGTCGATACCCTGGTCGCGCAGCCAGTTGGCTCCGGCCTGGGCGCCCATGTAGAACCCGATCGGCTGAGACGTTTCGGCCTGGGCGGCGAAGGAAGTGCCGGCCGCGATGCCGACAGCAATAAATCCGGCGATGATGCGCATGGGGGTGTCTGTCCTACGGTATGAGGAGTGACGAGAGCTTTTCTGCGCCGCATCATACCTGCTTGTGAGGACGTTTTCTACTGGTCTGCGGCTTTTTCGGCACAGCGTTGCAAAGAAGACACGCCTCGCGGGCTTGCTTGCACGGACTGTGTCCTCAGACTATGGTGGGCGGCCTTTCGACGAGACGTGTTTCAGGAGCATTCCGTGGCCGACAAGATCCCCGATCCCCAGCAGGAAGCCCTGTTCCGCGAGGTGGACGAAGACCTCCGCGAAGAACAGATGGCGCGTCTGTGGAAGCAGTACGGCGGATATCTCATCGCCGCCGCCGTGCTCATCGTGGTCATCGTGGCCGGCTACCAGGGGTGGACTGCCTATCGGGCTTCGCAGGAGGCGTCTGAGGCGCAGGCCTATGAGAACGCCGCCCAGGCGGTTGCCCAGGGCAATGCCGCCGATGCCGCCTCCCGCCTAGCCGATCTGGCGGCCAGCGGCACCACCGGGCACGCCGCTCTGGCGCGTTTGCGCCAGGCAGGCGTGCTGCTGGAGCAGGGGCAGACCGACGCGGCGCTCGATGCTTATCGTGCCCTGGCCGAAGATGGTGCCGCCGACGCGGTGCTGCGTGACGTCGGGCGGTTGCTCTATGCCCTGCACGGGGTGGACCGCGTGGACCCCGGCGCGGTGCAGGCCATGCTGGCGCCTTTGGCCGTGCCGAATAACGCCTTCCGCTTCTCAGCCCGCGAGGTGCAGGCCCTGCTGGCCCTACGTCAGGGCGATACCGAACAGGCGCGCAGCCTGTTCACCGATCTGGCTGCCGACGCCCAGGCGCCGCGCGGCGTCCGCTCGCGCGCCCAGGACATGCTCGGCATGCTGGGCGGGGCGCCGGCCCCCAAGGCCGCAGGGTAACAGCGTCAGGTGAGCGAACAGCCGGTGAGGAAAAGCATCATGCACGTAGTGGCCACTTCCGGGATGGATGGGCGTCTCTGGCGCGGCGTCAAGCAAGCCGCTGCGGTCTGTGGCCTGATGTTGGGTCTGAGCGCGTGCGGCGGCGACACTTGGTTCGGCGGCGATAACACGCCTGCCTTGGCGGGCAAGCGCATCACGGTGCTAGAGCATGACCGCCGCCTGGAACCGGCGTCGAACGGGCAATCGTCCATCCGCCTGCCAGCTCCCGAAGCCAACACCGACTGGCCGCAGGCCGGAGGCTACAGCCATCATGCCATGCAGCATCTGGTGGTGGCCGACATGCCGAAAATGATCTGGCGCTCGGACGCCGGCGAAGGGTCGGGCAGCCGCAACCGCCTGCTGGGCGAGCCGGTGGTGGCGGCTGGCCGCGTCTATACGGTTGATGCCGATGCCGTCGTGAGTGCCTTTGATGCCCAGACCGGCGACCGCGTATGGCAGACATCGCTCGCGCCCGATCATGAAAGCGGCAATGCCATCCTTGGCGGCGGCGTGGCGTTCGATGCCGGCCACGTTTTCGTGACCACCGGTTTTGCCCAGGTTGTTTCGTTGGATGCCGCCACCGGGTCGGAAGTCTGGCGGACGCGAGTGACCAGTCCGGTGCGTGCCGCGCCCACGGTGATGGGCGGCCGCGTTTTTGTCGTCACGCTCGACAACAAGGGCCTCGCGCTGGCCGCCAGCGATGGCCGCATCCTGTGGACCCACGCGGGGGTCGAGGAAACCGCATCGCTGCTCGGCGGGGCCGCGCCGGCGGCCGACAACGGCGTGGTGGTGATGGCTTATAGCTCGGGCGAGCTGGTCGCCCTGCGTGAAGACTCCGGCGCGCCGCTGTGGTCGGATGCCATCTTGGCGACCCGGCGCACTGACGCCACCGCGAACCTGGCCGACATCCGCGCCCGCCCGGTGATTGATCAAAACCGGCTGTTCGTGGTCGGGCATTCCGGGTTGTTGGTCGGCATCGACATGCGGACCGGCGACCGGGCCTGGGAAATCGAGTTGGCCGGCTTGCAGCAGCCGTGGGTTGCGGGCGGGGTCCTGTACGCCATCAGCGTCGAAAACCAGCTTATCGCCGTGGACGCCCTGACTGGGCGCGTCCAGTGGGTGGTCGAACTTGCCTCGTGGCAAGACCCCGAAGACCGCACCGGCCGCATCGAGTGGGCGGGACCGACCCTGGCATCGGATCGCCTGATCGTCACCGGCAGCCACGGCGTCGCCTTGAGCGTATCGCCTTATACCGGGCAGGTGCTGGGCCGCGTCGAACTGCCGAACGGCATTTCCCTCGCCCCGGCCGTGGCCGATGGTATCTTGTATTTCCTGACTGACGACGCCGACCTCATCGCCTTCCGTTAGGCGACGGTTGCGGCGTCCCTTGGACCCGAACCATGACCTTTACTGTTGCCATCATCGGCCGACCCAACGTCGGCAAGTCCACCCTGTTCAACCGTTTGGTCGGGCGGCGGCTTGCCATCGTGCACGACCAGCCCGGCGTGACCCGCGACCGGCGCCAACATGCCGCCTCGCTGGCCGGGCTTGATTTCGAGGTCATCGACACCGCCGGCCTGGAGGACGCCACCAACGACTCCCTCGAAGGCCGTATGCGGGCGCAGACCGAAGCGGCACTCGACGATGCTGACGTCGCCTTGTTCCTGATCGACGCCCGTGCCGGGGTTACGCCGCTGGACGCCCATTTTGCGGCCCTGCTGCGCCGTCACAAGACGCCGGTCATCCTGGTCGCCAACAAGTGCGAGGGCAAGGCCGGGGCGCCCGGTCTGTACGAGAGCTATTCGCTGGGCCTGGGCGAGCCGGTGCCGATCTCGGCAGAACACGCCGAGGGCATGGCCAACCTGTTCGACGCCCTGCTGCCGTTCGCCCGCGCCGCTGGGACCGATCATGCCTCGGTGCTGAAGGCAACCGCCGAGGCAGAGGAGGACGCCGTTCTGGCGACCCTGGAAATCGGCCAGGAGGTTCCGCTGCCCGAACGTCCCGACAGGCCGTTGCAGTTGGCCATCGTCGGCCGCCCGAACACCGGCAAGTCGACCCTGATCAACCGCCTGCTCGGCCAGGATCGCCTGCTGACCGGCCCGGAGGCGGGTGTGACCCGCGACTCGATCGAGGTCGATTGGGAATATAAGGGGCGGCGCGTCCGTCTGGTCGACACCGCCGGTCTGCGCCGCAAGGCGCGGGTCGAGGACAGCCTGGAAAAGCTATCGGTCGGCGACACCTTGAACTCCATCCGCATGGCCGAGGTGGTGGTGCTGTTGCTCGACGCCGACATGGTGCTCGACAAGCAGGACCTGACGATCGCCCGCATGGTCATCGACGAGGGGCGCGCCCTGGTCATCGGCGTCAACAAGTGGGATATCGCCACCGACCGCGCCGAGTCGATCCAGCGCCTGACCGATCGCCTACAAACATCTTTGCCGCAGGTCAAGGGCGTGCCGACCGTCACCCTGTCCGGCCTCAAGGGGCAGGGGCTGGATGATTTGATGGGCGCCGTGTTCGAGATGCACGGTTTGTGGAATTCGCGCATTCCGACCTCGCCGCTGAACCGTTGGCTCGAAGAAATGCTGGCCCATCACCCGCCGCCGCTGTCCAAGAGCAAGCGCCGCATCAAGCTGCGCTACATGACCCAGGTCAAAAGCCGCCCGCCGACCTTTGCGATCTTTGTGTCGCAGCCCGACGAGTTGCCCGAGGCCTACATGCGCTATCTGGTCAACGCCCTGCGCGAAGACTTTGGGCTGGTCGGGGTGCCGGTGCGCATCCACTTGCGCAAGCCCAAGAACCCCTACGTCGGCGACCGCTGAGCCATGGCCCGCCGTCGCCGCCTGCCGTCAGTTCTGGCCGCCGTTCTAGCCGCCGTGCTGACGGCGGGGGCGACGGGGCGGGCGGTGGATCAGCACGACCCGCTGCGTGGCATCAAGGGGGATGACGACCGCATCCAGGTCGATGCCCGCACCTACCCCTGGAGCGCCATCGGCCGCTTGACCAAGGGCGATGGCAGCCTGTGCAGCGCCGTCATGATCGGCCCGGCAACAGCCCTGACGGCGGCCCATTGCGTGTGGAACGACCGCACGGCGACATGGATGCCGCCACAGGCCGTGTTCCTGACCCTGGGCTGGGAACGCGGCGACTGGGCGGCGGCTAGTCAGGTCACGCACATCGAAACCGATTCTGCCTTTGCCGGTCCATCGGTGCGAGGACTGTCCGACATGGCGGCGGATTGGGCAGTGCTGCATCTCGCGGCCCCGGTCGGCAACTCTACCGGCTGGCTCGGAGTGGCCGGGCTTGATTCGCTCTCGTACGGCGTCCTCGCCGCCCAGGCGCCGGTGGTGATGCAGGCCGGATACTCCATGGATCGCCGCCACGTCCTGACCGGCCACATCGGATGCCACATTCAGGGATGGGTGGCCGAGGGCGTGGTCGCGCATGACTGCGACGCCACGCGCGGCGACTCCGGCTCACCGCTGTTTGCCTTGATCGACGGCGAATTCAAGGTCTTGGGAACCCACGTTTCCAGCTTCAACACCGAACAGGGCGTGTTCGGCGCCGCCATTGCCAGCGGCAATCTCCCCCCGACGGCAGGAGGCAGCGCCGGGCGGACGCCCAGCGACCAAGCCTTGATGCGGGTTCTCTTGAAAGGGACCTAGGCCTTCTTCACGAACTCGGACTTCAAGTTCATCGCGCCGATGCCGTCGATTTTGCAGGCGATGTTATGGCCGTCCGCGCCATCGGTCAGGGCGATGTTCTTGACCTTCGTGCCGCCCTTGACCACCAGCGACGACCCCTTGACCTTCAGGTCCTTGATGACGATGACGGTGTCGCCCTGAGCCAGGACGTTGCCGTTGGCATCGCGGATCGTGTCTTCGGTGTCGGTGGCCTCGATGCCCGCGGCGGCATCCTGGTTCCACTCATGGGCACATTCGGGACAGATCCACAGGCTGCCGTCCTGATACACATGTTCGGAACCGCACTTTGCGCACTTAACGTCGCTGTCCATCATCTTCCTCTTTGAAACATCCGGCTAAGACGCGGTTGATAGCACGCCGGGGCCGCTCCTGGCGATGGCTGCGGGCATTAGACATGATTGCGCAGCATCAGTTCCTTGGGGTGCGGCGCGAGGAAGGTCTGGGTCGCAAGGTAGGTGACGCCGTATTTGCGCACGTAATGGCGCAGCAGCGTAACCGGGACGACCAGCGGCACCAGTTCAGCGTGGTAATCGTCGATCAGGCCCGCAAGTTCGGCCTTTTCGTCGGCGTCCAGGTGATCCTTGAAGTAGCCCATCATGTGCTGCAACACGTTGGTCGTTCGTTGGGGCGTGGCGTGATGGGCAAGGCCGCCGAGGAACGCCGCGCGGTATTCGGCCGCCACCTCACCCCGATCGCGGCCCTTGGCCTTTGCCACCAGACGGCCTAGGACTTCATAGGTCTGCGTGTGGTGGGCGAGCAAAAGCATCTTCTCTGCGCTGTGGAACGCAACCAGATCGCCCAACGTCCAGGGGCCGTCGAACAGCGTCTTGAGGCGGCGATAGGCGAACAGGCGGGTGACGAAGTTATCCCGCAGCACAGGGTCGAACAGGCGCCCTTCTTCCTCCATCGGCAGATCGGGCAGGCGGTCGGCCAGCACGCGGGCATAGAGGCCCCGGCCATCATGGCTGGGCATCCCGTTTTCGGCGTAGACCTTGACCCGGAACAGGCCGCAGGACGGGCTGCCCTTCTTGAACACGTACCCGCAGATGCCCGCCTCGATCAGCGGCGCGACGGTGGCCTCGGCATAGGCCAGCATCGCCTCGGTGTGATCGGTGTCCGACCGCGTGCCGCGCAGGCGGATGTCCTCGCCGTGACGGACCAGCCGGATGGCCTCGCGCGGGATCGACATGCCGATGCCGACCTCGGGGCACACCGCGACGAAGGTGACGTAGCGCCCCAAGTCATCGACCACGAAACGGTCCCGCTTATGGCCGGCATCAAAGCGCACTTCCTCGCCCAGCAGGCAGGTGGAGACGCCAATCTTGATTTCATCGTGGGCCATGGGGAGCACCTTCTTGCTATGGGGAAGGGAGCAGTGTGGTAGCAGAGCAGGCGGATTTTTCTCCCTGGCCCGCTTGCGATCGGTGATGTCCTCGACTGTACCTTCGTAATAGTGAACCTGCCCATCGGCACCCCGGACGCAGCGCGCATTCTTGGTGGTCCAGATGACGGCGCCGTCATGCCTGCAGATCTCAGCCTCGAAATCGTGACCGGTGTCCATCACGCTGCATGATCGTCTTGAAGCGGCTCCATGACTCGGCGTGAACATAACATTATCCTGAAATATCAGTTAGTTCGGTGATAATAGCCTGGGGCTTGGGTAGCCGCAGATCCGCGCTAGCGCCGGGTTGACGCGCAACTGCCCGCCGTCGGGAGTGGTCTGAAAAATCTCCTCCTGGGCGTTTTCAAAGATGCCGCGATACTGGGCTTCCGATTCCCTCAGTTGTGATATACGAGCGCTCAAAAGAGCTTCGAAAAATGGCCGTTCAGCATATGGCCCGGCGGCACTCACTGGAGCATACTCCTAAAGGCGATGCCTGGGGACGCATCCTAAGGCGCTGCGGTGCTGCAACGCAATGTGCCCGACGCTCCCCGTTGGCGGGCCGACAGAAATCCTCTACAACTGTAGGGGAGAACCATTGGAAGGGGCATCCGATGTCGCTTTTGACGTGGAGGGACCAGCTCAGTGTGGGCGCTCCAGAGATTGATAACGACCACAAAAAGCTGATCGGATTTGTGAATGCGCTGCACGACGCCGTGACAGCGTCGGAAAGCGAAAAGGTGGTTGGCGGCATCATGCTCCAACTCATCGAATACACCCGCGACCATTTCGCGCGGGAGGAAAAGGTCATGCAGGCCGCCGGATACCCTGATTATCCGCGTCACAAGAAGCTGCACGATTCGTTGACCCGACAGGTTCTGACCTTCGCCCAGACCTACCTGCGCAACCCGACTATCCAGGTAAAGCGCGAGTTGATCGATTTCCTGGCCAAATGGCTGGTCGAACACATCATCAAGGAAGATCGCCGCCTTGGCGAATACCTGCGCGGCAAGAAGGTTTGGCTGTAACTTCGGGTCATGGGATCAAAGGCAGGATGTTTAGAAACGCCTGCGTACAACTTTAAATTGGTGCGCCCGCGCAAGCGGGTGCACAGGGCCACTTGGCACAAAGCGTAAACTTTTGCCCCGCCGTCGGCGCGGGGTGTTTAACATTTCGCTCCAGCGTGGCGGCATGCCGTCAGACGGTCCCGGCGGCGCGCAAGGCGTCCAGGGCCGCGTCGTCGAGTCCCAGAAGGTCGCGCAGCACTGCGTCGGTGTGCTGGCCCAGCAGCGGCGGAGCAGTCCCGGCCCCGGCTGGCGTGGCGGAATATTTGATGGGGCAATTCACCAGATCGACCGAGCCTGCCGTCGGATGGGGCAGGGTGGAGACCATGCCGCGATGCCGGACCTGCGGGTCGCTGAACACCCGGTCGAGGGTGTTGATCGGGCCGCAGGGCACGCTTTCGGACTCCAGGTCGGCAATCCATTCGTCGGTGGTCCGCTCGGCCATCATGGCGGCTACGATGGGCACCAATTCGGCGCGATTGCGCACCCGGTCGGCGTTGGTGGCAAAGCGCGGGTCGGCGGCGACCTCGGGCCGTCCGGCGACGGCGCACAGGCGCTTGAACTGGCCGTCGTTGCCGACCGCAAGGATCATGTGGCCGTCCTTGGTGGCGAAGGCCTGATAGGGCACGATGTTGGGATGCGCGTTGCCCATGCGGGCGGGCGGCGTGCCGCTGACCAGGTAGTTCATGGCCTGATTGGCCAAGACCGCCACCTGCACGTCCAGAAGCGCCATGTCGATGTGCTGGCCTTCGCCCGTGCGGTCGCGGTGGGCCAGGGCGGCGAGGATGCCGACCGAAGCGTACATGCCGGTGAAAATATCGGCAAAGGCGACGCCGGCCTTGGCGGGCATGCCGTCAGGTTCCCCGGTGAGGCTCATCAGCCCGCCCATGGCCTGGATCATGAAGTCGTATCCGGCGCGCGGGGCATAAGGCCCGGACTGGCCGAATCCGGTGATGGAGCAGTAGATCAGGTCCGGCTTGACGGCCTTGAGGCTGGCATAGTCCAGGCCGTACTTCTTCAGCCCGCCGACCTTGAAGTTTTCCAGCACGACGTCGGACTTGGCAGCAAGGTCTCGGATGATCTGCTGGCCTTCCGCCTTGGCCATGTCCACCGCGACCGACTTCTTGCCGCGATTGCACGACAGGTAATAGGCGCTTTCCGTGGTCGGCTGACCGTCCGTGGCGCGCAAGAATGGCGGCCCCCATTCCCGCGTGTCGTCACCGGCGCCGGGCCGTTCGATCTTGATGACCTCGGCACCCAGGTCGGCCAGGAGTTGCCCGGCCCATGGACCGGCCAGGACTCGTGACAGATCGAGCACCCGGATGTGGGAGAGGGGGCCGGCCATCCCGGTCAGTCCGCCACTTGGAGCTTGGCTCGAACACGCGGCGTCGTGCGGGCGCTGCCGTAAAGTAGTCCTGCCATGGTGCATCCTCCCCCTGACAGGTCAATAATGCACCATCACGCTCCGGGACTGAACACCTAGTTGGGCGAGGGGGGTGTTCTCCTGGTGGCCTCCCCGTGCCGCGCCAAGGGGGGGGAAGGGGCAGATTGGTCTTAGACCGTGTAATCCCTGTGCAGGGTGCCGCCCTCCTTCTTTGCGCTCTTGCACCTGTGAAGTCATTGATTTTCCTGCTTCCGAAGGTCATCCCTTTGTGCACGGACCAAAGGGCCGTCGAGGGCTGTTGATTAATTGCCGAAGCAGAAGCTGCGCTGCGATAGCTACCGAAAAAGGTATAACATGTTCGATCAATCACGTGGAGATGCCGCCCACGGGGACTGTGGTACAGGCGCGCTCATTCTGATCGACGATCAAGAGCTGACTCGTGCCTGCCTGGCGGACATTTTTCGCCGGGCTAACTTCAAGGTTCTGGCCCTCGGCCATGTGGACGAGCATGTCCTGAGCGATGTGGAGAAGGTGCGCAACTGCCGCATGGTCCTTCTGAACATCAAGGGCGGCGACCTTCATGATGCCCGGATAAAGGCTGATGTCCGCAAGATCGTCCAACTTCTTCCATGGGCGCCGCTCGCGGTTTTGGCCGCCCAGTGCGGCATTGATCCAGCCATGGATGCGGTGCGCCAGGGGGTGCGGGGCTACCTTGCCGCTTCTACCAGCGCCGGCGACCTGATCGCGGCGGTGCGTCTCATCATGGCCGGGGGAATATTCATTGGACGGGCCAGCGGCCAGCCGGAGCAGATGCCCTCCGCTGTCGCCCCTGTGGCACAGGAAGACGAAGGGGGGCCGGATGGGGTGGAGGAGGGTGTTGGGGCATTGCCTCTCGATGTGCCAGGAACTCTGACCCCGCGCGAGGGGGAGGTTCTGGATCTGCTGCGAGAGGGAAAACCCAACAAGATCATCGCTTTCGAGCTTAAGATGGCGGAAAACACCGTGAAAATCCACGTCCGCCGCATCCTCAAAAAGCTCCATGCCACCAACCGGACGGAGGCTGCGTTTACGGCCGCAGCCATGCGGGCGGCTGTGCCCGACGTAAGGGGTCGCCACCACGTCGAATAGGGGTCGAATAGGGGCCGGAGCAGGCGGTTTGCGCCTGCTCCGGCCGTCTAGCTTTACTCCTTATCGGTCGGACTTCCGCCCCGGCGCAGGGTGCGCGCAAGGGTGAAGGCGGCACCGAGAAGGAGCAGGGCCGGCACCCCGGCGGCCAGCGGCAGGGGTGCACTCTGACGATGGCCAAGGTGGAGGCCGTTGCCCTGGCCCTGGTACCCATTGGCGTTGCCGTTTCCAGGGGCCGCCATTGCCGGGGCGGCGAGGGCGCTGATCATCAAGGCGAGCAGTAGTGTTTTCATGAGGGGGATCCCTTACCAAGTTGCGCGGCAATTATGACGCCTCTCGGTTTGGTGAGGCAGTAAACAGTTATGGTTACTTGTTCTATTTATGTTTTGGTCGCATGTATCATTGTAATCGTGGCACGGCCTGAATAACACTGAGCTGGACCGCATGAAAACCACCAATCTTCCCGTTGTCGATCAGCGCACCCAGCGCATCCCGCGTGGCTTGCTGGTCTTTGGTCTACTGGTTGTTGCCATCCTCAATGGGCTGGCGGCGGAGCGTGGCGGCATGCTGGCGGTCGATCCGGTGACGCTGGCCGCAGCTTTGGCGGGGCTGTGGCTGATCGCCTCGGCTGGGGCTGGGGAGATCTCCCGCCGCGACTGCGCGGTTTCCGCCCTTGCCGCGCTGATCATCCTGATCCCACACGACGCGGCGGGGTGGGCGGGGGCAGGGGTTCTCGGCGCGTATGGCATGATTGCATGGCGCCGCTTTCCACCCCTGGCCGCCGGGGCTGCCGTGTTCTTCGTGTTGTCCCTGCACGAGGTATGGGCCGGGCGGCTGCTCATGAACGCCCTGGCTCCCCTCCTCACCGAGTCCGACGCGGCCTTGGCGACGGGAGCATTGAGCCTGCTGGGGCAGGACGTGACCCGGCAGGGCAACGTGATCATCACCCAGAATGGGTATGAATTGGTGGTCGTCCCCCTGTGCACCACGTTTCGGGCCTTTTGGTATGGCCTTCTGTGCTGCTTTGCCTTCACGCGTCTGGTGCGCCCGGCGTGGCACCGCTCGGAACTGGCAACCTGGGCGCTGCTGGCGGCGGCGTTGCTGGTTCTCAACACGGTCCGCCTGACCCTGTTCGGTCTGGACCTGTCCTACTACGACGCCCTGCATGGGGAGGCGGGCGGAACCCTGTTCAATTTGGCCGTCCTGATGCTGACCCTGGCCATCGCCACCAATGGAGTGCGCCGTGAATTCAGGTTCCGTCATCCTCGCGATTAGTTTGGCCGCGCTGACCGCCGCCAGCCTTCCAGGCAAGCTGACCCAGGGCGCGCAGTCGGATCGCGCCGGGCCGATGGCCGCCGAGCAGCGTGCCGCAAATCGTCTGGAAGGCGCCGGGTGGACCACCCAGGGCTGGCTTTCCCTCACCGCCGATGGCGCCTACCGGGCCGAGGTATATCACTCGCCTGCTTGCCAAGGGGCACTCTTGATGAGCGGGGTGTCGGCCACCATGGACTCCCTGACCATGATGCGCCGTACCGCCGGGCCGGGCGGTCGGGTGGTGTTCGTCTACCGGGGCCGTCTGACCGACGCGCCGCCCCGCCTGTGGTCTTATGTGGGATCGAAGCTGGAGGTGGTCTTCGCTCGCGTGGGCTTGATGGAAGGCACGGGCGACCATGCGGTCGTCGCCCTTGCCGTCACCGCGGACTGCGCCGACGCGCCACTGCCGTGGGAGCGGGCTGGTTAGCGCCGGAGCAAGCTGGTGAAGTGGTGCTCCTCCAGGCGGAAGGCGAAGGCAGCCTCGTCCAGACCGTTGTGGACGCCCTGGCGTGTCAGGGCCAGCGGGTCGCTGGTTGCGTCTACCATGCCTCGGCGCGACGTATTGCCACTTCTATAGCCGGCCTGCCGGGCCAGCCGTCGGGTGCGGTCATCGAAATTTACCAGCACGCCGGGGGCGTTGGGGTAGGCGAGGTGGTGGACCCCGGCGCCGATGGCATCCTCCAGCAAGCGCCGCGCCTCGGTCAGTTCATGCAGGGCCGTCGCGTCGTCCTGGCTGCTCAGGATGGGGTGGGTGACGGTGTGCGCGCCGATGGTCATGCCGCCCGCGTGCAGGGTGCGCAGATCCTCCACCGTCATCATGTAGGGCGCCCGGTCGAGCGGCGGCGCATCGGGCGCCGCGGTGACGGCGTCGGCGATCATCGCGTCTCGCCACTCCGTACTGCGCCGTGCGGCAAGAGCGGTCAGGGCATCGGCCAGTTTCTGGCGCCGCTGCGCCTCGGTGCCGCCTTGAACCGTCAGGTCGAAGGCCGCAGCCAGGCGGTCCAGGTACGCGGTGGTCATGACGAGATGCTGCACCCAAGCAACCCAGAATGACGTCCCCAGGACCACCGGACCGGCCGTGATAAAGAATGTTGCCGGCAGCCTCAGGTCGGCGAGAATGGGAAAGGCGTGGACGACGTTGTCCTTGTAGCCGTCGTCGAAGGTGATGCAGGCGGCCCGCGGCGGCAGCGGCGTACCGTCGATGATGTGATCGGCCACGCGGTCCAGACCGATTACCGTGTAGTGCCGGGCCAGGAACCGCATCTGCCGCGCAAAGTCCGCCGGGCTTACGGAAATGGCGTCCGCCCGATAGGCCGCTCCCAACGGGGAAACCGAGTGATACCGCAGGACGCGAACCCCTGCGCGCGGCTGCGTCCGGCCCCGCGATAGCGCGATAAGGCCGGAGCGGTACAGAACCGCCTTGGCGGCGGAGGTGGATACGGACGTTGCCATGGCAATTCCCCGCTCGCGATCACACTCCGTCATGAAACCATGCGTCGTGCTCTCCGGTTCCCTGCGGCGAGATTGCGGCGAAGTCGGGTCCGTGTTCAAAGTGGGCGGAAGTCATCGACGGGTCGATTTGAGTATCTGTAGTACGTTTTTGGCCCTTCCATCCGCCCTATTGTTCACAAAATGGACAATAAATATTTACTCGTGATTAAGTATGACCCGCTAGTTTTGCGTCGCTACAGGGCGTTAACTAACGGAGTAGATCAAGTGCTGTACGACGATTTTGCCCCCACCAAGACCATCTGGGTCTCTACGAGCGGCCGTTCCTCCAACAGCGGCTCCGAAGGGTCGCCTCTGAACTCAATTAATGCGGCGCTGAAACTGGCCACGCCGGGCACGGCCATCATGGTCAAGGCTGGCACCTACCGGGAAGACATCAGCATCACCAAGAGCGGAACCGATGGCGCGCCGATCGCGCTGATCTCCGCCGATGGTGCCCATGCGGCCAAGATTGCGCCGACCGACGCCAGCGCCCGTCCGATCCGTGGCTTCGGCGTTGAGAACATCATCGTCGACGGGTTCGAGATCGTCGGCAATAACCGCGATGGGATCACCTTCACCCAGGCCGGGTCGAACTTTTCCGACCTCGCCAAGAACATCGTTATCAAGAACAACTACGTCCACGACACGGCCGGCGACGGCATCAAGATCGCCCAGGCCGACAACGTCTACACCCTGAACAACCTCATCACCCGGACCAAGGGCCAGGGCATCGACTACGTCGCGGTGCAGGGCGGCGTGATCGCCTTCAACGATGTCTCGGCCACGCCGTCGAACTCGCTGGTCATGGCCAAGGGCGGGTCGGCCCGCATCGAGATTCACGACAACGTGATCCACGACAGCAACCACAACAAGACCATCAACGGCATCCTGATTGGCGGCTCGACCGAAAACGAGTTCTTCCGTCCGGGCTACGACAAGCACGAAGCCTATGACGTGGTGGCCTACAACAATACCATCTACAACGTGGAGCGCGGCATCCAGTTCATGGGCGCCAAAGACAGCACCGCCCATCACAACCACCTGTACAACATATCCGGCCACAACGTTGACCTCGCCGCCAGCACCGTCTGGCACACGATGAACACCGTCAACGCCACCGTGCACAGCAACGGCGTCAGCAAGTCCGCTTGGCTGGACGTTGACTCCGGCCAGGGCGTCGGCCTGAAGAACTATGACAATGTCGTCGGCAAGCCGCCGTCGTACTCCTCCAACAAGGCGCCGGTCGCCCAAGACGATGCCGTGACGACGTCCGAGGCGGCGGCCCTGAAGGGCAACGTGCTTGACGACAACGGCACGGGCAAGGACAGCGACCCCGATGGCGACGCGCTTTCCGTGACCGCCGTCAACGGCGTTGGCACCAGCGTCGGCAAGGCCGTTACCCTGAAGGGTGGCGGACAGGTCGTGATCAACGCCGACGGAACCTTCGCGTTCGATCCCAAGGGCGCCTACGCTGCCTTGAAGACGGGCGAGAAGGTGGTCGAGACCGTCAGCTATCAGGTTTCTGACGGCAAGGGTGGCACCGCCACGGCCACGCTGACCATCACCGTGAACGGGGTGAGCGACGTTGCCAAGCCGACCGGCATGGTGATCGAGGCCGAAGCCTTCACCGGCCTGTCCGCCAGCGCCTTCGTCGCCGAAAACAATGCCGCCGCATCCGGCGGAAAGGTCGCCCGCCTGCCGTCCGGCACCAACGAGGGCGAGATGTCCACCGTCCTGCCCGACACGGTCAAGGCTGGCGTCTACGACATCGTGGTCCGTTATTTCGATGAAGCCGACGGCATCGCCTCGACCTCCCTGCGGATCGGGTCGGAAATCGTCGACAATTGGACCTGGGACGGAACGTTCGGTGGGGCCAATCCCTCAGCCGCGGCCCTGACCACCCACACCATCAGCGGTGTGACCCTGAGCGGCGGCGAAACCCTGACCCTGAGCGGTCTGCGGAACGTCGGTGAATGGGTCCGCGTCGACTCGGTCGAGCTGGTCGCGGTCAAGCTGACCGAGGAACCGGTCGAGGAGCCTGCCGCCGGCCTGCTGATCGAGGCCGAGGCGTTCACCGGCCTGGCCGGTTCCACCTTCGCGGTGGAAAGCAATGCCGCTGCTTCGGGCGGGTCCGTCATCCGCCTGCCGTCAGGCACCAACGAGGGCGAAGTGTCCACCGTCCTGCCCGACAGCGTGAAGGCTGGCGTGTACGACATCGTGGTGCGTTACTTCGATGAAACCGATGGCCTTGCCTCGACCTCGCTGCGTGTCGGGTCGGAGACCGTCGATAGCTGGACCTGGGACAGCACCTCGGGCACCGAGATGCCGTCGGCTGGCAGCTTGACCTCCCACACCATCAGCGGGGTCAGCCTGACCGGTGGCGAAACCCTGACCCTGAGCGGCATGCGCGAAATGGGCGAGTGGGTCCGCGTGGACTCGGTCGAACTGGTTCCGGTTGCCATCGTCGAGGAGCCGACCACCCTGCGCATCGAAGCCGAGGACTTCAGCGGTCTGAGCGCCGCCGGGTTCGTGGTGGAAAGCAATGCGGATGCCTCTGGCGGGTCGGTCATCCGCCTGCCGTCGGGCACCAACCAGGGCGAAGTGTCCACCATTGTTCCCGACAGCGTGAAGGCCGGGACATATGATGTCGTGGTGCACTACTTCGACGAAACCGACGGTAGCGCCTCCACCTCGCTGCGGGTGGGCGAGCAGGTCGCCGATAGCTGGATTTGGGACGGCACGTCCGGCACCGAAATGCCGGCGGCGGGCAGCCTGACCTCCCACACCATCAGCGGCGTCAGCCTGTCCGGCGGCGAAACCCTGACCCTTGAGGGGCTGCGCGACATCGGTGAATGGGTCCGTGTGGACGCCATCGACCTGGTTTCCGTCGCTTCTGACGATATCTGGGTATAACACCTAATCAAAACTGAAGATGAAGGCCCAGGGTAACACCTGGGCCTTTTTCATTGCCGGATGTTTGTACTTCTTATGGGAACGGGTTACTTGTCCACGTCATTCTGTGGTCATCGCTTCTCGTGATTAGCGGCGGGCGTGAAAATTCATAGACTTGTTTCGACTGCATGCGGCAGACGAAACAGGGAGTGAATCATGAATCAGTTCGCCCGCAAGGACAGCGAACCAACGCCACTCCGCGTACTCGTAGTTACCAACATGTACCCCACGCCGGACAAGCCCGGTTACGGCTCCTTCGTCAAGACACAGGTGGACTCCCTGGTTGCCAAGGGCGTGGACGTCGAGGTGCTGTCCATTCCCGGTTATAAATCAAAACTGCATTATCTTCTGGCCATGGGGCGTGTGTTCTGGCGCACGACGTTCGGCCACTTCGATCTGGTTCATGCCCATTACGGCCTGAGCGGGCTTGCCGCGCGGGCGCAGTTCAAGGTTCCGCTGGTGGTGTCCTTTTGCGGCGATGACCTGTACGGCCACGCGGACGCCACGGGAAAGCCGACGCGCTCCAGTTTGTTTTGGGTGTGGTGCCACAAGAAGCTCGCCGGCATGGTTGACGGCGTGATCTGCAAGTCGGCCGCCATGCGCCGCTTGCTGCCCGGACAGCCCGGCAAGGTCATTCCCAACGGCCTCGACTTCAACCATTTCCGCCCGTTGCCGCGCGCTGAATGCCGCCGCGCCCTGGGCCTGGACCAAGACACGGTCTATGTCCTTTTCCCCTACAGTCCCGACCGGGTGCGCAAGAACTTTGCCGGCGCGCAGGAGGCCGTGCGGCTGGCCGCCGCGCGCACAGGCCGCCCGGTCGAGCTGCTGATTACCCAGGGTGAACCCAACCAAACCATGCCGCTGTACATGAACGCCGCCGACGCGCTCATCCTGGCGTCTTACTGGGAGGGGTCGCCGAACGCGGTCAAGGAAGCCATGGCGTGCAATCTGGCGGTGGTGTCGGTGGCGGTCGGCGATGTGCCTGAACTACTGGCCGATGTGCCCGGAAACCATGTAGTCGAGCGCACCCCCGAAGCCCTTGCCGAAGGCCTGTGCCGGGTCATCGAGGACGGCCCGGCCCGCACCGAGGCCCGCGCCGCCATCGGGCGCTTGCGCCTCGAACGGGTGGCCGATCAGGTTCTGGACGTCTACTACCAGGTGCTGATGCGGTCGCAGCGCGAGCGTCCCGCCCCCCGGCCGCACAAGGGCCGCCGCATCCTCATCATCGTCGAAAACCTGCCGGTTCCCTTTGACCGCCGGGTGTGGACGGAGGCGACCAGCCTGCGCGACGATGGGTACGACGTCACGGTCATCTGCCCGGCCACGCCGCGCTACCCGCAACGCTACGAGGTCCTCGACGGTATCGTCATCCACCGCCACCCCTTGCCGCCCGAGCGCGGCGGATTTCTTGGCTATGTCACGGAATACGCAGCGGCATTGTTCTGGCAGTCGTGGCTGACCCTGAAGGTGGCGCGCGGACCGGGGTTCGATGTCATTCAGGCATGCAATCCGCCGGATCTCATCTTCCTCGTCGCGCTGCCGTACCGGCTCTTGGGCAAGCGGTTCGTGTTCGACCAGCACGACCTGTGGCCGCATCTGTACGAGATCAAGTTCGGGCGGCGCGGCGCGGTCCATGCGGTGCTGCGGCTGTGCCAGCGGCTGACCTTCGCCCTGGCCGACCGCTCCATCGCCACCAACGAGTCCTTCAAGCAGCTTGCGGTCCAGGCCGGCGGCATGGAGCCTCAGCACGTTCATGTAGTCAGGAGTTGCCCGGACCTCGGCAAGTTTATTCCAGCCGAGCCGATCGGCGAGCTGCGCCCACCGGGCTGCGTGGTGGCCGGATACCTGGGCGTAATGGCCGAGCAGGACGGCGTGCACAACCTGCTGCTGGCGGCCCATCATGCCATCGTGGAACAGGGGCGTGCCGACCTGCGGGTCCTGATCGTCGGCGACGGCCCGGCCCGTCAGGACATGGAGGCTCTGGCTCGTGAGCTGGGCATCGCGGGGGAAGTCCGCTTCGTCGGCTTCCGCGTCGGCGAGGATATGCGCCGCCACCTGTCGTCCTGCGATTTCTTCGTGGCGCCCGATGAGAGCAACGCCATGAACGACCTGCTGACCATGAACAAGATCATGGAGTACATGGCCATGGGCAAACCCATCGTCATGTTTGACCTGCCAGAGGGGCGGAACATAGCCGGCGATGCGGCGCTTTATGCCGCTGACAACGATCCGCGCGACATGGCCATGCAGATGACCCGGTTGATGGACGATGCGGAACTGCGCAGCGCCATGGGCGCTTATGGTCAGGCCCGTGTCCACCGGGAATTCAGTTGGGAAAAGGAACGGGAGAGGCTGATGACCTGCTATGACGGGCTGTTTGCGTCCATGGGACGCCCGGTGTTCCGGCCGGCGCCGCAGGCTTCGGTCCTGGCCAATGTGCCAAGTGACTTCACGCCCACCGACACGGCCGATGCCCAGATCGCCATGATGGCCAGATTGCGGGTTTCCGCCCCGGCTCGAGCCGCGGAATGAAGGCGCTGGTTTTGGCACTCCTTGGGTTCGCGGCTCTGACCACGATTTCCGGTCCGGTCCGCGCCGCCGAGTCCGTGGTGTGGGTGGGAAAGGGCGGGTTGCCCTCCATCACCAAGGCTTTGGAGCGGGCCAGGCCGGGCACGACCGTCAAGGTGCGGGCCGGCGTCTACACCGAAAACATTCACTTCACCCGCAGCGGCAAGCCCGATGCGCCCATCGTACTGGTATCGGCAGACGGGCCGGGGGCCGCGGTCATCCGTCCGGCCGACAGAAGCCAGCGCACCGTCCGGGGCTTTGGAGTCGAGAACATCGTCCTCGATGGATTTGAGGTGGTCGGGTCGGATCGCGATGCCATTACCTTTACTCAGGCCGGGGCGGACTTCACGCGGCTGGCCCGCAACATCATCATCCAGAACAATTACGTGCACGACGCCGGCGACGACGGCATCAAGATCGCCCAGGCCGACAACGTTCGTATCCTCAACAACATCATCACCCGGACCGGTGGACAGGGCATCGACTTCGTCGCGGTCAACGACAGCGTGATCGCCTTCAACGAGGTATCGGCGACGCCCTCCAATTCGCTGATCATGGTCAAGGGCGGGTCGGCGCGGGTCGCCATCCACGACAACATCGTTCACCGCTCCGATCGCGCCAAGACCACGAACGGGATCCTGATCGGCGGGTCCACGGAGAAGCCGTACTTCCGGCCTGGCCAAGACACCGCCGAGGCCTATGAAGTAACTGCCTTCAACAACGAAATCTACGACGTCGAGCGCGGTATCCAGTTCATGGGCGCGCGCGACAGCGCCGCCTATCACAACGAACTGCGCGCCATCAGGGGGGGCGACGTCGATGTGTCGGCCAGCACCGTGTGGCACGACCCGCCGCTTCCCTCGGCCAATATCTACGTCTTTGAAAACGGCGTCAGCAAGGGCGGCTGGCTGAACGTCCAGCATGGTCAGGCCGAGGGTCTGGCCGTCCAGGGGAACGTCGTCGGAGTGCCCCCGGCCGGGCCGCTCGGCACGGCGGAAACGCCGGCTGACGGGCGTAAACCGGGGTAAGGCCGTCGATCACTAGAATGAGTGATGAACCTTTCCCTCTGCGCGCTACATCGCTTGGCGAACTCCCTAATCGCCCTGTGAACCCGCGGCAAAGTCGTGCCAAATCAAAACCGCGCGGCGAAACAAAGTGAGGACGATTTCATGGATCGATGGGGTGGCCTAGTGGATTCCATGCGTAAGCCCGCCATAGTCCGCGACCACGGAGGCAAGGCGCATTCCGTCGCGCCGAGAAGGCGTTCGTCCGTCGCGCTGCCAAAGTCGTTTCACGCCTTACGCCTGAACGTCCTGTCCTTGCTGCCGCCGGGCCACCCGTCTTTGGCCCCGGTGGTCAGCCTGATGTCGGGTACGCCGGGCGAGGGAGTATCGACCGTGACCGCCGGACTCGCCTCGGCATTCGCCCAGGCCGAGGCCAGGAGCGTTCTGGTCATCGATGCCGCCATGGAAGGGGAAGGGCTACCGGCTCTTGGTCCTGCGTTGCCCGGTGTGTCCAGGGCGGGCTCGGCGCTGGTGATGCGGCGCACGGCCAGCGGGGTGGATGTCCTGACCCTGCGCGACATCGAGAACGGGACACCCTTCCTCTACGGCGATGCCTGGGATGCGGCGTTGAGGGAATTGCGGGCCGACTACGCGTATGTGTTCGTGGACTGCGGTTCGCTGCATACGCCGGTGCCGACCTTCTGGAAGCCCTGGACCACAACGGCGCTTCTCGTCATCGACAGCCGCGCCACCACCGAGTTCCGTCTCCATCAGACGAAGCGGGTGCTGGAGATGCGCCAGATCGCCGTGCACGGGTCCGTGCTCAACCGGCGGCGCTTCCCCGTGCCCAACTTCCTCTATCGCATTTTTGGCTGATCCGACCGGCGAGGCCCCATGAGCACGCGCGACATCCTGGTATTCCTGTTCAAGTGGAAAGGCACGATCTTTGGGTGGTTTGCCCTGGTCGCGCTGACTGTCACCTTGGCCGTATACATCATGCCCCGCACCTATTTGGCACAGGCGCGGGTGCTGATCGAGTACGACCCCTCCCCGGTCCCCGCGGCGATGCCGCGTCTCGATAACAACGTCATCATGAACAGCGAGGCGGAAGTGGTCGTCTCCCGCCCGGTGATTGCCGCCGTGGTCGATCAGCTTCGCCCCTATGAAGGCGGCGAGGAGGAAGAGGAGGGAGAGCCTGGGGTCCTCTCGGTCGTCACCGGCTCCTTGCGCCAGATGCTGGTTGAGGCCGGGCTGGTCGATCCGCCCATGTCCCCGCGCGAACAGTGGATCCACTCCCTGTTGCAGCGGTTGAGGGCGCAGCCTGAGGTCAGTTCGGCCATTCTCACGCTCACCCTTCCCGATACCGACCCGCAGCGGGCCGCAGTCCTTCTCAACGCCGTCATCCATCAATATGTGGCACGGCGGCCGGCGGTGTTCGCCGCCAAGGGGCCGGCGCAGTTCTATCGCACCCAAACGAATACCTCCATCGTCGAGCCAGCCCACCCGCCGGAAAAGCCCGCCATGGCGCGCTTGCCGCTGATCATGGTGGGGATATTCGGCGGCGCGATTCTGGCCATCGGAATCGCCATGCTGCGGGAGTATTTCGACAAGACGGTGCAGTCGCCGGAGGTCGCCGAGAGTATCCTGCCCGGCGTGCCCATGGTCGGCTCCATCGAATTGTGCAAGCCGTGGATGCCGCGTGTCAGGCGGGGGGCGAGGGCATGAGCGGGCGGCTGCGCGTCGCCCTCATCCTGCCGGTCCGCAACGAGGCGGCGTCGGTGGAAAGCACCCTCGGGGCAATTTGCGCGGCCACCCGGCTGCCCGACCGCATCGTGGTGGCCGACGGTGCCTCCACCGATGGCACCCCGGAGCTGTTGCGGGCTTTTGCAGCGCGCGTCGGCGCGCCGGTCGAGGTGGTGGACAATCCGCAGATATTCGCCGGCGGTGGCCGCAATGTCGGTGCCGCCGCCGCCAGGGATGCCGATATCCTGGTGTTCGCGGATTTCGGCAACGCCCCAGAAGCCAACTGGCTGGAACACATGGTGGCTCCGTTCGAGGCCGACCCGACGATCGAAGTCGTGGCCTCCCCGGTGATGCCCGCCCCGCGCACCGAGTTCGGACGTGCGGTGGCGGCCATTCTCCACAATCGTCAGTTGCGTCTCGCCCAGGAACCCGAAGGGCAGCGCGAAGGCTTGCTTCGGCGCTCCACCACGCCGGGGGGCCTCAGTCTCGCCATCCGGCAGGCCACTTGGCAGCGTATGTGCGGCATGCCCGGCTGGCTGCGTGCGGCCGAAGACAAACTGTTCGGCCGCAAGCTGGCCGCGAGGGGCATTCCGTTTACCATGGCTTGGCAAACCGCCATGCGTTACCACATGCGGGAGAATTTCCGCGACCTCTTGCACCAGCACTACGTCTATGGCCGGGGTGACGGCCAAAGCGGCTATATGCGCAATGCCTTTCTCCGCACCCTGGCGGTTTGGGTGGTTCTTGTCGGGCTGCTGAGTGCCGGCGCGTGGACACTGGCTGCCCCCTTGGCCGCATTGGTGCTGTTTGGCGCCTACATTTGGCGCCGCGGCGTGCGCCACATGGTGCGGGCCGAGGGGCAGGGGCCGACCCTGCGCCAAGTGCGCCTCGCCATCCTCGTGGTCTTGGGTCATGACCTGGGAGTGCTGGCCGGCTATGCGGTCGGCTGGTCCCAGTGGCTGTTCAAGCCCCGCTTCCGCCACCTCCAGAGGGCCTACATGAGTGCCGGTGGCGCCGATGGGGAGGGCGTATGAAGGAACTCGGCACGGTAGTCCGCGACGGCCGGATCTACCTGATCGCCAACCTTGCGGGACGGGCTTCGGCATTCGCCTTGCTGCCGCTGTACGGCAATGTTTTGACCCCGACAGAGTTTGGCGTCATGGCACTGCTCATCATGGTCAACGACCTGCTTGGCATGGTGGCCCGCATGGGCATGCTTCAGGCCATGATGCGGCTGTACTTCGATGCCCCCGACCAAGTCCACCGCGACCGCGTGGTGGCGACTGCTCACGCCATGACGCTGGGGATGTGCCTGCTTATCCTGGTGCTGGCATGGCCGGTGGCGCAGGTGGTGGTGCCGCTGTTGCAGATCGACGGCTATGCCACCGCGGCCATGCTGTCTCTGGTCATGCTGGCCGGCAACGTGCTGTTCGGTACCACCAGCAACGTATTCGTGATCCGCAAACAGCCGCGCCTGCTGGTCTGGACCAACGTCATCAAGTCGCTCTGTCTGTTGGTTCTAAGTCTTGTTCTGCTGCTGGTCTATGACGCGGGCGTGACCGGCGCGATGCTGGCCTATGCCGTGGCCTTTGGGCTGGTAGCGGTGGGCCTGAGCATCCTGGAGATGCGGCGGAGCGGCCTGCGGCCGTCGCGGGAACTGAGCGCGGCGATGCTGCGCTTTGGCTTGCCCCTGGTGCCGTCGGCGTTCGCCAACGTGGCCCTGCAATCCATTGATCGCGTCTTCCTCAACATTCTGGTCGGGCCGGCGGCGGTCGGCTATTACGCTCTTGCCGGGCGGCTCGGCCATATCCTCCAACTGTTTATCGCCAAGCCCCTGTCCCAGGTCCTGATCGTGCGGCGCTTCGAGACGCTCGCTGCCGGAGAGGCGCAGGACGACTTCCACGCCCTTCAGGTGCTGTACCTGGCCATTCTGTTGCTTGGGGCGCTAGGGTTGGGTTTGTTCGGGCCGGAACTGGTGTGGCTGTTGGCCGCCCCAGACTATGCCGCCGCCGGGCCGCTCATTGGCGTGGTGGCCCTGGGATACGCCCTGTCGGCCCTCAACCTGTCGCTGGAAACAGGTCTTTTGTACGCCAAGCGGACCCATCTGGTCAGTGGTGTCGCCGCCGTCATGCTGGTTATCAGCGGGCCATTGTATTGGGGAATGATCGGGTGGCTCGGCCTGTGGGGCGCTGCCTTGGCGTTCCTGGCGCTCAACGTGGTGCGGCTGGTCATTACAGACCGCCTCAATGCCAGCCGGGGAACCCCGCTTATCCGCCAACCGTGGGGGCGCAGCCTGCTGATGACCGGGCTGGTGGTCGCCGTCTATGGCGGGGCCATGGTGTCGTTCGGCGACACCATCGGGATGATGCCGGTCCTGGTCAAGGTGGCGCTGATGCTGACCGTGACCGCGCTCATTCTCGGCGGGCCGTTCCTGGAGGCGGCGACGCGAACCGCGCTGTGGGATCTGGTGCGGCGGCGCAGCGTGACCCCGGCGTGACGAGGAGCGGCCATGACCACGCATTCCATTGCAAATGCTCTCGTCGACCGGATGCTGGCGGCGTTCCGCTTCATGCTGCTGCTGGCCATGTTCATGATGTTCGCCCTGGCTGCTGCGGAAGGCGACTTCCTGAAGGTCGGGGCGCTCGTCGGCGGCGTGGTATTCGCGGTGATCCTGGCCTATGGCCGCTGGTGGCTTCTGCTGGCCTGGATCACGGCCACGCCCACGGTGCTGATCCTGGTCAACAACTTCATGGTGCACCTGCCGGTCATCAACGGGCCGCGCCTGTTGTTCGCGGCGCTGGCGGCCGTAGCGGGGGCGACAGTGCTGCTGCGTCGGGGGCGCGTCGCGCCGATCACCCTGACCGAGGGGCTGATGCTGGTGATGGTCCCTTTTATGGTGATTTCAGCGATGCTGTCGCTGGACTGCGCCGGGGGCGACCCGGTGGACGAGGCCAAGTTGAGCTTCGCCCTTCTGCTCGACGGCTTCGTGATGCCGTACTTCGCCTTCTGGATCGCCCGGCAGGTGGCCTGGACCGATGCCCGCGTGCGCCTGCTGCTGATCCTGCTCATGGTGATGGGCGTCTACATCATGACGGCGGGGTCATTGCAGTACTTCCTCGGCATCAATGCCCTCAGCCCTGATTACGTGACCGAAATCCATCTCGGGCGGGCGCGCGGCCCATTCCCCAACGCCGCGGAGTTCGGATCGGTGATGATGGTGCTGGCGGTTCTGGCCTTTTACTTCGTGTTCGAGGCGCGCGACATTCTGGGGCGTCTGACCGCCACGGCGCTGGGGGCGCTGTTTCTGTTCGGTGTCGGTCTCAGCCTGACCCGCAGTGTCTGGATTTCCATGCCGATTGCCGCTCTGTGGCTGGTGATCGCCGATCGTCGGACCCGGCCGTATCTGCTGCCGGTGATGGTCGTGGGGGGGCTGGTCGGCTTGGCGCTGCTGCCGTTCATCATGCAGATCGGGCCGGTGGCTGACCGCCTCAACGACGTCACGCCGGTCTACAACCGCATGACCCTCTACATGACCGCCCTGTCGATGGGGTGGGACAACCCGCTGACGGGCGTGGGCTTTGGGCGGTACTGTTTCATGGCCAACAGCATCCATTACGCCCAGCCGTTCTTAGGCATTCCCGCCCAATACATCGTCGGCGTCGG
>JBAYSM010000020.1:0-27549 GCA_041676205.1 Rhodospirillaceae bacterium | reverse complement strand
GGCCACGCCCAGGTTTTCCTGGTGGAACAGGCGGAACAGCACCTCCTCGCCGGGGAGGGCGGGGTCGAGCAGTTCATCGCGGGTCAAGCTGCCGAGCAGCACGGCGGCGGTGCGCCACGCGTCGTCGGCGTCTTCCTCGGTCCACGACGGCGCAGCCGTGCCGCCGCTGGCGGGCATCCGCTGGATCATCAAGGCCGCGGCACGCCACACGCCGTCGATCCGTCCGGCGGCCACCTTGATGGCGGTTTCGAGCTGTTCGGAGCGGCGGAAATACTGGTGGACGCACTCCGACAGGCTGGCGCCTTGAAGCTCCACGATGCCTTGATAGCGGTTGGCGTCACCGCCCGGATCGACCGTGAAAGCCAGATGCCCGGCACCCAGCAAGCGCTGCACGTTGGCGTCCTGGGTTTCCGGCTGATCGGCCAGGGCGGCCACGGCGTCTTCGTCGAAACGGGCACAGGCGCGCACTTCGCCGTCGCTGGTCACGTCGGCGACCAGCATGTGCACCGGGCCGTTGCCCTGCGCCTGGAGGGTGAACAGGCCATCGAACTTCAGCGAAAACGCCAGAACCCCGGCCAGCACGGCGGCCTCGGCGACCAGATGGGCGACGGCGGGCGGATAGTCGTGGCGGCCAAGGATCTCTGCCGCCGTGTCGGGCAGACGCACCAGCCGGCCGCGAAAGGCCCCGGCGTGCAGCAGGAACGGCAGCGCGTAGTCGCGGCTGGTCGGGGTGGCGTGGGTCATGGAGGCTCCGCAGGCATCAACCAAGGGACTCGGGATATAGGCCGGAAATGCGCCGCCTCCAGGGGTTAAACCCCCAGGCACCACGCCAGGATGGCCTTTTGCACGTGCAGACGGTTTTCGGCTTCGTCCCACACCACCGAATTGGGGCCGTCGATCACCGCATCCACCACTTCCTCGCCGCGATGGGCGGGCAGGCAGTGCATGAACAGGGCGTCCGGCTTGGCGCGGGCCATCAAGGTCTCGTTGACCTGATAAGGGATCAGCAGCGCATTGCGGCTGTCCTTTTCCTTGCAGCCCATCGACACCCAGGTATCGGTGACGACGCAATCACAGCCCTCGGCCATGGCCATGGGGTCGGTGCCTTGAACGATGGCGGCGCCTTCGGCCCGCGCCCAGGCGATCACCTCCGGGGGCGGGGCGAGGCTGTCCGGGCAGGCCAGCCGCATCTCGAACCCAAAGCGGGTGGCGGCGTGGACCCATGACACCGCGACGTTGTTGCCGTCACCCGACCACAGCACGGTCTTGCCTTTGAGCGAGCCGCGATGCTGCTCGAATGTCATGATGTCGGCCATGACCTGACAGGGGTGCGAGGCGTCGGTCAGGCCGTTGATGACCGGCACGCTGGCGTGCGCGGCCATCTCGATTAGCTTCGAGGGCTTGTCGGTGCGGATCATGATGGCATCGACATAGCGCGACAACACACGGGCGGTATCGGCGATGGTTTCGCCCCGCCCAAGTTGGCTGGTGTTGTCTGACAGGATGACCACGTCACCGCCAAGCTGGCGCATTCCGACCTCGAACGACACGCGGGTGCGGGTCGACGGCTTTTCGAAGATCATCGCCAGGGTGCGACCGGCCAGCAGTTTGGGCGGGGTGTGCCGCAACTCCTCCCCGCGTGCCAGCAGGGCGCGCAAGGTCGGCGTGTCGAATTGGTTCAGGTCCAGGAAATGTTTGATGGTGCTCATGGTTTGGTCTGTTCCTCAGGCCTCGCCCCCTCGGGGCCAGGTCTTTCAGGTCTTTAGTCCAAGGCTCTGACAGGCCTTCTCCAGCATGGAGAGAGCACAGGAAATATCGTCCTCGCCGATGATCAGGGGGGGGAGCAAACGCACGACATTGTCGCCGGCCGGGACGCACAGCAGCCCTTGGGCCATGGCGGCCTTGACCAGATCGCCGTTGACCAAGCCCGCCGCGCACTTGAGGCCGAGCATCAGGCCGACGCCGCGCACCTCCTCGATCACCGCCGGGTGACGGGCGGCAAGATCGCGCAGGCCGTCGGTCAGGCGGGCGCCCATGGTGTTGACGGTCGCCAGGAACCCGTCGGCCAGCACCTCGGTCAGCACGGCCTCGGCCACGGCCATGGCCAGCGGATTGCCGCCGAAGGTGGACCCGTGGCTGCCCGGCGTCATGCCCGACGCGGCGTGTTCGGTGGCAAGGCAGGCCCCGACGGGGAAACCGCCGCCCAGGCCCTTGGCGATCGCCATGATGTCGGGTGTCACTCCGGCCTGCTCGTGAGCGAACAGGGTACCGGTGCGTCCGACGCCGGTTTGCACCTCGTCGAGGATCATCAGCAGGCCGAACTCGTCGCACACGGCGCGCAGACCCTTGAGGTACTGCGCGTCGGCCGGACGGATGCCGCCCTCGCCCTGCACCGGCTCGACCAGCACGGCGGCTGTGGAGGCATCGATGGCGGCCCGCGTCTCGTTCAGGTTGCCGAACGGGACATGGACGAAGCCCCCCATGTTGGGTGCAAAGCCTTCCAGGTACTTTTCTTGTCCGGCGGCGGCGATAGTCGCCAGCGTCCGGCCGTGGAAGCCGTTACGCGCCACGATGATCGTCTGCTTGTCGCGCCCGGCCGCCTGCCCGCTCGCTTGGTGGTGGCGGCGTGCCATTTTCAGCGCGCACTCCATGGCCTCGGCCCCGGAGTTGCAGAAGAACATGGTGTCGGCAAAGGTGTGGGCGATCAGGATCTCGGCCACCCGCTGCTGGCCCGGCACTTGGTACAGGTTCGAGGTGTGCCACAGCTTGCCCGCCTGCTCGCGCAGGGCGGCGACCAGTCGCGGATGGGCATGGCCCAGCGAGTTCACCGCCACGCCCGACCCGAAATCGAGGAATCGTCGGCCATCCGTCGCGGTCAGCCAGACGCCCTCGCCCTTTTCAAAGGCGACATCGTAACGCGCGTAGGTGGGCAAGACGGCGGGAATGGTCATCGCTTTCCGTGTCCTGGAAAAACAGAGACGGCGCCGTTGCGCCGTCCCGGAAAGCGCCGGATTATTGGCCTTGGGGGCAGGTTTGTCAATTAAGGATAGGACGTGTGGCCGCGGCGCGCTACGCCTTCAGCTTGTAGCCCGACCGGATCATCACGTAGCAGCCCACCAGCAGCGCGATGTTGGTGCCGGCCACCACGGCCAGCCCGATTCCCGGCAGGGCGTCTTCGTGGCCGATGAATCCGTAGCGAAACCCGTCGATCATGTAGAAGAACGGGTTGAAATGGGCGAACGCCTGGAAGTTCTCGGGCAGGCGCTCGATGGAATAAAACGTGCCAGACAAGAACGACAGCGGCGTGATGATGAAGTTTGTTACTGCCGCCATGTGGTCAAACTTGTCCGACCACACCCCGGCCAGCAACCCCAGCAGGGCCAGCATCAACGACGCGCCCAGGGCGTGGAAGATGATGTAGCCCCAGTTGTGGACATGCAACTCCACGAAGAACGCCATCCCCGCCGTCACCGCCAGCCCGACAACGATGCCGCGCGTCATGCCCCCGGCGGCGAAGGCGACGGTCAGTTCTCCGGCCGAAATCGGCGGCATCAGAACATCGACGATGTTGCCCTGGACCTTGGAAATGATGACCGAACTGGACGTGTTGGCGAATGCGTTCTGCACCATGGTCATCATGATGAGGCCCGGCGCCAGGAACTCGATGAACGGCACCCCGCTCACGTCCTGCACCGCACGGCCCAGCGCCAGCGCAAAGATCGCCAGGAACAGCAACGACGTGACCAGGGGCGCGGCGATGGTCTGCAGCCACACCTTGGTAAAGCGGCGCACTTCCTTGAGGTACAACTCCCACAGTCCGCGCCAGTTGACGCGGCCCATGTCGCGGGGGCCGACGGGAGCGGGGCGGAGGACGGGTTTGGACACGGTGGAGGCTCTCTCTTGTGGACTTGGTGCGGACGCCGTGGCGGCCTATGGTGAGGGCATATAGGTACATCACCGGGCAATGCCAGGAAACAGTGGTGAACACACCAACCGCCAGCCGCTCGTCAATACCCCGCCCCATCACCAAGGCGCGGCTGCACAACATCGCCATTCATTACCTGGAACGATTCTCGGCCAGCCGCGAAGGGGTGCGCCGGGTACTCGAACGCCGCGCCTATAAGGCCCAGCGCGTGCACGGCGGCGATCCCGACCAGATCGCGGCGTGGATTGCCGAGGTTCTCGACACCTTGCAGCGCCAGGGGTTCCTGGATGATGCCCGCTATGCCGACAACGCCGCCCGGTCGCTGGCGGCGCGCGGTCATTCCGTGCGCGCCGTGCTGTCCCGGCTGGCCGCCAAGGGCGTGAGCCGTGACCACATCGATAACGCCCTGGTCCATCTGGCCGAGGAAATCGCCCTGCCCGGCCAGGACGCCGCCGACATAGACCCCGACATTGCCGCTGCCGTGGCCTATGCCCGCAGGCGGCGCTTGGGACCGTGGCGCGATCCCGAGGTCCGCGCCGACTTCCGCACCAAGGACATGGGCGCCCTGGCCCGCCGGGGGTTTTCCTCGGAAACCGTGCGGCGGGTGCTGGGGGCGGCCGATCCCGATGAGGCCGAAGATTTGGTCAACGAGGTGAGGTAAGGCCGGGCGCTGCCCGGACCCGCCAGGAGGCGCGGCCTCCTGGACCTCGTGAGTTGACGGGGCGGACCCAAGCTTGGCCGGATGATATCCAACACCGTGGCCACTGGTCCGCGTGGGTACGCGGGTCAAGCCCGCGCACGACGAACTCATTGAATATAAATAATTTTGTCGTGGCCGGGC
Organism: Rhodospirillaceae bacterium; assembly: GCA_041676205.1. Taxonomy (GTDB): domain Bacteria; phylum Pseudomonadota; class Alphaproteobacteria; order Rhodospirillales; family Rhodospirillaceae; genus Cauispirillum. Next base: position 22,783 of record JBAYSM010000020.1, on the reverse strand, counting down.
TTGATCCGGCCATCCACGCGCCGCCGGGTGCGCCGCATTTCCGGCATCTGCCGCTGTAGGCCGCGCCCACAACCTTAATCTTCAGCCAACCCTGCCCGATGTTCAAACCGGAACGGGTGCGGCGGATAGACGCCCATGATGCGGACTTCGCGGGAGAAGAACGACAGTTCGTCGAGGGCGAGGCGGACGTTGCGGTCCTCGGGGTGGCCTTCGACCTCGGCATAGAACTGGGCGGCGACGAACATGCCGTCGACGATGTAGCTTTCCAGCTTGGTCATGTTCACGCCGTTGGTGGCGAACCCGCCGAGGGCCTTGTACAGGGCGGCGGGGACGTTGCGGACCTTGAACACGAAGCTGGTCACGACGGTTTTGCCATCGGCCGGGGGCACCACGGCCTCGCGCGCCATGATGATGAAACGCGTGGTGTTGTGGGCGGCGTCCTCGACATTGGCCCGCAGGGACACGAGACCGTAGGTGTCGGCGGCAAGCCCCGAGGCGATGGCGGCCACCGTCTTGTCGCCGCGCAGGGCGACGTCGCGGGCCGACCCGGCGGTATCGGCGGCCACCACGGGCTTGATGCCCAGTTCGCGGATGAGGTTGCGGCACTGGCCGAGCGCGTGGACGTGGCTGTGCACCTCGGTAATGTCGGCAAGGGTCGCACCGGGCACGGCCAGCAGGTGATGGTGCACCGGCTGGAAATGCTCGCCGATGATGTGCAGCCCCGAATGCGGCAGTAGGTGATGGATGTCGGCCACCCGCCCGGCCACCGAGTTGTCGATCGGGATCATGCCATAGCGGGCCGCGCCATCGCGCACGGCGGCAAAGGCGTCCTCGAACGACGCGCAGGGCAGGGCTTCGAAGTCGGGGAACACCGCCTTGCAGGCGAGGTGCGAATACGCCCCCGGCATACCCTGAAAAGCAATGAGGCGGTCTGGGCTAGTCTGGGTCATTTGGCCGAGAGGATCCGTCGGGCTTTTTCCAAGTCGGCCGGAGTATCGACCCCGAGCGGAACCGTGTCAACGCGCACGCAGTCGATGGTCATGCCGTTTTCCAGGGCGCGCAGTTGCTCCAGCTTTTCGCGCATTTCCAGCACGCTGGGCGGCAGCGCGACGAACCGCGCGAGCGCCGAGCGGGTATAGCCGTACAGCCCGATATGGTGCCACAGCGGCCCGTCGCCCCATGGCGCGGTGGCGCGCGTGAAGTACAGGCCCCGCGCGGTCCGTGCCCCGTCGCGGAATCCAGCCACGGCCTTGACGACGTTGGGATTGGTGCGTTCCTCGGGGTCGGTGATCTCGCACACCAACGTCGTGATGTCGGCCGCTCCGCTGCGCCGGAACGGCTCCAGGCTGGCCTGGATGAGCGCCGGATCGAGGGTCGGCAGGTCGCCCTGCACGTTGATGATGATGTCGTGCTGCCCGGCCGGATCGAACCGTCCGACCGCCTGCCACACCCGGTCCGAGCCCGAGGGCAAATCCGGGTCGGTCAGCACGGCCGCCCCTCCGGCGGCGGTGATGGCGGCGGCAATCTCGGCCTCGGCACAGGCCACCACCACGGGGCCGACGTTGGCCTCGATGGCGCGGCGCCAGACCTGCACGATCATCGGCGCCCCGGCGATATCGGCCAGCGGCTTGCCGGGCAGGCGGGTCGAGGCCATGCGGGCGGGAATGACGACCAGGGGATGGGACGAGGAAGCGGGCATGATCCTGCGGGGGCTGGTTTCGGGATTTAGACCCTAGCCCGCCGGCGCCCTGCCCGGAAGGGGTGTTGTGCAACCGTCATGGCGCGGGTATCACCGCTGTACCCAACCTGTTAGGAGCCTGTGATGGCCGACGCCTGTCCGCAGCCGTTCATCGACCTCGCCCACCGTCTGGCCGACGCCAGCGCCGATGTCATCCGCCGCCACTTCCGTACCCCGGTCGCGGTGGACGACAAGGCCGATGACAGCCCCGTCACCATCGCCGACCGCGATTCCGAGGCCATCATGCGGTTCATGGTCGAAAAGGAGTTCCCCGGCCACGGCATCGTCGGCGAGGAATATGGCATCACCAACGCTGACGCCGAATGGGTGTGGGTGTTCGATCCGATCGACGGCACCAAGGCCTTCATTACCGGAAAGCCGAGCTTCGGCACCTTGATCGCCCTGCTGCACAACGGCGTGCCGGTGTTGGGCATGATCAACCAGCCAATCATCCACGAACGGTGGCTCGGGGCCTCCGGCCATGGCGCGACGCTCAACGGCGCGGCCATCCGCACGCGGGCCTGCGACGCGCTGGCCAAGGCGTCCATGTACACGACCGACGTGACCATGTTCGAAGGTGCCGACCTCGATGCCTTCCGCCGCCTGGAGAGCCAGGTCAAGCTGCGCCGTTTCGGGGCCGACTGCTATGCTTACGGCCTGCTGGCCGGGGGCTGGATCGATCTGGTGTGCGAGGCCGACCTCAAGCTCTACGATTTCGCCGCGGTCATGCCGATCATCCGTGAGGCGGGCGGCCTCGTCACCGACTGGCAGGGCCGTGTGCCGGGTTTCGACACCGACGGCCGCATCCTCGCGGCGGGCGATGCGCGCTGCCATGCCAAGGCGCTGGAGGCGCTTGGGGGGTAAAGCTACGGCAGAAGTTCGGCTGTCGTCGCGGCAATCACCGCAAAACGGTCGGACAGGGCGGTCAGGGCGGCGACATGCAGGTCAGTTGCCGCCAGCACGCCGCCCGCCACCGACGGCAGATCGCGGGTGGCACAGGCCGAGGCAATCACAGTGTTCCGATAGCCGTGATCGAGGCCGGCGCGGACTGTGGCGCTGACGCACATATGGGTCTGGAACCCGGCAACGATCAGCCTCTGCCGCCCGGTTTCCTGGAGTACCGCGCCGAACTCGGGCGCGGTGAAGGCATTTGGCAGCGTCTTGCTCACCACGGCCTCGCCGGGCAGGGCAGCGGCCGGGGGCGCGATGGCCCCGCCGGGTCCGGCCGGATCGAAGGGGCCGCCGGCGGCGCCTTTGTGGACCACATGGATGACGGGCGCGCCCGCCGCGCGGGCGGCGGCCAGCAGGGCGGCGATTTCGCGGAGTGCGTCCTCGACACCGTGCAGCGGCAAGGCCCCGGTGACATATTCGTTCTGGCAGTCGATTAGAACCACCACCGACTTGCTCAGGCGGTTTGGCGTCAGATCGGCTCCGGCCATGGCCAGGAGCGTGCGCGGGGTCGTCATGGCGGGGGCCTCTCTCCAAGCTTATCTCGGCCCAAGGTGCGCTGCCGGGGGAGTGTTCCGAAATCCTTGATTCCGCGCCATCCGTCTGCAAAAGTGCAGAATGAACTGGGATGATCTGCGATTCGCGCTTGCGGTCCATCGGCTTGGCACCTTGTCTGCGGCGGCGCAGACTCTGGGTGTCAATCAGACGACGGCTGCCCGCCGCCTCGACCGGCTGGAACTGGCGCTGGGCGTGCGCCTGTTCGACCGCGTCGGAGGCCGCATGATCGTGCGGCCGGAGGGGGAGCGGGCGCTGGATCGCGTGGCCAGCATGGAAGAAGACGCCCTGGCCGTTCTCCATGGCCTGCGCAATCGTGACGATGACCTGTCCGGCACGGTGCGTGTGACCAGCCTGCCGGTCTTCACCACGCGTTTTCTGGCGCCGCGCCTGGGGGAATTTCTAACCCGCCACCCGGCGATCCGCGTCGAGTTGGTGGGGGTGTCTTCCAACCTCGACCTTGGCCGGCGCGAGGCCGACGTGGCCGTGCGCTTCGCCCGTCCGCAGAGCGGCGCGGCGCTGGTCCGCAAACTCGGCCACATGGGCTTTGCCGCCTATGGGCGGGTTGACCGCTACCCCGAAGGGGTCGAGGCTGATCTGGCGACCCTGCCTTGGGCCGCTTATGACGACTCGTTGGCCCATTTGCCCGAGGCGCGGTGGTTGACCCAGGAGATCAACCCGGCCGCCGTGCGGGCCACCGCGACCGATGCCCTTAGCCTGTGCGGTTTGGCATTGTCCGGTGTGTGCGTGGCGGTGTTGCCCTGTCTGATCGGTGATGCCGAGCCGTCCTTGCGGCGGCTTTCCGGCCCGCAGCCGGTGGGTGGTCGAGAGATGTGGCTGCTCATGCACCCCGACCTCAAGCGGGTGCGCCGCGTCCGCGCGTTGGTCGAGTGGCTGGAAGAGGCGATTTCCGCCGATCGCGCGGTTCTGGAGGGGTAGGGGCGGGACTTTACGCCTCGTCGGCGGGGTCCTCGGCAGTCAGGGTCACGGCCCAGGCGGCGACGGTTTCGCTTTCGCGGGCCAGGGTGCCGCGCGCGTAGTACTCGCCGTCCTCGCCGAGGATGAACATTTCGGTGCTTTGATAGAGGCCGTCCTCGGAAAAACCGACGGATATCAACGTGTCGGCGACCGCGGTGAAACGACCGGAGAATTCACCGAGGGCCGGGTTTTCGGCGGTCCAGAACGCCTCGCGGGCCGAGCTATCGGGCGCATCAAGGGTTAGAACGCACCGCAGGGCGATGGGGTCTGGTTCAAACAGGTCGAGGCGCAGTTCGCTCGACACCGTCCACGCATCGCAGGACCGGCGTACCCGCGACCATCCCCGGCAGCGGATCATGTGGCCCGATTCGTCGAAGTACCAGCCATCGGCCGACCACAGCACGCCATCGGTGAAATAGGGATGGCGGTCGAGGAACAGGGGGGTATCGTTCATGGTGATGCCTCGGGCAGTGCGCCACGACGAAAGGCCCGGCCCACGCTGCGCGGGGCCGGGCCTTTCACGTCTTGCGGGCGGAAGGCTGCCTGATTAGGCGGCCTTGGCCTTCTCGACGCGCTTCTTGATGCCGCGCAGTTCGACCGGCAGGTCGACCAGCGGGGTGCCGATCAAGAAGGCATCAATGCCACCGCGATGCTCGATAGTGCGCAGACCGTTGACCGACACGCGCACCTTCACCATCTCGCCCAGCGCTTCGCTGGGAAGCGACGTGGCTTGCAGGTTGGGCAGCCAGCGCCGGCGGGACTTGTTGTTGGCGTGGCTGACGTTGTTGCCGGTCTGAACGCCCTTGCCGGTTACGACACAACGACGGGCCATGGCTTCGTCCTCTTTCTAAATCTACTTGAATGGAAACTGGGCGGACACTGGTCCGGAAGGCAGCGTTTCTACCTGCCATGTTCCGCCCCGTCAAGGTGAGTCTTCGGCAATCAGCCGGTCTTTTATTGGGCACGGCCCGGAAGACGGATCTTCCGGGCCGTGTGGCAGTGGCTTGGGAGCCAGGGTCCTTACATGGCCTTGGAACCGGAGCCGAACTCAGGGTAGGCTTCGAGGCCAAGCTCGGTCTTGTCCAGGCCGATCATTTCCTCTTCCTCGCCGACGCGGATGCCGACGGTGGCCTTGAGCAGCATCCAGGTGGCGGCGGAGGCAATGGTGACAAAGGCGCCGATGGCCGCGATGCCGATGATCTGCACGCCGAAGGTGGCTTCGGTGTTGCTCAGGGGAACCGCCAGGGTGCCCCAAATGCCGGCCACAAGGTGCACCGGGATGGCGCCAACCACGTCGTCGATCTTGAGCTTGTCGAGCAGGGGCACGACGAACACCACGATCACGCCGCCGACCGCACCGATCAGGATGGACACGCCCGGCGTCGGAGAGGCAGGGTCGGCGGTGATGGACACCAGACCGGCCAGTGCGCCGTTCAGCAGCATGGTCAGGTCGATTTTCTTGTACAGGATCTGGGTCAGGACGATGGCGGCCAGGATGCCACCGGCGGCGGCCAACACGGTGTTGACATAGACGTTGGACATTTCGATGGCGCTGTCGGCAGCGCCCAGGGCCAGCACCGACCCGCCGTTGAACCCGAACCAGCCCATCCACAGGATGAAGGTGCCGAGCGTGGCGAGCGGCAGGTTCGAACCGGGGATGGGGTGCACGCGGCCGTCGGTGGAGTACTTGCCCTTGCGGGCGCCCAGGACAATCGCGCCGGTCAGTGCGGCCCAGCCGCCGACGGAGTGCACGATGGTCGAACCGGCGTAGTCCACGAAGCCCAGTTCGGACAGCCAGCCCGCGCCCCACGTCCAAGCCCCCTGGACCGGGTAGATCACGGCAGTCAGGACCAGCACGAACAGCAGGAACGGCATCAGCTTGACGCGCTCGGCAACGGTGCCCGACACGATCGAGGCGGCGGTGGCGACGAATACGACCTGGAAGAACCAGTCGGAGCCCGCCGCGTAGTTGCTTTCGAAGTTGCCCCCGGCCGCGGCGCTGTCGTCAGCGCCCCACACGGCGAGCGACCCCATGAAGCCGCCATCGACGCCGTTGTACATCAGATTATACCCGAGCAGGTAAAACGTGATGCAGGCGATGGAGAAGGAGGAGATGTTCTTGGTGCACTGCATGGTGGTGTTCTTGGTGCGCACCAGCCCTGCTTCGAGCATGGAAAAGCCCGCCGCCATCCAGAATACCAGCACGCCGCTGATCAGGAACGAGAAGGTATTGAAGATGTAGGCGGATTCGCCGGGAACCTCGGCGAACGCCGGTCCAGCCATGCCTAACGTCGCCAATGCGACCGCCGAGGCCAGAGAGATTTTCTTGAGCGTGTTCATGGAGGTATCCCCTCGCCTAGAGCGCGTCGTCGTCGGTTTCGCCGGTGCGGATGCGGACCGCCTTGGTGATGTCGAACACGAAGACCTTGCCGTCGCCGATCTTGTCGGTCTTGGCGGCGTTGCAAATGGTCTCGACCACCTCGTCAGCCAGTTCGGACTTCACGGCGACCTCGATCTTCACCTTGGGCAGGAAGTTGACCTGATACTCTGCGCCTCGGTAGATTTCGGTCTGCCCTTTCTGGCGTCCGAAGCCCTTGACCTCGGACACGGTCAACCCCTGGACCCCAAAGGGAGTGAGCGCCTCGCGCACTTCGTCCAACTTGAAGGGCTTGATGATGGCCATGACGAGTTTCATGAAGTGTACCCCTCGTTCGTGTGGTCTGGCGGTCGCGCATGGCTGGCAGCCCGCGCCGGGAGAACCCGCGGACTTCCTATCAAGAGTCGTGCCAGAGCGGCCGCATCGGATTTAACGCCGTGAAATCAGGCAGATGGGGCGCGACGGCCGGGGCTTGGCAAATTATGAGCAGGCCACGATGCACATATTATGTGCACAACCATCGGGCATGCCGATAAAATGGGCGTATTTTGGGTGCGGGTGCGAAGGGTACGGAAAAACGCCCCGAACCGTTGCCGGTCGGGGCGTTTTCAGCGCAACAGATTGAGGTGGGTTTAGCGGAACACCACCGTCTTGGTGCCGTTGATCATCACACGCTGCTCCACATGCCAGCGCACGGCGCGCGATAACACGGTGCTTTCGATGTGGCGGCCGGTGCGCACCAGATCATCCACCGTATAGGTGTGATCGACGCGATCCACCGCTTGCTCGATGATCGGACCTTCGTCGAGGTCGGCGGTGACGTAATGGGCGGTGGCGCCGATCAGTTTGACGCCGCGCCGGTGGGCCTGCTGATAGGGCGTGGCGCCCTTGAAGCCGGGCAGGAAGGAGTGGTGAATGTTGATGCACCGTCCGCTCAGGCTCATCGAGGCGTCGTGCGACAGGATCTGCATGTAGCGCGCGAGTACCACGAGATCCGTGTCGAACCCATCGATCAGGGACAGCAGTTCGGCTTCCTGGGAGGCCTTGGTGTCCTTGGTCACGGGCAGGTGGTGATAGGGGATGCCGTGCCATTCGACCAGGCTGCGCATGTCCTCGTGGTTGGAGATCACGGCGGGGATGTCGATCAGCAACTGGCCGGTGCGCCAGTCGTGCAGCAGGTCGTTCAGGCAATGCCCGAAGCGCGACACCAGGATGGCGACGCGCGGACGACGGCGCCCGTCGTGGAATTTCCACGTCATGTTGAAACGGTCGCCGATCAGCGCGAACCCGGCTTCCAGCTTGCCGATGGCCGGGAAGTGCGACCCCCCGGCGCGGAACACGGTGCGCAGGAAGAACCGCCCGGTATAAGGGTCGCTGTAGTGCGCCGATTCGGTGATGAACGCTTCATTCTCGAACAGGAAACCGGACACTGCGGCCACCACGCCCATGGTATCGGGACAGGTGATGGTCAACACGAACACGGGTTCGGTCACGGCAGCATCGGTCATGGCTGTCCAGGAAAGTCGAGAAAGGATGGTGCGGGCGGTCGGACTCGAACCGACACTCTGTCACCAGAACCGGATTTTGAGTCCGGCGCGTCTACCAATTCCACCACGCCCGCAGCGGAGGGACATACAGATAGCGCGCTCCGCGCCATTCGCCAAGCCCCTGTTGCACTTCTCTAAAAGAACGCCGTCCGAGGGGCGATGGACGGGGCTTGCCGAACCTGCTAAATCCCCCAAAGACAGGCTTCCCGGAGGCGATCCCCTCGTGCTGCGCAAGACCTACGACTGGACCATGGCCCAGGCCGCCCGACGCAATGCCGTTTGGGTGCTGGCAGTGGTGTCCTTCGTCGAAAGCTCGGTCTTTCCGATTCCGCCCGACGTGCTGCTCATTCCCATGGTGCTGGCCGCGCCGCAACGGGCGTGGTTCTACGCCCTGGTCTGCACGGTCGCCAGCGTCATCGGCGGCTTCGCCGGGTACGTCATCGGATACGGACTTTATGAGGCCGTGGCGCAACCAATCCTGGCCCTCTATGGGTATGCCGACAAGTTCGCCCACTTCCAGGCGATGTATAACGAGTGGGGCGCCTGGATCGTGTTCGGGGCCGGGGTGACGCCGTTCCCGTACAAGGTCATCACCATCGCCAGCGGCGTGACCAACCTGGATCTGGTGGTCTTTGGCGTCGCGTCGGTGCTGTCGCGGGGCTTGCGGTTCTTTATCGTCGCGGCCCTGCTGTGGAAGTTCGGGCCGCCGATCCGCGGCTTCATCGAACAGCATCTGGGCAAGCTGACGGTGGCGTTCTTCGTGCTTCTGCTGGGCGGTTTCTTTGCCCTGCGCTGGTTGTAGGGGGCGGGCAATGCAAGACTTCCTGCGCCCCGGCCGACCGTTTTTCGCAGCCGTTCTTGTCGTCTGCGCCGGTGCCTTGAGTGCCGCGCTGATCGGACAATACGTGTTCGGCCTGGAGCCTTGTATCCTGTGCCTGTATTCGCGGGTGCCCTATGTGGCGGCGGGGCTGGTGGCGGCGGCCATGCTGGGCCTGCCGACCTCGCCGGCCTTGCGTCGTCTGGGCGTGGGGCTGGTGCTGGCGGCGTTCCTGACCAACGTGGGCATCAGTTCCTATCACGTCGGCGTCGAGCAGCACTGGTGGACCAGCGCGGTGTGCGAGGCCACGCCCCTGGAGGCCGTGGACGTCATGGACCTCCAGCGTGCCCTGACCATGCCACAGGAGCGGCCGTCCTGCGATCAGGTCGCATGGACCTTGTTCGGGATCAGTTTGGCCGGATACAATGTGATCCTCAGCGTCCTTCTGGCGGCGTTCGCCGCGTCCGCCCTTTTCGGCAACCGGAGTCGGCAGCGATGAGCAAACCCTTGACCGCCGAGGACCGCATTCCCGGCGATTTGACGCGCGAGCAACTGCTCGACCGTATCGTTCGGGTCGATCACGCCGGGGAATACGGCGCGGTGCGTATTTATCAGGGCCAGATGGCGGTGATGGGCAAGGGTGTCCACGGCAAGACCCTGCGCCACATGCTCGACCAGGAAATCGTCCACCGCGACCATTTTGAAAAGTTGATCGCCGAGCGCCAGGGCCGCCCGACGCTGCTGCAGCCGTTCTGGCACATCGCCGGATTCGCCCTGGGCGCCGGAACCGCGCTGCTCGGGGAAAAGGCCGCCATGGCGTGCACGGTGGCGGTCGAGGAAGCCATCGACGAACACTATGCCGAGCAGGCCGAAAAACTGGGCGACGATGAGGCGGACCTGCGTGCCGCCATCGAACAGTTCCGGGCCGAGGAACTGGAACACCGGGACATCGGCTACGAAAACGGTGCCGAACAGGCTCCGGGCTATCCCCTCCTGCACGGCGCCATCAAGTCCGGCACCAAGCTGGCCATCTGGCTGAGCGAGCGGATTTAGCTAAGGCGCCACGTACACTCGGCAGTCGGTCGTGGCGTCGGAGAAGAAGTGATAGGTCTTTTCGCGATCACCCTTTTTGATCGGGTCGTGCAGGTTGTAGCCGACCTTGGCGACGCCGGTGATGCCTTTGCCTTCCTTGCCGATGAAGGCGATGTAAAGTTCCGAAATGCGTTTTTGGTTGAACCTGCCCTGCTGGCACAGGCGGGAAAGTTCCTGGTCCAGAGTGCCGATTTTCCAGTAGGGCGCCGATGAGGTGGCATAGCGGCGGGCTTGCTCGTCGTAAGCGGCCGCTGGGCCAAGTCCCACGATCATCATGACGAGAATCAGGAGGGCGTGGCGCAAGGTCATGTTCCCAGTCCGTCGAGGCTGCCGAGCGCTTTGTACAGGTCCGGGCGGCGATCACGGAACACGCCCCAGGCGCAACGGGCGGCGCGGGTGGCGGCAAGGTCGAAGGGTGCGGTCAGGACGCCCTCGCTCTCGCGGTCCATCTCGGCCACCTTGGCGCCGGTGTGATCGGCGATGAAGCTGCCGCCATAGAACGTCAGGCTGCAGGTCTGGCCTTGCTCGACGCCGACACGGTTGGACGCCACCAGCGGCATCAGGTTGGCCCCGGCATGGCCCTGCATCACCCGTTGCCAGTGGGGCAGGCTGTCGAGGGTGGGGTCCTGCGGCTCCGACCCGATGGCGGTGGGGTAGAGCAGCACCTCGGCCCCCATCAGGGCCATGGCGCGGGCGGCCTCGGGAAACCACTGGTCCCAGCAGATGCCGACGCCAATGCGGGCAAAACGCGTGGTCCACACCCGGAACCCGGTGTCGCCGGGCGAGAAATAGAACTTCTCCTCATACCCCGGCCCCTGCGGGATATGGGACTTGCGATAGGTGCCGAGGATGGTCCCGTCGGCGTCGATCAGGGCGACTGAGTTGTAAAAGGCCTGCCCGGCGGCCTCGAAAAAGGACACCGGCAGGACCACGCCCAACTCCCGCGCCAGGGCGGAAAAGCGGGCCAGGACGGGGTTGCCCTCGACGGTGCGCGCCTGATTGAACCAGGCAGGGTCCTGGTCCTTGCAGAAATACGGCGTCTGGAACAGTTCCGGCAGCAGGATGATCTGCCCGCCCTCGGCCGCCGCCCGCCGCACAAGCGACTCGGCGCGGTCCAGGTTGGCGGGGAAGTCATCGCCGCAGCGCATCTGCGTGGCGGCCAGCGTGACGGTGCTCATGGCGGTCCTAAAACCTCTGGACGATGGAGCACAGTATGTCTTGCCAAGGGGGGCGTTTGGCAAGGGTTTACGGTCGCGCCTTCGGCTCCTGCTGGGTGATGCAGTGGATATTTCCGCCGCCTGCCGCGACGCCCAGCGACGGCACCATGACCACCTGATGCTCAGGGAAGGCGGCGCGGAAGACGGCTTCGGCTTCGCGGTCCATGGGGTCGTCGTAGGCCGGGACGATCACCCCGCCGTTGGCGATGTAGAAATTGGCGTAGGACGTGGTGATACGCCCATGCGGGCCGTCGCGGCGGGTGGTCGGCTGGGGCACGGTCAGGACCTCCAGCCCGGCAGCCTCCAGGATGGCGCGGTTTTCGGCCAGGGTGGCGGTGTTGGGGTCGGCCGGGTTGGTGGACTCCAGGATCAGCACGCGGTCGGGGGCGACGAAGCTCGCCACCTCATCCACATGGCCATCCGTCTCGTCGTTCTCCAGGCCGTCCTTGAGCCAGATCAGCCGGTCGATGCCCAGAAAGTCCCGCAGCACGCCTTCGATGTCGGCGCGGGTCAGGTGGGGGTTGCGGTTGGGGTTGAGCAGGCATTGCTCGGTGGTGATGGCGGTGCCCTGGCCGTCGACGCTGATTGACCCCCCCTCGAAGATCATCGGGCCGATGAACCGCCGGGCGCCCGCTTGGGCCAGGATGCGGCGGGCCAGGGCGGCATCGTCGGCGAAGTCGGTGTAGTTCATGCCCCAGGCGTTGAAGCCCCAATCGACCCCGGCCAACCCGCCCTTGCCGTCGATCAGGAAACTCGGCCCGGTGTCACGGGTCCACGAATCCGAAAGCGGCGCTTCGATCACCGTCGCGGCATCGCCCAGGACGCGGCGGGCCTCGGCCGCGTGGTCGGGCCGGGCGAGCATCACCACCGGCTCGAACCGGGCGATGGCGCGGGCGACGGCGGCGTAGGCGCGGCGAGCCTCGGCCATATCGGGCCACCACTCGGAATGACACGGCCACGCCATCCAGCATCGGGTATGCGGCGCCCATTCGGCGGGCATGAAAAAACCGGCGTCCCGTGGTGTGGTCATGGCCTTAGTCCCAGAAGATGGAGCATCGTGCAGCTTGGCCCGTCGGCGCTGTCTTGTCTAATTCTTCGAGCGTGTTACGGTGCAAACCCCGGTGCCGCAGGCAGGAGTTCCGATGCACATTGGCGTACCCACGGAAATCAAGACCCACGAATACCGCGTCGGCCTGACCGCCGGCAGCGTGCGGGAACTGGTCCACCACGGACATAAGGTGGTGGTGCAGGCCGGGGCCGGGCACGGGGTGGGGCTGGACGATGACGTATATCGCGCCGCCGGGGCCGACGTGGTGGCGAGCGCGGCGGAGGTGTTCTCCCGCGCCGACATGATCGTCAAGGTCAAGGAACCTCAGCCTGCCGAGTTCGGCCTGCTGCGCCGGGGGCAGGTGCTGTTCGCCTATCTGCATCTGGCGCCGGACCCGCGCCAGACCAAAGCGCTGCAGGACGCCGGATGCGTCGCCATCGCCTATGAAACCGTGACCGATGCGCGCGGCGGCCTGCCCCTGCTGGCCCCGATGTCCGAGGTTGCCGGGCGGATGGCGGTGCAGGCGGGCGCCCATTGCCTGGAGAAAGCCGCCGGAGGACGCGGCGTGCTGCTCGGCGGCGTGCCCGGCGTGCCTCCGGCCAAGGTGGTGGTGCTGGGCGGCGGCGTGGTCGGCACCAATGCGGCGCGCATGGCGCTCGGCCTGGGCGCTCAGGTCACGATTATCGACAAATCGCTGTCACGCCTGCGCGAATTGGATCAGACATTCGACGGCCGGGTGATGACGCTGTATTCGACCATGGACAACGTGGAGCGCGAGGTGCTCGACGCCGATGTGGTGATTGGGGCCGTGCTGGTGCCCGGCGATTCGGCTCCGCGCCTGATTACTGCCGACATAGTGCGGCGGATGCTGCCCGGCGCGGTGCTGGTGGACGTGTCCATCGACCAGGGCGGATGCTTTGAAACCAGCCGCCCGACCACTCATGCTGACCCGACTTATCTGGTTGATGGCGTGGTGCACTATTGCGTTGGCAACATGCCGGGCGCGGTGGCGCGGACGTCGGCCTTTGCGCTCAACAACGCCACGCTGCCGTTTGTCCTCGCCCTGGCCGAAAAGGGCTGGAAAGCCGCCCTTGCTGAGGATCTCCACCTGCGTAACGGCCTGAATGTGGCGGACGGCAGAGTGACCCATGCCGGTGTGGCCCATGCCCTGAGGGCGGAGTATCACGACCCGGCGGGGCTGGTGGGATGATGCGCGCCGCTTTTGCCTTGATGTGCGCCGGGCGCCCCCTTAATCATCGTTGAGGGTATATGCCTTCACGAAGGGGATTGTTATGGCGGACGACAAGCCGGTCATCGGCATCATCGGCGGCAGCGGCATCTATGGCATCGACGGCCTGGCCAACACCGAATGGCGGCGTGTTCACAGCCCGTTCGGCGAGCCGTCGGACGAACTGCTGTTCGGCGAGCTGGACGGCCAGCCTCTGGTGTTCCTGCCCCGCCACGGGCGGGGCCACCGTATCCCGCCGTCCGAGCTGAACTACCGCGCCAACATCGACGTGCTCAAGCGGTCGGGCGTGACCGAAATCCTGTCGGTGTCGGCGGTGGGGTCGCTCAAGGAAGAATTGCCGCCGGGCACCTTCGTCATTGTCGATCAGTTCATCGACCGCACCTTTGCACGGGTGAAGTCTTTCTTCTCCAAGGGTCTGGTCGCCCACGTCGGCATGGGCCACCCGGTGTGCAGCCGCCTGGGCGACGCCCTGGAAAGCGCCTGCCAGGAACTGGGCATCCCCCACCAGCGCGGCGGCACCTATCTGGTCATGGAAGGCCCGCAGTTCTCCACCAAGGCCGAGAGCACCCTGTATCGCCAGTGGGGCTGCGACATCATCGGCATGACCAACATGCCCGAAGCCAAATTGGCCCGCGAGGCCGAGATGTGCTACGCCACCGTCGGCATGGTCACGGACTATGACTGCTGGCACCCCGACCACGACCACGTGACGGTCGATGCGGTCATCAAGGTGCTGCTGGAGAACGCCGACAACGGGCGCGCGTTGGTCAAGGCGACCATCCCGAAACTCGCCGCCCGCTCCGGGGCCTGCACCAAGGGCTGCCACACGGCGCTCGAAGCCGCCATCATCACCGCCCCCGACGCCCGCGACCCCGAACTGGCAGCCATGCTGGACGCGGTGGCCGGACGGGTGCTGAACAAGGACTGAGGCCATGAAGGTCAACGGCACCCCCACGCGCACCATCTGGCTGGCCTCTGATGGCTGGGCGGTGGAGATCATCGACCAGACCAAGCTGCCGCATGATTTCGCCGTCACGCGCCTGACCTCCATGGAGGACGCCGCGCGGGCGATCAAGGACATGCTGGTGCGCGGGGCGCCGTTGATCGGGGCGACGGCGGCCTATGGCATGGCGCTGGCGATGCGCGAGGATGTCTCGGACGGCAATCTTCAAGCCGCCCATGATGTGCTTTATGCCACCCGGCCGACGGCGGTAAATCTGCGCTGGGCGCTGGCCGCCATGATGGAGGCATTGCGTCCGCTGCCGCCCGAGCAGCGCGTTGAGGCTGCCTATGCCCGCGCCGCCGCCCTGTGCGACGAGGATGTGGAGATCAATTACGCCATCGGCACCCACGGCCTGCATGTCTTCCGCCAGGTGTGGCAGAAGAAGAAGGCCGGTGAGCGGCTCAACGTGCTGACCCACTGCAATGCCGGATGGCTGGCGACGGTTGACTGGGGCACCGCCCTTGCGCCGATCTATCGGTTCTTCGACGAGGGCCTGCCCATCCATGTGTGGGTGGACGAAACCCGGCCGCGCAACCAAGGGGCCAGCCTGACGGCGTGGGAACTGAACCAGCACGGCGTGCCGCACACGGTCATTCCCGACAACGTCGGCGGCCACCTGATGCAGCACGGCATGGTCGATCTGTGCATCGTCGGCACCGACCGGACCACCGCGTCGGGTGATGTGTGCAACAAGATCGGCACCTATCTCAAGGCCCTGGCCGCGCACGACAACGGCGTGCCGTTCTATGTGGCGCTGCCCAGCCCGACCATCGACTGGACCCTCCACGACGGGGTGCGCGACATCCCCATCGAGGAACGCTCCGCCGAGGAAGTCACCCGCATGACCGGCCGCACCGATGACGGTCGCATCGAGACCGTGACCATAACCCCGGCTGGCAGTCCGGCCGGGAACTGGGGCTTTGATGTGACCCCGGCCAAGTACGTGACCGGCCTCATTACCGAGCGTGGCACCTGCCCCGCCACCGCAGACGGCCTGAAAGAACTGTTTCCAGAAAACGTTTAACGTAACACGTAGGGCATTACATGACTGATATCCGCCTGCGCCACGACCTGATCAATACCGCACTGGCGCTCGGCCGCCTGGGCCTTAACAAGGGCACGGCGGGCAATGTCAGCGTGCGGTATCAGGACGGCTACCTGATCACGCCATCGGGCGTGGCGGCGGAGCAGTTGTGCCCGGCCGATATCGTGTTCATGGACTTCGATGGGTTCGTCGAGGGCCGCCGAGCGCCGTCGAGCGAATGGCGGTTTCACTACGACATCCTGCACAGCCGCCCGGAACTGGGCGCGGTCATTCACACCCACGCACCCTATTGCACCACATTGGCGGTGATGGGCGAGGGTATCCCGGCCTTTCATTATATGATTGCCGTGGCCGGTGGAGCGGACATCCGCTGCGCCCCCTATGCCACGTTCGGGACACAAGACCTGTGCGACGGCGCGGTGAAGGCCATGGAGGGCCGCAAGGCCTGCCTGCTCGCCCAGCACGGCATGATCGCCGCCGGGGAGACGCTCGCCAAGGCGCTCAAACTGACGGTTGAGGTCGAGGATCTGGCCCAGGTTTACTGGCAGGCCCGCCAGATCGGGCATCCGCCGATCCTTGACGATGCCGAGATGGCCCGCGTGCTGGAGAAGTTCAAAACCTACGGCACGCCGCAGTCCGCCGAAAATAAGGATTAAGTGCGTCCTACCCCTTTGAGTGGCAGTTTCCCCGCCTTGGCGCATCTTACGCATTGTTGCCCACCCCGCCGGCTGGGTGACGGATGCGTTAGAAGTCTCTAATATGATGGTAAAATACCATCATGGAGGAAACTGCCGTGCCGCATGCTCTCAAGGCGTTGATCTTTGACGTGGACGGCACGTTGGCCGAAACGGAGGAGGCCCACCGTCAGGCCTTCAACCAGACCTTTGGCGAGTTCGGCCTGCCGTGGGTATGGGATCAAGCGCTGTACCGGGAGCTTCTGAAGGTGTCGGGCGGCAAGGAACGCATCCGGTCGTTCGTGGCGCGCCATGACGCCAACCGCCTGAACAACGCGCTCGATGCCCTGATCGCCAAGCTGCACAAGCGCAAAACCGAGCTGTACACGGCGGCGGTGTCCGGCGGTGCCGTGCCGTTCCGTCCCGGTGTCGCGCGGCTCATCAACGAAGCCCGCGCGCTTGGCCTGCGGCTTGCCATTGCCACCACGACCACCACCGCCAATGTCACCGCCTTGCTCGACGGCGCGACCGGCGGGGCCGGGCATGGGTGGTTTGAGACCAAGGCCTGCGCCGAGGATGCGCCGTCAAAGAAGCCCGACCCGCAGGTTTATGCCCTCGTGCTTGCCCGTCTGGGCCTGCGCCCCGATCAAGTCCTGGCCTTTGAGGACTCGACCAATGGCGTGCGGGCCGCACGGGCGGCCGGGCTGTCGGTGGTGGTCAGCGAAAGCGTCTACACCAAGGGCGACGACTTCACCGGGGCGTTGCGGGTGTACCCGGACTTCGAGACCGTGACCCTGGAGGAACTGCGCCGCCTGCACGCCGGGCTGCGGTACGCCTGAGGCCCTAACCCGCTTCCTCCACGCCCAATTCGCGCAGCTTTTGCTTCAGGTCCAGCAGATCGCGCCAAGCCAGCCGTTTGTGAACGGTTGAGTTCATCAGGTAGTCCGGGGTGAACGTGGCGATGGCCGGGATGGGGTGCGACAGGCCCGGTGTGGCATGGTTCTGCCACCGTCCGCGCAGCTTCATGATGCCGTCGGGGCGGGCGAACACGATCTTGGCGGCCAATCCGCCGACCAGCAGCAGGACTTTGGGCTGGACCAACTCGATATGGCGTTCCAGGAACGGCACGCACACGGCAATCTCCGCCTCGGTCGGCGTGCGGTTGCCGGGCGGACGCCACGGCAGGACCGTGGTCAGGTAAACGGTGTCGCGCGTCAGGCCGATGCTGCCCAGCATGCGGTCCAACAATGCGCCGCTCGGGCCGACGAAGGGCATGCCGAGGCGGTCCTCATCACGGCCCGGTAATTCCCCGATCACCATGACCGCGCTGCCGGGGTTGCCGTCGCCGAAAACCGTGTGCGTGGCGGTGGCCTTGAGCGGGCAGCCCTCAAACCTCTCCAGGGTCTGCCGGAGGTCTTGCAGCGTCTTGGCCGCCGCTGCCTGATGAGCGGCGCTGTGGGCGGCCTGACGCGGCGAATCGGCCAATGCGGGGGCTGCGGGCGGGCGCGGCGCGGGGGCGGCCTGGCGCGATCCCTGGGGGGCGGCCGGTGGGGACGCGGCGGCCTTGGCCACGGCCTGGGCAGCCGAAAGCGCATAGCGGTCGAGGGCTTCCTCGCCCACCGCTTCGTCCACTCCGGCCTCCAGATACCAGCGCAGCAGCGCATCCGGGGCGAGGTTTTCCGCTTCCATGACGTTCATGGCGCGGACCATATCACGGAGGCCTTTCCTGCAACAGTCGTACCCCCTATGCTATGCGCGCCGCCGGAAGGGCCATACACGGCGGGCAAGAAAGATTTGGCAGGATCTGAGACGCGCACGGAGAGGAGTTCATGGAACGGGAGTCGATGGAATTCGACGTGGTGATCGTGGGGGCCGGTCCGTCCGGCTTGACTGCGGCCATCCGTCTCATGCAGTTGGCCCAGGCCGAGGGCCGGGAAACGACCGTCTGCGTCATCGAAAAAGGGTCCGAAGTCGGCGCGCATATTTTGTCGGGCGCCGTGCTGGAACCCCGCGCGCTGGACGAACTGATCCCCGACTGGAAGGACCTCGGCGCGCCGCTGAATACTCCGGCGACGCGCGACGAATTCCTGTTCCTGACCGAGAGCGGGGCGCGCAAGCTGCCGACTCCGCCGCAGATGAACAACCATGGCAACTACATCATCAGCCTTGGCAACTTCTGCCGCTGGCTGGCCGAGCAGGCCGAAGGCATGGGCGTGGAGATCTACGCCGGGTTCGCCGGGGCCGAGGTGCTGTATAATGAGGACGGCTCGGTCAAGGGCGTCGCCACCGGCGACATGGGCCGCGACCGCGAAGGCAATCCCATCGACGGCATGTTCGAGCCGGGCGTGGAACTGCACGCCAAGCAGACCATCTTTGCCGAGGGCTGCCGGGGGTCGCTGACCAAGGGCCTGATGGACCGCTTCAATCTGCGCGACGGCAAGGACCCGCAGACCTACGGCATCGGCATCAAGGAACTGTGGGAAATCGATCCGGCCAAGCACCAGCAGGGCAAGATCGTCCACACCGTCGGCTGGCCCATGGACAGCAAGACCTATGGCGGGTCGTTCCTCTATCACCTGGAAAACAATCAGGTGGCGGTCGGCTTCGTGATCGGCCTCGACTACGAAAACCCGCACCTGTCGCCGTTCGACGAATTCCAGCGGTTCAAGACCCACCCGGCCATTCGTCCGACCTTCGAGGGCGGACGGCGGATTTCCTATGGCGCCCGTGCGCTGAACGAAGGCGGCTTCCAGTCGCTGCCCAAGCTGACCTTCCCCGGCGGAGCGCTGATCGGCGACACGGCGGGGTTCCTCAACGTGCCCAAGATCAAGGGCACCCATACCGCCATGAAGTCGGGCATGGTGTGCGCCGAGGCGGTGTTCGCCGCGCTCAAGGCCGATGCCGCCGACAAGGCCGAAGTTGCCGCCTATCAGCAGGGCATCGAACAGTCGTGGGTGTATGAGGAACTGCATCGGGTGCGCAACATCCGGCCGTCGTTCCGCTGGGGCCTGTGGGGCGGCATCGCCTATTCTGCGCTGGACACCTACCTGTTCCGGGGCAAGGCGCCGTGGACGTTCCACAACCACTCGGACCACGACAGCCTGAAGCCGGCCGCGTCAATGCCCAAGATCGCCTATCCCAAACCCGATGGAAAGGTCAGCTTCGATAAGCTGTCCTCGGTGTTCATTTCCAACACCAACCATGAGGAGGAGCAGCCTTGCCACCTCCAGCTCAAGGATCCGTCGGTGCCGGTGTCGGTCAATCTGGCGCTCTATGACGGGCCGGAGCAGCGGTTCTGCCCGGCTGGCGTCTACGAGTACGTCGAGAACGAGGCCAAGACCGGCAAGCGTCTGCAGATCAACGCCCAGAATTGCGTTCACTGCAAAACCTGCGATATCAAGGACCCGACCCAGAATATCAACTGGGTTGTTCCGCAGGGCGGCGGTGGGCCGAACTATCCGAATATGTAGGCCTGTTCGTCCTGCCGGTCGTTATGACCGGCAGGTCCCTCTGCCACCGGACGCGCGGGTCGTATTTCGTTAAGTTTGCGATGTCATAGTGTCATCGGGAACTGGCATGGGCTACGAAGGGTGCCATAGGGCGATGACCGGGAACACGGCGGGAAATCCCGCCAGCACGCAATCTCTGCACCACGGCCGGAAGCGGCCGGCGCGCCTATGGGCGTCCGTTGCCGTTCTGGCCATCATGCTGCCGACGGCCTGTGGCGGGCAGCCGGACGGTCAAGGGACGGCGTCGGGGACATCCTCCAGGGCGTCGGCATCTGCCGAGCTGGGAGGGATGCCCGCCCCGCAGGCCCGCGAGGGCGAGGCGCTTGGCAGCGGGTCGTTCGGCCTCGGCAGCTATCTGGCGGGGCGCCATGCGCAGGACACCTCTGACAGCGCGGCGGCGGCCGAGAATTACCTTGCCGCCTTGCGGGCCGATCCCGACAACCTCGCGCTGACGCGGCGGGCCTATTTCTTCCTGCTGGCCGAGGGCCGCTACGACGAGGCGCTCAAACTCGCCGCCCGCGTGCTGGAAATGGACCCCGAAGCCACCGTGGCGCCCCTGGTGCTGGCCGTTGGCGCGGCGGCGCGCGACGATTTCGCGGCGGCCTGGCCCTATGTCGGCGATTTGGCGCCGGAGGGCCTCAACAGTTTCCTGGTGCCGCTGCTGCAAGGTTGGATTCTGGGCGGGCAGGGGCAGACCGACCGGGCCGTGGCGGCGCTGGCGGTGATGGCCGACAGCCCCCAACTCGGACAACTGTATGAGTTCCACGCCGGTCTGGTGCTCGATCTGGCAGACCGCCCGGCCGAGGCGTGGGCGCTTTATGCCAAGACGATTGAACCCGAAAAGCCGCTGACCCTGCGCACGGTCGAGGTGGTGGCGGCGTTCCTGCGCCGCCAGGGCCGTGCCGATGAGGCCGTGGCGTTGATCGACCGCTACCGGGCGGACCATCCCGACTCGGTGCTGATCGAGGCGGCTTTCGACCGCTTCAATCAACAGCCCGAGGATTGGCAGCCGATTTCAAATGCCCGCCAGGGCTTGGCCGAGGCCTTGTATGGCGCGGCGTCGTCGGTGATGCAGTCCGGGGCGGTTGATACGGCGCAGATGTTTGCCCGCCTGTCCTTGATGCTGGACCCGGAGTTCCCTTACGGGCAAATGCTGGTGGCCGATATCCTGGTCGCGCAAGGCCGGTGGGAGGCCGCCGCCGCGCTCTACGATGCGGTTCCCAAGGACAGCCCGGTGTACTTCCCCGTGCGCCTGCAACTGGCCGAGTCGCTGGAACGCCTGGAGCGCGCCGATGAGGCCTCCGACATCCTGCGCGATCTGGCTGCCGCGTATGCGGAGACCCCCGCGCCGCTCATCCAGATGGGCGATCTGGCACGTCGGCAGGAGCGGTGGGAGAGTGCCGTCGAGGCCTATCGTGCCGCGCTCGCCCGCATTCCCACCGTGCGCGACGATCACTGGGGCTTGTTCTATAGTCTGGGAGTCGCCCTGGAGCGGGCCGGCAAGTGGCCGCAGGCCGAGGAGGCCTTTTTCAAGGCGCTGGAGTTGAACCCGGACCATCCGCTGGTCCTCAACTACCTGGGATATTCGTGGATCGACCAAGGCATCAACCTGGAAAAGGGCAAGGACCTGATCGAGCGGGCGGTGCGCCAGCGCCCCACCGACGGCTTCATCGTCGATAGCCTGGGCTGGGCGCATTACCTGCTGGGCGAATACGCCAATGCGGTGGAGGAACTGGAACGCGCCGTGGAACTCACTCCGGCCGATCCGACCATCAACGAGCACCTGGGCGATGCCTATTGGCAGGTCGGACGGCGCGCCGAGGCCCGGTTCCAGTGGCAGCGGGCGTTGAGTCTCGATCCCGATCCCGAGGCCGTGGAGTCCCTGGACCGCAAAATCCGCGATGGGCTTCCCAAGGCCACGCCCCGCACAGAGGGCGGAGGGAACCCCGCCGGAACGGCGCGATGACCGGGGGGCCGTCGATCACTGTCTTCGCGGCGGCCAAGGTCAATCTGACCTTGCATGTCACGGGGCGGCGGGCCGATGGCTATCATCTGCTCGACAGTCTGGTCGCGTTCGCCGGAGTGTACGACCGCATCACCGTGGAGGCGTCAGACGCCCTGACGCTGGACGTCGGTGGTCCCAATGGCCCGGCGCTGGAGGCGGCGCCCGGTCCCGACAACATCATCCTGCGCGCCGCCCACGCGTTGGCCGAAGCCGCCGGATGCCCGGCCAAGGCGCGCATCACCCTTTCCAAGACGTTGCCGGTCGCCGCCGGGGTGGGCGGGGGCAGCGCCGATGCCGCAGCCGCCCTGCACGCGTTGAGCCGTCTGTGGGGCGTGGGGCTGCCATCGGACGAGATGTTTGCTCTGGCGGCGTGCCTGGGGGCGGACGTGCCGGTGTGCCTGCGCGGCCGGGCCACGGCGGTTTCCGGCGTCGGCGAGCATCTGAGCGATGCACCGCTGCTCCCGGCGGCGTGGTTGGTGCTGGTCAATCCGGGCATTCCGCTGTCTACCCCGGCGGTGTTCGCCGCCCGGCGCGGGGCTTTTTCCGAACCATTTCCGCTCGACGAGGCGCCGCGCGATGCGGACGCCCTGGCTGAGGCCTTGGCCCGGCGGCGAAATGATTTGACCGCCGCCGCAATTTCCCTGGCCCCCGAAATTGGAACCACGTTGGCCGTGCTGTCGGTCATGCCGAGTTGTCTGCTGGCCCGCATGTCGGGCAGCGGCGCGACCTGCTGGGGCCTGTTCGCCACCGAATACGACGCCCACGCGGCGGCCCGCGCCCTCGGCACCGACCACCCCGCATGGTGGATCGCCCCGGCCCCGCTACTGACGGAAACCGACGCGTTTGCACCCCACTACTGACCTGTTGCATGCCTCGCAAACTTACCTTATCTTGCCGCCCTCTGGTGGGGCGTAGCCAAGCGGTAAGGCAACGGTTTTTGGTACCGTCATTCCCTGGTTCGATCCCAGGCGCCCCAGCCAG
>JBAYSM010000019.1:0-28487 GCA_041676205.1 Rhodospirillaceae bacterium | reverse complement strand
CGACGTCATTGCTTTGGCTGACGATCACGGCTGGGACACATTCCATATCGTTGGGCACTCCATGGGGGGTATGACGGCGCAGTGGGTTGCGGCAAATGTTCCGGCCCGCGTCACTTCCATCGTCGCCATCAACCCCGTTCCGGCCAGCGGTGTGCCGCTGGAGGGAGATGCGCATTCTCTGTTCGCGAAGGCATGGCAAAAGCGGGAAAATCGCGCCGCAATCCTGTCCATGACCACCGGCGATCGGCTGGGCGATGCTTGGCGCAACACGATGACCGAGCGATCCATGGCGCAATGCACGCCGGAGGCATACAGCGCCTATTTCCTGGCGTGGTCCAAAACCAACTTTGTCGACCTTGTCCGGGGCCTCGATATTCCCATCAAAATCATCCTCGGCCGCCACGACCCGGCCATCACCGAGGACATCATGCACGGCACGCTAATGGGGTGGTTCTCAAAAGCAGAACTTGAGGTGTTCGAGGATGCCGGGCATTACCCGATGCTGGAAAGCCCGCCTCACCTCGCCCAGTCCATGCAGGAATTCATGCGCCGGGCATCATCGTAAACACTTGAACCTTGCTGAATTTCCAGGCATCGCTTGGCGCCATGAGCGCCTTTTTCGACCTGCCGATCACCGATGTCCTGCCCGCCCTGCGCGATGCGTTGGCACATGGCACCGCCGCTGTCGTCCAGGCCCCTCCGGGAGCCGGCAAGACGACTGCCGTCCCGCTGGCGCTGCTTGATGCGCCGTGGCTGGCCGGGCGGAAGATCATCCTGCTGGAACCGCGCCGCCTGGCCGCCCGCATGGCAGCGCGCCGCATGGCGAGCCTGCTGGGCGAGGAGGTCGGCCAGACGGTCGGCTACCGCATCCGCCAGGAACGCAAGGTATCCTCGGCCACCCGCATCGAAGTCGTGACCGAGGGTATCCTCACCCGTCAGCTTCAGTCGGACCCGGAACTGACCGGCGTGGCCTGCGTCATTTTCGACGAGTTCCACGAACGGTCCTTGCACGCCGACCTCGGCCTTGCGCTGTGCCTGGAGGTCCGGGCCGCCCTGCGCGATGACCTGCGCCTGCTGGTCATGTCGGCAACGCTGGACGCCGGGCCGGTCGCCGTTCTGATGGGCGACGCGCCGGTCATCACCTCGCACGGCAGAGCCTTCCCGGTTGAAACACGATTCATCGAGCCGCGCCAGAACGCCCGGCTGGAGGATACCATGGCCTCGGCCATTCGCACCGCGCTGGCCGCCGAGAAAGGCTCCATCCTCGCCTTCCTGCCCGGCGAAGGGGAAATCCGCCGGGTTCAGGCCCGCCTGGACGGCCTGCCGCCCGATGTCGATGTCGCCCCGCTGTTCGGCGCACTATCGCCGCAGGCGCAGGATCAGGCCGTGCGCCCGGCCCCGGAGGGGCGGCGCAAGGTCGTGCTGGCAACCTCCATCGCCGAAACGTCGCTGACCATCGACGGCATCCGCGTGGTGATCGACGGGGGCCTCAGCCGCCGCGCCGCGTTCGACGTGCGCAGCGGCATGACGCGCCTCATCACCGAACGGGTCACGCGCGCCGGGGCCGACCAACGCCGGGGCCGCGCCGGACGGCTCATGCCCGGCGTGTGCTATCGCCTGTGGCGGGAGGCCGAGGATCGCGCGCTGCTGGCCGCGCCACCGCCGGAAATCCGGGCCGCCGACCTCGCCCCGCTGCTGCTCGACCTCGCTGCCTGGGGTGCCGGACCGGAGGGGCTGCCGTGGCTGGACGCGCCGCCGCCCGGCGCCGTGGCGCAAGGCACCGAGTTGTTGCACCGCCTGGGCGCGGTGGATGCCAGCGGCCACATCACCCCACACGGCAAGGCCATGGCTGAGTTGCCCATGCACCCCCGCCTCGCCCACATGATCCTGACCGCGCGTGAGCATGGGCTGGGTGGGATGGCGTGCTCGGTGGCGGCCCTGCTGACCGAGCGGGACCCGGTGCGCTCGGCCCGCGATGCCGACCTCCGCCTGCGCCTGGAGGTTCTGCACGGAGGCCGCACCGACGGCCTGATGGTCGATCGCGGTATCCTCGCCCGCGCCCGCCAGAACGCCGGAGACTGGCGCCGCCGCCTGGGCCTCGCTCCGGCCGAGGGCACCTCCGGCGCCGGACTGTGCCTCGCCCTCGCCTACCCCGACCGCATCGGCCGACGGCGCGCGCAGGGAGGCTATACCCTATCGGGGGGCCGAGGCGCGGTGCTGGCCGATGGCGACCCACTGGCGGCCGAGGAGTTCCTGGCCGTCGGCGACCTGGACGGCGCGGCGCAAAACGCCCGTGTCTATCTCGCCGCGCCGTTGAGCAGGGCCGAGATCGAGAACGCTTTTGCCGACGTCCTGACCGAGGGCGAGGTGGTCCGCTGGGACGACCGCACCGAAAGCGTCGTCGCCCGCCACCAGCGCCGTCTGGGCGCCTGCGTGCTGGAGGACAAGCCCCTGCCGGCCCCCGACCCGGCGCGTCTGTCCGAAGGATTGATCGATGGCATCCGGCGCACCGGCCTGCACGTCCTGCCATGGGATAAGCGAGCCGCGCAACTCCGTGCCCGCATCGCCTTCCTGCGCCAGTCCGGGGAGCCAGGGTGGCCAGATGTGTCAGACGAAGGTCTGTTGGCCGGGCTGGAGCAGTGGCTGGCGCCCTTCCTGACCGGCATGAGCAAGCTCGCCCACCTCCGCAAGCTGGACATGGCCGAGGCCCTGAAATCCCAACTGCCGTGGGATGCCCTGCAACGCCTGGACCGCGACGCCCCGACCCATTTCCAGGTGCCCACCGGGTCGCGCATTCCCTTGGATTACGCCACCGGCGAAACGCCCGTCCTGCCCGTGCGCCTCCAGGAAATGTTCGGCTGCACCACCCACCCGACCATCGCCAACGGCCGCATGCCCCTGGTCGTCCACCTGCTTTCCCCGGCCCACCGCCCCGTCCAGGTCACTCAGGACCTGCCGGGGTTCTGGACCTCCAGCTACGCCGCCGTCAAAGCCGACATGAAAGGCCGCTACCCCAAACACCCCTGGCCCGATGACCCGCTGGCCGCCGCGCCGACGACACGCGCGAAACCGCGCGGAACGTAGGATAGGTCGGGCTGCCGCCCGAACCCGCTTGGGGCCATTGGCCCCAAACCCCGCGCTTAAAGCACCGGTAGCTAAATTGGACCCTCTCCAGGCCGATGCCTGAAATGCAGTGCACCCGGCGGCGCGTGGATGGCCGGGTCAAGCCCGGCCACGACAAAATTATTTATTTTCAAAGACTTAGTCTTGCCCGGGCTTGACCCGGGCATCCACGCGGACCAGTGGCCACGACGCTGGGAACAAGGTTGCAATCGCCGCATCCGATTTGCTGACCGACGCTCTAAGGAGTTCGCTGCGCCGCAGGCGATCAATCCCAATAGGGCGTGATGCGCTACGCGCGGGCCTCTGCACCGAAACCTCTGTGCCCTCTGTGCCTTCCCTCTGTGTCCTCTGTGTAACCCCCTTCACTCCTCACCCTAAGCCGCCCGAACCCCATCGAGGAACGTCCCGACCAAGGAGCGCAGTTGGTCGGCTTCATTGAACAGCCGGGCGGTGACTTCGCGGACTTGGGCGGAGGCCTGGCTGGCTTCTTCGGCGGCTTCGGTGACGCCGTGGATGGTTTCGGTGACGGAACGGGTGCCGTGTGCGGCGTCCTGGACGCTACGCGAGATTTCGCGCGTGGCGGCGTTCTGTTCCTCGACCGCCCCGGCGATGGACGCCGCCGTCTCGCTGACCTGGGCGATGATCGACACGATTTCCGTAATGGCTGCGGCGGCTTCGTTTGTTTCGCTCTGAACGGCGGCGATTTGGGAGCGGATTTCGTCGGTGGCCCGCGCCGTCTGTCCGGCCAGATTCTTGACCTCGTTGGCCACCACGGCGAAGCCCTTGCCGGCCTCCCCGGCCCGCGCTGCCTCGATAGTGGCGTTCAGGGCCAGCAGGTTGGTCTGGCTCGCGATGTCGTTGATAAGGTCCACCACCTCGCCAATGCGCCGGGCCGACTCCTCCAGGCCGCGCACGATCTGGTCGGTGCGTCCGGCCTTGTCGGCGGCTTCGCGCGAAATGGTCGCCGCGGCGTTGACCTGACGGCCGATTTCCTCGATGGAGGCCGACAGTTCCTCGGCCGCGCTGGCCACCGTCTGCACGTTGCCCGAGGCATCCTCCGACGCGTTGGACACCGTGACGGCTTGCGAGGTGGTTTCCTCAGCGATGGCCGCCATGGTCGTCGCCGCCGTGGACAGATCGCTGGTGGCCTTGGTTACTGCGCTCAAGACGCTGGCGGCGGCGGCATCGAAGTCATGGGTCAGGCGGCTTATAACCTCGGTCCGTTGCACGCGCGCCTCGTTGTCGCGGCGGTCGGCCTCCAGCCGGCCCTGCTGTTCGGCTTCCTGGGCGCGACGGCTGGCCTCGGCAGCGTCGGCCAGAACCTGCTGGCGCTGCTCGGCGCGGCTCAGGAACACGTAAACCCCGATCACCGACACCACGGTAATCACCAGCAACGTCCCGACCACCGCGACCAGCGACGTGTTGACCGCACCCTTCATGGCGTGGGACAGCGCCGACACGTCCTGCGCCACCGTCAGCGCGGCAAGTTTCTCATCGTTAGGGCCGTGCAGGGTGAGCGCATAGCGTTCCACCACCGCATCGGCGGGCAGGGCATAGTTCTCCAGCGTGGCCAAGACCCGGCTGCCGTCCAGGGTGCTCATGGTCACGGCCATGTCCAGATGGCGGTCGATCTGCGACAGCGCATACAGCGGGTCCACATGAACCACCGCATAGCCATCGACCCGCAGACCCCCTACCGGGGCCACCATGCTCAACCGCGGATTGCCGCCGTCCATCCAGACGTGGGACAGCAGACGCAGGCGTTCGGCGCCTTCGCGGGCGCGCAGGGCATCGAGCAAACTGACCGGCAACGCGAAGGTCACGCCCTCGGCCCGCGCTTCGCCCAGAATGTCCAGGTTCAGCGCCAGGATGGTGCCGCCGAGGTAGGCCACCTGCCCGCCCGTGGCGGCCCCCTGCCGCCCCATACCGGCAGCCAACGCGGCAAACTCGTCGGCAGACGGGCGGGTTTCCGGCTTGCTCGCGGCGGCAACCGCCTTGCGCAGGTCTGCCTGACGAGCGACCGAACCGGCCAAGGTGCCGGAGGTGTCCACGTATTCGTGCCACAGCACTTGCGCCACCAGACTGTCCACCGACGCCTGGGTCTGGCGTTCCTGATGGTTGCCCACCAGAGTTTCATATCGGTCCGTGAGGAACAGGATCACACCGACCCCGGCGAGGACGGTAATCAGCCCTCCGGCGCCCAGCAGGGCGGGCAGAATTTTGCTCAGGCGCATGTGCGATCCCTCTGTCAGCAATAGAACAAGCGCCCCTTCGCCGTACCCCCATGACCAGTGAAAGGGGGTTCAGCAAAAGGGCGTCAGGCATTCACTGCCAGGATTAGCGGATGTCCACGGGCAGACCCTCGGCCCGCCACTCTTCCATGCCCTTGGCATAATAGAAAACATTGCCGTAGCCCCACTCCACGGCCAGCTTGCTGGCGGCGGCGGCGCGGCCGCACTTCAGGCCGTTGCAGTAGAACAGCACGGGGGTATCCTTGGCCGGAACGACCTTTGCCAGCACATCGGGGCTGGTCATGTCGGTGTCGATCAGGCGGACGGCGCCCTGAATATGCCCGGCATTGAAGTCCGCTTCCTTCCGGTTGTCGAGGATGACCAGCGACGGGTTCGACTGCACCAGTTCAATCACGGCGGCGGCGTCAACGGTCTTGGCCCCGCCAATTTCCAGCGGCGCATCGGCATGGGCGGCGGGCATCAGGCCGATGGATACGACAGCGGCAACGCATAGCGCGGCGACGGAACGCAGGATGGACTTCATGGAGCAACTCCCCTTTTTCTTTTGCAGTCTTACAAATTCGTTATATTTGAGGTTCCTCTTATACCATGGGGCCATTCATCGCGCCCATATGACGTACGGCAAGGTGGCGGGACGAAAGTATGTCCCGTGACGCGGGTGCCACAGCCTCCGACGTCTTGCTCCCGCCCGAGCACCCTGCTAAGACGGCGGACGATCACGGACCAGGAAGCCCGCACGCATGGACCGCGCCTTTCTCGACCGTCTGGACGCGCGCCTTGCCGACCTCGACGCGGCGGGGCGACGGCGCGTGCTGCGCCCCGTGGTTCCGCGCGGCGCCCACCCCGGCATGGTGGAGCGCGACGGCCGGGCGCTGATCAATCTGGCCTCCAACGACACCCTGGGTCTGGCCCGCCATCCGGCCCTGATTGCGCGCGCCATGGAGTGGACCGAACGGTTCGGCACCGGCGCCACCGCGTCCCGGCTGGTGTGCGGCACGTTCTCCCTCCATGCTGAGCTTGAGGACCGTCTTGCCGCCCTGAAAGGCACCGAGTCCGCGCTGATCTTCAACTCGGGGTTCCAGGCCAATGCCGGAGTGCTGGCCGCCCTGACCGGCAGCGAGGCGACCGGCGGCACGCCGCTTGTTTACACTGACCGGCTCAACCACGCCTCCATGCACGAAGGCCTTCAGACGGCGGGCGTGCGCCAGATCCGGTTCCGCCACAACGACCTGGGCCATCTGACCGACCTGCTGCGCCGCGATGCCGCCACCCACGGCCCCCGCTTCATCATCACCGAGAGCGTGTTCAGCATGGACGGCGACCGCGCCGACCTCGGCGGGCTGGCCGATCTGGCCGAGCAGTTCGGGGCCTTTTTGTATGTGGACGAAGCCCACGCCACCGGCGTCCTCGGCCCCCACGGCGCGGGCCTCTGCGCCGAACATGGCGTGCGCGGCCGGGTCGATCTGGTGATGGGCACCTTTGGCAAGGCGTTGGGCGGGTTCGGAGCCTATATCGCCTGTTCGCGCACGGTGCGGGACTGGCTGGTCAGCCGGTGCGCCGCGTTCATCTACTCGACCGCCCTGCCGCCGCCGGTTCTGGGCGTCATTGATGCCGCACTGGACCTGCTGCCCGACCTGGATGCCGAACGCGCCCGCGTGCTGGCCCATGCCGAGCGGGTGCGCGGTGCCCTGAACGCCAACGGCATCGACACGCTAGCCTCGACCACCCACATCGTGCCCGCCGTGCTGGGCGACGAGGCAACCGCGCTCAAAGCACAGTCCCGGCTGGAGGCCGCAGGCATCCTCGCCATCGCCATCCGCCCGCCGACCGTTCCGCCGGGCACCAGCCGCCTGCGCCTGTCGTTGTCGGCCGCCCACACGGATGCCGACATTGACACGGTGATTGCCGCATTGGCGGAGGTCCGGCCATGATCCTGCTGGTCCACGGCTGGGGCTTTGACGCGAGCCTGTGGGACGGCGTGCGCGCCGAGCTGCCCGTTGAGGCGCAAGCCATCGACCTGGGATTCTTCGGCGGGGCGACCGCGATCCCCGACCATGTGGAGGTGGCCGTCGGCCATTCCCTCGGCGCGCTGTGGCTGCTGACCGAGCGGCCCGATCTGGGCGACCGGCTGGTTTTGGTCAACGGCTTTCCCCGCTTCACCGCCGCGCCCAACTTCCCAGCCGGCGTGCCCCCGCGCATGGTCGAGCGCATGGCCCGGCGGCTGGCCGAGGCTCCGGCCGAAGTGGTCGATGCCTTCCGCGCCCGGTGCGAGGCCGGACCGGCCCCTGGCACGCCCGACCGCGACCGCCTCGCCTGGGGCCTGGAGCTTTTGCGCAGCGGCGACGGGCGCACCGCCCTGCCCGGCCGCCCTCTCTCCATCATCGCAGGCGCGGCGGACCCCATCGTGCCCCCGGCCATGACGACGGCGGCCTTTGGCGCGGGCGTGCACTGGCTTGACGGCGGGCACCTGCTGCCGCTCACTCATCCCCAGGCGGTGGCTGCGGCCATCGCGGAGGCGTTGCCATGACCGAGGCCTGGAAAAGCCGCGTCGCCGCTGCGTTCGGCACGGCGGCCGAAGACTACGACCGCATCGGCCGGGTACAGTGGGCGGTGGCCCATGAGCTTTCCCGCCGCCTCGCGCTCGCCCCCCTGCCCGACCGGCCGAGCGTGCTGGAGATCGGCTGCGGGACCGGGTTCCTGACCGCGAGCCTGCTGCCCTGCCTGCCCGGCGCGCGGTGGCTGGCGACCGATATCGCCACCGAAATGGTGTGGGCCTGCGAGCGGCGCTTCGCCAACCAGCCGCGGTTCGAGGCGCGCGTCATGGACGGCGAGCACCCCGACCTGCCGCCCGAAAGTTTCGATCTGGTGTGCTCGTCCATGGCCGCGCAGTGGTTCACCGACCTGCCCGCCGCGCTGGAAGGGCTGTGGGCATTGGTCCGGCCCGGCGGGTTCCTGGCCGTCTCGACCCTGGGCGCACAGACGTTTTCCGAGTGGCGGGCGGCATGCGAAGCCTGCGGCGTTGCCCCGGCCACTCCGGTCTATCCCGACGCGGCGACCTATGGCGCTTGGTTCGGCGACGGGGCCGAGGTGGTGGAAACCTGGCATCAGGCCGAGAGCAGTTCCGCCCTGACATTCCTTCAGGACCTCAAGAGCCTGGGCGCGCACATCGGGCAGAAAGGCACCCGCCCCACGTCGCCCGGAACCCTGCGCCGGGTCATGCGCCAAGCCGGAATGCGCGGGTTCGCCGCGACCTATCACGTCCTGCACGGCATCCGCAGGAAGCCCCTATGACGCGCGGCATCTTCGTCACCGGCACCGACACCGACGTCGGCAAGACCATCGCCAGCGCCGCCTTGGTCCTTGCCCTGGACGCCGCGTACTGGAAGCCAGTGCAGAGCGGCACCGACGACCTGCCCGACGGCGACAGCGGCACCGTGGCCCATCTGGCCGCCCTGCCGCCCGAGCGTATCCTTGCGCCGCGCCACGCCTTTGCCGCGCCCCTATCGCCCGATCAAGCGGCGGCTCTCGAGGGGCGGACCATTGCGCTCGCCGACTTCACCCTGCCGCCCTGCGATCGGCCGCTGGTGGTCGAGGGTGCGGGCGGCGTGCTGGTACCGCTCAATGACGACGCCCTGATGATCGACCTGATGGAGCGCCTGAACCTGCCGGTGGTGGTGGTCGCACGGTCGGGGCTGGGGACCATCAACCACACCCTGCTGACCCTGGCGGCCCTGCGAAATCGGGGGCTGACCGTGGCGGGCGTGGTGCTGATCGGCCCGGACAAACCGCGCAACCGGGCGGCTATCGCGCATTTCGGAGCGGTACGGATCATCGGACAGATCCCGCCGCTTACCCCGCTGACGCCCCAAACGCTGGGCGACGCGGCACTGGATTTGGACATAAAAGGACTTCTGCCATGACGCCCGACGACCTGCTGCGCCTGGACCGCCGCCACGTCTGGCACCCGTTCACCCAGGCCGCCACGGCCCCCGAACCGCCGCTGGTCGTGTCGGGCCAGGGCACCGAACTGGTCGCGGCGGATGGGTCGGTGATCCTCGATTTGATCTCCTCGTGGTGGGTGACGCTGCACGGCCATGCCCATCCCGCCGTCGTGCAGGCGGTGGCCGAGCAGGCCGCGAAGCTCGAACAAGTGATCTTCGCCGGGTTCACCCACGAACCCGCCGCACGGCTGGCCGCACGCATCTGCGGGCTGCTGCCCGACCCGCTGAACCGCGTGTTCTTTTCCGACAACGGCTCGACCGCCGTGGAAGTGGCGCTCAAGGCCGCGCTGCAATGCCACCGGAACCAAGGCGACACCGCCCGCACCCGCTATCTGGCGTTCGACGGCGGATACCATGGCGACACCGTGGGGGCCATGTCGGCGGGCGTGTCCTCGCACTACTTCGATGCGTGGCGGGAGATGCTGTTCCCGGTCGATATCCTGCCGGTGCCCGCCACATGGCTGGACGATCCCGACGTCGAGGCCAAGGAAGCCGCCGCGCTGGAGGCCCTGGACAGCCACCTCGCCGCCCACGGCGGGCACACCGTGGCCGCCATCATCGAACCGCTGGTGCAGGGCGCCATCGGGATGCACATGCACAGCCCCCAATGGCTGCGGGCCGTGGTGGAGCGCCTCAAGGCCGCCGGGGTACTGGTGATCTTTGACGAGGTGATGACCGGGTTCGGCCGCACCGGCAGCCTGTTCGCCTGCCTGGAAGTCGGCGCGACGCCCGATTTCGTGTGTCTGTCCAAGGGCCTGACCGGCGGGTTCCTGCCGATGTCCCTGACCGTGACCACCGATGCCGTGCATGATGCCTTCCTCGGCGACGGCGTGGACAAGGCGTTCCTGCACGGCCATTCGTTCACCGCCAATCCGCTGGGCTGCGCCGCCGCGCTGGCCTCGCTCGACCTGCTGGACACCCCCGCCTGCGCCGCCCGCCGGGCGGGGATCGAGGCCCACCACCGCGCCGCCCTGGCCGAGCTTGCCGCCCACCCCCGCGTGGCCCGCCCCCGCGTGCGCGGCACCGTCGCGGCGTTCGACGTGGAGGCGGGCGACAGCGGCTATGCCTCCGCCGTCGCGCCCCGCCTGCGCGAGAGCTTCAGCCGTGACGGGCTGCTTCTGCGGCCGCTCGGCAACGTGGTCTACCTGCTGCCGCCCTACTGCGTCACCGATGCCGAGCTTGACCGCGCCACCGTGGGCATCCGCCGCGCGCTCGACACCCTATAGGAGAACCGGCCATGGACGGCATCGACGTCTTTATTCTCGGGGTGACGACCGGCGTTCTGCTGCATACGGCTGTCGCATTTTACCGCCTCGTCGGGGCGCGCAAGGATGTGGAGGCCTGCTGGCAGGACCTGGAAGCGCTCGGCACCGGCGCCGCGCCCGACGCCCTGGCAGCGGCCAGCGCGCAGTACAACCAAGCCGCCGCCTACTACAACGACCGCCTGATCGACATCACCGGCAGCCTGCTGGCCCGCGCGGTCGGCTACAAGCCCGCGCCGCTGATCGAGGATGCCTCGACAGCCCCCGACGAGCGCGTATAGTCTCCGCCCCCC
This sequence comes from Rhodospirillaceae bacterium, assembly GCA_041676205.1. GTDB lineage: Bacteria > Pseudomonadota > Alphaproteobacteria > Rhodospirillales > Rhodospirillaceae > Cauispirillum. The sequence goes on along the minus strand of JBAYSM010000019.1, from coordinate 17,556 downwards.
TTCAACAGTCCGGTTGTCCGCCTCCATGAAGTCCATCTCCGCCATTCTCGCCCAGGAACTCGCCGCCCGCGAAGCCCAGGTCATCGCCGCCGTCGAACTGCTCGACAGCGGGGCGACCGTGCCGTTCATCGCCCGCTACCGCAAGGAAGTGACCGGCGGCCTGGACGACACCCAGCTTCGCACGCTGGAGGAGCGCCTGCGCTATCTGCGGGAGATGGAGGACCGGCGCGGCGCCATCCTCAAGTCCATTGACGAACAGGGCAAGCTGACCGACGCCCTGCGCGCCCAGATCCTTGAGGCCGACACCAAGACGCGGCTGGAGGACATCTACCTCCCCTACAAGCCCAAGCGCCGCACCAAGGCCCAGATCGCCAAGGAACAGGGCCTGGAGCCGCTGGCCGACGCCCTGTTCGCCGACCCCACCCTGGACCCGCAGGCCGAGGCCGCCAAGTACCTGCGGCCCGAGGACGGCGACATCAAGGCCGTGCCCGATGCCGCCAGCGCCCTGGACGGGGCCAAGCAAATCCTCATGGAACGCTTTGCCGAGGACGCCGAACTGGTCGGAGCCTTGCGCGAATTCCTGTGGAGCGAAGGCGTCCTGACCTCTGCCGTGGTGGAGGGCCAGGAAACCGCCGGGGCCAAGTTCCGCGACTATTTCGACCACCGCGAGCCGATCAAGACCACGCCGAGCCACCGCGCGCTCGCCATGTTCCGTGGCCGCGAGGAAGGCGCCCTGCGCCTCGCCCTGGTCCACCCCGAAGACCCGGCCAGCCCGCGCGAGGCCGGCCCTGGCGAACGCAAGGTGGCCCACCGCTTCGGCATCATCGACAAGGGCCGCGCCGCCGACAAGTGGCTGGCCGAGGTGGTGCGGTTCACGTGGCGCGTGAAACTCGCCCTGCACATCGAAATGGACCTCATGGGACGCCTGCGCGAAGCGGCCGAGGAGGAGGCCATCCGGGTGTTCGCCGCCAACCTGCGCGACCTGCTGCTGGCCGCCCCCGGCGGCGCGCGGCCGACGCTCGCGCTCGATCCGGGCTATCGGACCGGGGTGAAGGTGGCCGTGCTGGATGCCACCGGCAAGCTGGTCGATATCGCCACCATCTATCCGCACGAACCGGCCCGCCAGTGGGAGCAGAGCCTCAACACCCTTGAGGGGCTGTGCCGCAAGCACAAGGTCGAGTTGATCTCCATCGGCAACGGCACGGCCAGCCGGGAGACCGACAAGCTCGCCATCGACCTCATCAAGCGGGCCAAGGACCTTGGCATGACCAAGGTGGTGGTCAGTGAATCCGGGGCGTCGATCTATTCAGCCTCGGCCTTCGCGGCGCAGGAAATGCCGGATGTGGACGTGTCCCTGCGCGGCGCGGCCTCCATCGGCCGCCGCCTTCAGGACCCGCTGGCCGAACTGGTCAAGATCGAGCCCAAGGCCATCGGCGTCGGCCAGTACCAGCACGACGTCAGCCCGGCCAAGATGGACCGCGCCCTTGACGGCGTGGTCGAGGATTGCGTGAACGCGGTCGGGGTGGACGTCAATACCGCCTCGGCCCCGCTGCTGGCCCGCGTGGCGGGCGTGGGCGACAGCGTGGCGCGCAACATCGTGGCCCACCGCGATGCCCACGGCGCGTTCCGTTCGCGCAAGGAAATCCTCAAGGTCGCGGGCGTTGGCCCCAAGACATTCGAGCAAGCGGCGGGTTTCCTGCGCATTCGCGGCGGCACCGAACCTCTCGACGCCTCGGCAGTGCACCCCGAAGCCTATCCGGTGGTCCAGCGCATCATGAAGGCCGTCAACACCAACATCGCCAGCCTGATCGGCGACGTCACCACGCTGCGCAGCCTGAAGGCCGCTGACTTTGTGGACGAAAACTTCGGCCTGCCGACCGTGACCGACATTCTCAAGGAACTGGAAAAGCCCGGCCGTGACCCCCGGCCGGAGTTCAAGACCGCCACCTTCATGGAAGGCGTCGAGAAGATCTCCGACCTGCAACCGGGCATGATCCTCGAAGGCACCGTGACCAACGTCACCAATTTCGGGGCCTTCGTGGACATCGGCGTTCACCAGGACGGCCTGGTCCACGTCTCCTCGCTGGCCGACAAGTTCGTCAAGGACCCGCGCGAAGTGGTCAAGGCGGGCGACGTCGTGACCGTCAAGGTTCTGGAGGTCGATATCCCGCGCAAGCGCATCAGCCTGACCCGCCGCATGTCCGAACAGCCCGGCGCCAAGGAAGACCGCCCCCGCTCCGCCGCTCCCCGCAGCGCCGCGCCTGCTCCAGCCAAGATGCAGGCCAAGCCCAAGGTCGAATCCCCCGGCTCGCTGGCCGATGCGTTCAGCAAGGCGGGCTGGAAGACGAAGTAACGACGGTACCATTTACCAGACGTTAGAAAGCCCCCGCCTATGGTGTCGGTTCGCTGATGGGAGCGGACCGACCATGCGCAGTATCTTTGTTGCCCTTGCCCTGGTGATCGCGGTTTGCAGCGCGGCCACGGCCTCGCCCACGCCCGCGCCCCCAGTGGTCGCTGTGCAGGCCGACTATGTGCTGGTTGAAAAAGCCGCGCGCCGCATGACCCTGTGGCGCAACCGCGAGGTCATCGGCCAATATACCATCCGCCTTGGCCTCAACCCAGTCGGCACCAAGCAGCAGGAAGGCGACAAGAGGACGCCCGAGGGGATGTACTGGATCATCGGGCGCAATCCCGACAGCCGGTTCCACCGCTCCCTGGCGATCTCCTACCCCGAACCGTGGGACCGAGTGAGAGCTTCGCAACGCGGGGTCAACCCTGGCGGCGACATCGTCATCCACGGCTTACCCAAGGGCGTTGACCACGCCAAGGCGCTCGCCATCCACCGCGACGGCGACTGGACCGACGGCTGCATCGCCGTCACCAATTCAGAAATCGAAGAACTGTGGTCCCGCATCCCCGACGGCACGCCGATCGAGATCAAGCCGTAACGTGAACCGCGTGGAGGCTCAGGCCCGGATGTCCAGACGAGGGATATTCATGGCACCAAAGCGTAGCGACAGGCTGCCGAGTTCATCCCAGGCGCTCAATAAGGGAGTCGCGGCATCGGCAGCGATGTCGCGGGCGGATTTCCGGCCGGGCAGCGGCGTTTCGTCCGAACCACCTACCGCGAGAAGCATCCCGGTGGTGCGTTGCAGGCTGCGCCCGGCCTGCTCCATCAGGTCGTAAAAGCGGGAAGAAACAGCGCCCTCGCCCCTGTCGGACAAGGTGCTTTGGCGGTCCAGTTCGCGGCCCATGGTGCGCACGATGTCGCGCGTCTCGTGGGCCAGAAACTCCAGGGTGCCAGCCAAGGACCGGGCCGTCGCGCCGGTCCGGGCGCCGACGATCAGCGGCGTCAACGCGCTGGTGATTTTCTCCACCGTCGCCAGGCGATCGCTCATGAACTTTTCCTGCATCTCGCGATGGGTCTTTTCCCAGGCGGACAAAAGGGTCGGTTCGGATTTGGCGGGGGCTTCCTTCACTCCGTCCGCAACCACCACGACAGGCTTGGGCAGAGTGAATGGACGCGCGCTGGATATGCCGGATACCGAAGTCATGGCATCACCTGTGGCAGAGAAAGCAGTAAGCCTCGCCAGTATGCGCCCGCTAAGATTGCCGTCAATAGTCCTGAAGGCCGCTCAACCACTGCAAGATCAGACGGTCCGCCCCATGGTCGTACAGATCCGCATGGAGGCCTCCGGGCAGAATGTGCAGATCCTTGACGCGCGCCGCCGATGCCTGGAACAGCGAGCGGGCATGATCAACCGGCACCAAGCCATCATTCACCCCGTGCACGAACAGTGTCGGCACGGTGATGGAGCGCACCCGGCGAATTGAGGTGAAGCGGTCGCGTACGGCGACTCGCGTCGGCAGCCAGGGATACTGCCGCGCCGCCAGCGCCGGGACGGAGGTGAACGCCGCCTCCATCACCAAGGCGCGCGGCGGCTCGACCGAGGCCAGCCACGCCGCCACGCCGCTGCCCAGGCTCTCGCCGTGATAGATGACGTCGCGGGCAGGCTCGGCCCCCTCGCTGCGCAGGAACTCCACGGCGGCGCGCGCATCGGCCCGCAGACCGTCCTCGGTCGGAACGCCTGGATTGCCGCCGTAGCCGCGATAGTCGGGCAGCAGCAGGCCATATCCATCAGCAAGGTACGGCCCCGCCTTATGAGCGAGCCAACCCCGGTTGCCAGCATTGCCATGGAAATACAGCACCGTCGGGCGGCCCGGCTGCGGCGGGCTGTACCACGCGCCAAGCTCCAAGCCGTCGGCCGTGTGCAGAACCACATCCCTCATGACATCAAGCCCGACCGCCTGACGCGATGGCGTCGAACGGTCGGGCTTGAAGATCATTGCGCGCTGCAGGCCGTACAGCGCCAGGAACACCACACCATAGGCGACAGCCAGAATAGCGACCAGGGTCGTCAGGACGCCCAGCCCGCCGCCCGGCACGATTATGCGTCTTCCTTGTCGGCGCTACCCTGGATGCGGGACGCCAGCGAGGCCGACATGAACTGATCGAGATCGCCGTCCAGCACTCCGCCGGTGTCCGACGTTTCCACGCCCGTCCGCAGATCCTTGACCATCTGATACGGTTGCAGGACGTAGGACCGGATCTGATGGCCCCAGCCGATGTCCGTCTTGCTGTCGGCCAGGGCCTGAGCCTCGGCCTCGCGGCGTTGCAATTCCGCTTCGTACAGGCGGGCGCGCAGCATCTTCCAGGCTGTATCGCGGTTCTTGTGCTGCGACCGCTCGGCCTGACAGGCCACCACGATACCTGACGGCAAGTGGGTGATACGGACGGCGGAATCAGTCCGGTTGACGTGCTGCCCACCAGCGCCCGACGCGCGATAGGTGTCGATGCGGCAGTCGGCGGGATTGACGTCGATGGTGATGGAGTCATCAACCACCGGATAGACCCACACCGAACTGAACGAAGTATGACGCCGCGCCGAACTGTCGTAGGGCGAAATGCGCACCAGTCGGTGAACGCCGCTTTCCGTCTTCAGCCAGCCATAAGCGTTGTGGCCCGTGACCTGAAGCGTCGCGGACTTGATGCCCGCTTCTTCACCGCCGCTTTCTTCGACGATTTCCACCTTGTATTTATGCGCCTCGGCCCAGCGCGTGTACATGCGCAGCATCATCAAGGCCCAATCCTGAGCCTCGGTCCCGCCGGCGCCGGCGTTGATTTCCAGGAAGCAGTCGTTGCTGTCGGCTTCACCGGACAACAGGGTTTCAAGCTGCTGCTTGGCGGCTTCGGCCTGGAGTTCCTTGAGCTGGGCCATGCCTTCGGCAACGGTGTCCTCGTCGCCCTCGGCCTCGCCGAGTTCGATCAGGGTGATGGCGTCGTCCAGGCTGCCTTCCAACTGGCGATAGCCGGTGATGGCATGCTCCAGGTGGTTCCGTTCCTGCATCAGCTTTTGCGCCTTGGCAGGATCGTTCCACAGGTTGGGGTCCTCGGACTGGGCGTTCAGTTCATCGAGACGAAGGAGAGCAGGCTCCCAGTCAAAGATGCCTCCTCAGCAGGGTCATCGCCTGCCTGATCTCATGGGTGATGGATTCCGCTTCGGCGCGCATGGGACTTCCTCTAGCGTCTGAATTCGGGGGCCGTTTTAGGACAAACGGGCGGCCGGCTCAACCCGCCTTGCTCTCATCAATAAAGTCCGCCCGCCCGCGGCGCTTCCTGCCGGGCGGGAGCCATGGTGCGTACGGGGGGGCCGGCGCTCAGGTCTGGCAACCCGCTCTCCCCGTCAATCACCACCGTCGCCCCGTCATCGTCTCCGGCCGAAAAATCGAACGGAGCGGACCCGTCGAGAACCTGGGCTGCCGTAGCGACCGGCACGTTGCCGGACTTGAACGCCTCCACGATGACCTTGGTATCGCCCGGCATGGCAATACGGCCGGTTTCATGGTTGACGCGCACTAGCTGGATACCGCGCGGCACGCTGAACGGGCGGACCGGCGTATCCTTGAGAGCATCCTTCATGAAGGTTTGGAAAATCGGCAGGGCCACCGACGACCCCGTTTCGCGCGCCCCCAACGACTTGGGTTCGTCAAAGCCGACAAACACGCCGACCACCAAATCGGGCGTGAAGCCGACGAACCAAGCGTCGATGCTGTCGTTGGTGGTGCCGGTCTTGCCGGCCATCGGCACGCCCAGCGCGCTCAGGCGGCGCGCCGTCCCGCGCTCGACCACACCTTCCATGATATGGACGATCTGATAAACCGAGCGCGCATCGGCGATTTGTTCGCGCACGTCGGGCAAGGCCGGCATGGGCTGGCCGGTCCAGAACACGTTGGCGCAACCCTCGCACGGCCGCGCGTCATGCTTGTAGACGGTCGCCCCGTGGCGGTCCTGGATGCGGTCGATCAGGGTCGGATTAATACGGCGCCCGCCATTGGCCAGCATGGCATAGGCCGTGGTCATGCGCATCACGGTGGTCTCACCGGCCCCCAGCGAAGCAGCCAGGAGGTTCGGGAAGTTGGGGTCGATGCCGAAGGTCTTGGCCTTTTCCGCCACCTTGTTCATGCCAACAGCCTGCGCCAGCCGCACGGTCATCAGGTTACGCGATGCCTCCAGCCCGATGCGCAGGGTGGTCGGGCCGTAATATTCGCCGGAATAGTTCTTGGGCTTCCACTTCGGCAAGCCCGGTCCCTGGTCGTAGACGAACGGCGCATCCAGTACCAGGGTGGACGGTGTGTAGCCATTCTCCAGCGCCGCCAGATAGACGAACGGCTTCAATGCGGAACCGGGCTGACGCAAGGCCTGGGTCGCGCGGTTGAACTGCGACATTTCCTGAGAGAAGCCGCCGGCCATCGCCAGCACGCGGCCCGTGTGCGGGTCCAGCGCGACCAACGCGCCGTTGACGTCGGGGATCTGGCGCAGGGCGAATGTGGTTCCTGCCGCGTAGGACGCCTTGCCGTCCTCGCTCTTGGTCACTTCCTCGACCAGCACGATATCGCCGGGCTTGAGAACATCGGTGGCCTTTTGCGGGTTCGCCCCGAACCGCTGCCCCTCCCGCCAGGGCCGCGCCCATTTCAGCTCGGCAAACGGAATTTTGGCGGAAACGCCAGACGGCAGGCCGATCTGCGCCTCGGTCGCCGAGACTTGCAGCACCGTTGCCATCACCCAGGTCTCGGGCGCGCCCTCGGGGCGGGGCAGCGCGGCCATGGCCTTGATCCATTCGGTGCCGGGGGCGACTGTGGCGACCGGGCCGCGCCACCCATGGCGGCGGTCGTACTCGATCAGACCCGACATCAGCGCCTTGTTCGCGAAAGACTGAAGGTGCGGCTCCAGGGTCGTGCGCACGGCAAGACCGCCCTCGTACAACGTCTTTTCGCCAAACGTCCCGACCAGTTCCCGGCGCACTTCCTCGGCAAAGTACCCCCCGCCGCGCACATATTCCGTTTCATCGCGCGACCGCACGGCCAGCGGTTCCTGGCGCGCTTCGGCGGCCTGCTCGGCGGTGATGTAGCCGTCGTCGCGCAACCGCCCGATGACCCAGTTGCGGCGCTCCAGCGCGGCGTCGAGGCGGCGGATGGGGTGATAGTTGTTCGGCGCCTTGGGCAAGGCGGCCAGATAGGCGACCTCTGCCAGGGTCAACTGATCGAGCGACTTGTTGAAGTAGTTCATGGCCGCCGCCGCGACACCGTAGGACCCAAAGCCCAAATAGATCTCGTTCAGATACAGTTCGAGAATGTGTTCCTTGGAAAAGGTCTGCTCGATCCGCAACGCGAGGATGGCTTCCTTGATCTTGCGGTCGAAGGATACTTCGTTGGTCAGCAGGAAATTCTTGGCGACCTGCTGCGTGATGGTCGAGGCGCCAACCGGACGGCGGTTGTCGCCGATGTTCTTGATGTTGGTGAGGACCGCCCGCGCCAGACCCTGGAAGTCCAGGCCCGGATGGGTGAAGAACGACTTGTCCTCGGCCGACAGGAAGGCGGCGATCACCGGGCGCGGGATGGCGTCCAACGGCATGAACACACGCCGCTCCGTGGCATATTCGGTAATCAGGCGGCCATCCCCGGCATACAGCCGCGTCGTTATCGGAGGCTCGTAGTCAGCCAGTTGGCGATAATCCGGCAGCCCGCGCCCGAAGTGCCAGAACACATAGCCCACCGCCCCCACGCCGGCCACAGCCAGCAGGAAGACGACACTGAGGGTGATTACCAGAAACCTGAGCATGACGGCGTTAAGGCCCCTATAGGAGTGTTCTGCGGAATTCGCCGGGCGTTCGGGTGGTCGGGCGTTACGGCGGTCTTGCGGCATCCCGGAGAGGCTGCCGTCTGATACGGACCAATGATGGCCGCATTATGAAGCGGAAGTTTGGCAGGTTTAGCGGCTGGCCTTTTGTTTCGCATCGAAATAATTGTCCAGTGACCGCACGAAGGCCCGGCCCAACTTTTCGCGGTATGTCGCGGTGCGCAGCAACCGTTCTTCGTCGGCGTTCGACAGATACCCGAGTTCGACCAGCACCGAAGGCACATCCGGCGCCTTGAGCACCGCGAACCCGGCAAAGCGATGCGATCGCGGCAGCAGCGTGGTTTCGCGTTTCAGTTCGCCGACGATGGTCTGGGCCATGCGGGCCGACAGGTTCATCGTCTCGCGCTGGGCCAGATCGATCAGGATGTTGGTGACTTCGACGCTCTCATGCGACAGGTCGATGCCCGCGATGATATCGGCCTTGTTTTCCGATTCCGCCAGGGCGTGCGCCTCGCCGTCCGAGGCATTTTCAGACAATGTGTAGACCGACAGCCCGCGAACCTTGGGGTTCTTGATCGAGTCCGCATGGATCGACACGAACAGGTCGGCACCATGGCGGCGGGCCACCGCGATGCGGTCGCGCAGGCGCAGGAATACGTCTCGGTCGCGGGTCAGGTGGACGGTGTAACGGCCCGATGCCTCCAGCAATGCCCGGAATTCGCGCGCCGCCGCCAGCGTGATGTTCTTTTCGTACACACCTGACACGCCGACCGCGCCAGGGTCCACGCCGCCGTGACCGGGGTCGATCACGATCACCGGCTTGCGGTTGGGCAGGTTGCGTGGGTCCTCGGGCACCTGGATGGCCACTTCCTGCGGCTGCGGCCGGGCGTCGACGCCCTTCCAGTCGGGGCTGCCGGTGCGATGGCCCGGACCGGCGACGCGGAGAAACTCGGCCGGGGACGTTTCTGCCAGATCAAGGACAAAGCGCCAGCCGGTCCCGTCGCCCGGCGGCAGCACGAACGCCTTGCGCACGGCGGCAGGCCGCCCGAGGTCCAGTACGATGCGCGAATTGCCGGGCGCGAACAGGCCGTACCGCACCGCCTGCACCATGCCGTTGCCGCCGAACACGCCCTGCTCGCGGAACGCCCACTCCATCTCCGGCAGGTCGATGACCACACGATAAGGATCGGCCAAAGTGAACAGGCTGAAAGGTACTGCCTCGGAAAGATCGAGCACGACCCGCACGAAGCCACCATGGTCGCCCAGTCGCACGCCGAGCGCACTCAGCGCCGACGCCGTGCCCGACCACATCAGGCCGCCAACCGCACAGACCATGCCCGCGAGCACGCCGCGACGCGCCAGCGGGCGGCCCACCAACCGCGCCAGCCCGTCATCACCAGAGGGGTCATTCCCCTGGGGCCTGCCCTTCGGCCCGTTCATCTCTCTACTCACCATGCAGCGTCGCAATACTTTTCGATTACGGCCAGTTTCGCGCAAACGGGTTTGCAGTGCAAGAACAGCCGGCCTGCCGCCGGGCGGCATTAGACAGAAACAACCATTGTGGATTGTCGGCGGCAACGGTATGGTGGCTGTGCGAATTTCCGCCGCCAGCGCACTCGCGCGCTGCCCTTCTTCCCCTCCTCGGGCCTTGCATGTTGATGTTGGGACCGATGGCATCGGCAGGAGACGCGCCGGATGTCCGGCCCATCCCCGTCACGTGACGGAGTCGCGGTCGAGCAACTCTGGTGGCCCTATTCGACGCCAATACGGCGACCCACAAACAGTACACTCGTATTCGAGGCTCAGACGTGCAGCCCCTCGGCATGACAGATGCATATTTCCCGTTCACCGCCACCGCCTCGCGCGGCGCTGGTGACGTGTCAGGCATGCTTTCATCCGCGTGCGGCGCCGCCGGCCTCGCTGGCATGACTTCGCACCCGCGGTTGATCGCCTTGCGCGCCCGCGGCGTGGCGACACGGAGATACACGTTATATGGCCAAGCGTATGCTCATCGACGCGACGCACCCCGAGGAAACTCGGGTTGTCGTCGTGAACGGCACCCGGCTTGAACAGCTCGACGTCGAAACGTCCACGAAAAAGCAGCTCAAGGGAAACGTCTACCTCGCCAAGATCATTCGCGTAGAACCGTCCTTGCAGGCTGCTTTCGTCGATTACGGCGGCAACCGGCACGGGTTCCTGGCGTTCAGCGAAATCCACCCCGACTACTATCAAATCCCGGTCGCCGACCGTCAGGCGCTGATGGCCGAACAGGCCGAAAACGGCGCGGACGATGACGACGACGACAGCGATGGCGTGGAAACGGTCGGCGGCGACGAAGCCGAGGACATGGCCCCGCGCGCCCGCAACCGCAACATCCGCAACTACAAAATCCAGGAAGTCATCAAGCGCCGGCAGATCATGCTGGTGCAGGTGGTCAAGGAGGAGCGCGGCAACAAGGGCGCGGCCCTGACCACGTACCTGAGCCTGGCCGGGCGCTACTGCGTGCTGATGCCCAACACCGGCAAGGGTGGCGGCGTATCGCGCAAGATCACCAATGTCCAGGACCGCCGCCGCCTCAAGGAAATTATGGCCGACCTGGACGTTTCGCCGTCCATGGCCGTCATCCTGCGCACCGCCGGTCAGGAACGGTCGAAGGTCGAAATCAAGCGGGACTACGACTACCTGACCCGCACCTGGACCCAGATCCGTGATACCACGTTGCAATCGCGTGCTCCGGCCCTGATCCACGAAGAAGCCAACCTCATCAAGCGCGCCATCCGCGACATCTATTCCTCGGACATCGAGGAAGTGCTGGTGGACGGCGACGAGGGCTATCGCGCCGCCAAGGACTTCATGAAGGTCATGACGCCCAGCCACGCGAAGAAAGTCCAGCCGTACCGTGATGGGGTGATGCCCCTGTTCCACCGCTATCAGGTGGACAGCCAGCTTGACGCCATGCACAGCCCGACCGTACAGCTCAAGTCCGGCGGCTACGTCGTCATCAACCAGACCGAGGCGCTGGTCGCCATCGACGTCAACTCGGGCCGTTCCACCAAGGAACGCCACATCGAGGAAACGGCGATCAAGACCAATCTGGAAGCGGCCGACGAGATCGCCCGCCAGCTTCGTCTGCGTGACCTTGCGGGCCTGATCGTGATCGACTTCATCGACATGGAGGAGTCACGCAACAACGCCCAGGTCGAACGTCGTCTCAAGGACGCGCTCAAGCAGGACCGCGCGCGCATCCAGATGGGCCGCATCAGCCACTTCGGTCTGCTGGAACTGTCGCGCCAGCGTTTGCGCCCATCGTTGATGGAAACCAGTTTCGAGACCTGCCCGCATTGCGCCGGGGCGGGCATGGTGCGCTCGGTCGAAAGCGCCTCCATGCACATTCTGCGCGTGATCGAGGAAGAAGGCGTCCGCCGCCGCTCGACCGAAATCACCGTGTTCGTGGCGACGTCGGTAGCGCTGTACATCCTCAACAACAAGCGGTCCGCCCTGGCCGATATCGAGGCCCGCCATGGCTTCCAGGTGTTCCTGCGTGGCGACGACAGCCTGATCCCGCCGGACTACCGCATGGACCGCGTCAAGGGCACCGTGGCTCCGCCGGTCGGCATTGAACGCGAGCCCCTGCCGGTCGAAGCCGAAGACGAAGAAGACGTCGCGGTCGAGGAAGACGTCGTTGTGGCGGAAAAGGCCGAGGTCGCCGAAACCACTGCCGACACCACCGAGGCCGACGGCCGCAAGCGCCGCAAGCGGCGCAAGCGTCGGCGGCGTCCCGGCGAAGGCGGCGAGGCTCAGGCCGAAGGCACCATGAGCGCCGAAGAAGAAGTCCTCGAAGACGCCGCCGAAGCCAGTGCCGACGAGGGCGAGGGCGAAGGCGAGGGCGAAGGCGCCGCCGAAGGGGAAACCGAAGGCGAGAGCACCGCCGACGAGGGCAAGCGTCGTCGCCGCTCGCGCCGGGGCGGCCGCCGTCGGCGGCGCAGCGGTGAAGGCGTCGATGCCACCGAAATCCTGAGCGACACCGAAGCCGCCGTGGCCGAGGCTGAAGCGCCCCAGGGTGATGGTGACATCGAACAGCCCGCCGAAGTCACCCCCGTGGCAGCCGCAGAAAGCACCGGCCCCAAACCCAAGCGCCGGCGCGTGCGCCGCAAGAAGGCCGAAGACGAAGTCGAGACCGTGGCCGAGGCTGAGGTTGAGACTGAGGTTGAGGTTGAGGCCGAGACTGTGGCTGTGGCTGAGGCCGAGGCTGAGGCTTCCCCGGTGGAAGAAGCTCCGGTTGCCGAAGCTGAACCCCCTGTCGTGGTCGAAGCGGAAGCGGCTCCGGTTCCGGCCGAAAAGCCGAAGCGTCGCAGCCGCGCCAAGGCCGCCCCGGCACCCACCGAAACCGTCGATACCGCCGAGGAAAAGCCCACCCGCCGCCGCACCCGCGCGAAGAAGGCCGAGGAACCGGCTGAAGCAGCGACCCCAGAGGAACCCGCCGTGGAACCCGCTGTGGAACCCATTGTGGAACCGGCTCCCGCCGAAGCCGCTCCGGCCCCCGCGCCGGTTGAGGCCATCGAGACCCCCAAGGCCGAACCCGCCGAGGGCGAAACCAAGCCCCGCCGTGGGTGGTGGAACCGCGCGGTCAGCTAAGACCACGTGCACCGCAAAGACCGGAAAGGCCGCTCCCAAGGGAGCGGCCTTTCTCGTGATCGACGCTCTAAATTAAAGAGAACAAGGGAGGTCTGGAGCGAAGATCCAGGCTGGCGGCAGCCGTCCGCGCCAGCGAAAGTATTTGCCACCAAACGTAAAAAGCGGCCTCCGATTTCCCGGAGGCCGCCCCTATTGTCATAACGCTTCAGCCGTTCGGATGCGTACTGTCATCTTCGGCGGGCGTGAACTCCTGGGTGACAGGGTCGAGAACCAGCAGGCGACCAAGGCTGACGTCGAACGAACAGCCGTGGAGCTTCACGGTCCCGGCCTTGACCCGATCGCGCACGAACGGAAAGGTCATCAGGTTGGCGAGCGACACCCGGATGACGTCCAACTCGGCCGCCATGAGGGTCTTTGCATCGACCGAGCCATCGGGCTGGCGCGGATGGCGCCGCCGCACGGCGTCGGCGATATTCATCCACGGGCCGATGAAGTCGCCCACATCCTCGCCCTCGGATGCCAGCAGGGCGCGCACGCCGCCGCACCGGCCATGTCCCATGACGACGATATTAGGGACCTCCAGGACCGCGACGCCGAACTCCAGTGCCGCGCTGGTGCCGTGGTAATCCCGGTTGCGGGAGTACGGCGGCACCAGATTGGCGACGTTGCGGATGATGAACAGATCACCCGGCGCGGCGTCAAAGATCATCTGCGGGTCAACACGTGAGTCACAGCACGCGATGATAATGGCGCCTGGGGCCTGCCCATCACGGGCCAGCCTCAGGAAGTTCGCCTGCTGCTCGGGGAAACGGCCACTGCGGAACCGGCGGTACCCTTGGAGCAGATCGTCCATCAGGCTTTCCCGCCGCGCTCGTTCAGGGTCCAGGCGGCCTTCACCACCACGACCCCCAGGGCGGTCTTGAGAAGCGTGGCGGCCCAGAAGGGAGCCAGCCCGACGGCGATGGCCTTTTCCGCGCCGAACAGGACACTCAGCCACGCCACGCCAAAGGCGAAGATCACCGCGTGGCCAAGGGCCATGGCAACGGCGGCCCGGCCCCAGGTGCGGTCCCAGCCACGCTCGGCCAAGACCCCAACCGCGACGGCAGCGGCCAGGAAACCGACCAGATAGCCGCCCGTCGGCCCGGCAAAGTACGCCGGACCCGCCAGCGGACCGGCGAACACCGGCAGTCCCGCAAGGCCCTGCATCAGGTACAGCGCGACGGTGGCCGCACCCAGGCGCCAGCCATAGGCCATGCCGAGGATGAGGACGACCGCGGTCTGCATGGTCATCGGCACCGGCCAGAACGGCACCTGGACCTTGGCCGACGCGGTCAACAACAGGGTGCCCAGAACCACGGCGGAGATCTTGACCGCCATGGTCCGGGGGAAGGCTTCGCTCAGCAAGGGGAAGTGCATGGCAAACCTCGCTTATTCAAACTCGATGATGATCTGATCCACGGCCAGGCTGGCCCCGGCGTTGGTGTGGATCTTCTTGACCGTGGCGTCGCGTTCGCAGCGCAGGACGTTTTCCATCTTCATGGCCTCGACCACCGCGAGCATTTCACCGGCCTTGACCTCCTGGCCCTCGATCACCTTGACGGCGACCAGCAGGCCGGGCATGGGCGACAGCAGGAAGCGGCTCATGTCCGGGGCCTGCTTGACCGGCATCAGGGCGTCCAGGCGGGCGGCGATCGGTTCAAACACCGTAACTGGAGCAACCGCGCCCTGGTGGAACAGCTTGTAGCCGATGCCATTGGTGTCGCGGTCGATCTGGACCACCATGTCCTGGCCGTCCACGCTGCCTTCCCACAGGGCCTGCCCGAAGAACCAGTCGCTTTCCACGGCGTGGGCCACGCCGTCGATCTCGACCTCGAAGCCCGAGGCATCCAGGGACGGCGTCACCTTGACCGCAGTGTAGGCGCCGTGCCCGGTCTTGACCACATAGTCGTCGCCGACGATGCGCTCGTGCCCGGCCATCTGGTCGGAGATCATCGCCTCGCGCTCGACCACCAGACGGTGGATGAAGGCCGCCACGCAGGTCAGCGCGGTGGGGTCTTCAGGTGGCAGGTCGCTGGCGTGGAAGCCGTCGGGGTATTCCTCGGCAATGAAGTTGGTGGTCAAGCGACCGTCCACGAACCGCTGCTTGCCCAGAAGACTCGCCAGGAACGGGATGTTGTGCGACACGCCACGGATGAAGAACTCATCGAGCGCGGTGCGCATGTGAGAGATGGCTTCCAGGCGGTCCGCCCCATACGTCACCAGCTTGGCGACCATCGGGTCATAGAACATGGAGATCTCGCCGCCCTCGTAGACGCCGGTATCGACGCGGACGTTGGCGTTCTCGGCCGGAGGCTGATAGCGCACCAGACGGCCCGTGGAGGGCAGGAAGTTGCGGTACGGGTCCTCGGCGTAGATGCGGCTTTCCAGCGCCCAGCCGGTGATGGTCACGTCGTCCTGCTTGATGGTCAGCTTTTCGCCGGCGGCGATCTTGATCATCCATTCCACGAGGTCGATGCCGGTAATCAGTTCCGTCACCGGATGCTCGACCTGCAGGCGGGTGTTCATTTCCAGGAAGTAGAAATTGCGGTGCGCGTCGACAATGAACTCCACCGTACCCGCCGAGCGGTACTGCACCGCCTTGGACAGCGCCACGGCCTGTTCGCCCATGGCCTTGCGGGTCGCATCGTCGAGGAACGGCGACGGGGCTTCCTCGATGACCTTCTGGTGACGGCGCTGGATGGAGCATTCGCGCTCGGCCAGATAGAGGCAGTTTTCGCCGTCCGACAGAACCTGGATTTCGATATGGCGGGGCTGTTCGATGAACTTTTCGATGAACACCCGGTCATCGCCGAACGACGAGCGCGCCTCGGAGGTGGACCGCTCGAAGCCGTCGCGGGCCTCGTCGTCGTTCCAGGCCACGCGCATGCCCTTGCCGCCGCCGCCGGCCGACGCCTTGATCATCACCGGATAGCCGATCTGGCTGGCGATCTTCACCGCCTCGTCGGCGTCCTTGATGATGCCCATGAAGCCAGGAACGGTGGTCACGCCCGCTTCGGCGGCCAGCTTCTTGGAGGTGATCTTGTCGCCCATCGCCTCGATGGCGTGGGCGTCGGGGCCGATGAAGGCGATGCCCTCTTTGGCCAAGGCCTGCTGGAACAGCTTGTTCTCGGACAGGAAGCCATAGCCCGGATGCACGGCCTGGGCGCCGGTGTCCTTGCAGGCCTGCACGATACGGTCGATCAGCAGGTACGACTGGGCGGACGGCGCGGGGCCAATATGCACCTTCTCGTCCGCCATCTGCACATGCAACGCGTCGCGGTCGGCCTCGGAATAAACCGCCACGGTCTTGATGCCCATCTTGCGCGCCGACTTGATGACGCGGCAGGCAATTTCGCCTCGGTTGGCGATCAGAATCTTGTCGAACATTGACGTGGTCCCCTCGTTCGGGCGTCGAAAGTGAAGTCGGGACACAGAGAACACAGAGGAAGACACAGAGGGCACCGAGAGAGCGGTGCGGTGGACGGCTCGTCGCCAAAGTCCAGGGCGGCTTTGCGCGCAAGCGCGCTGAGTGCCCTTTCTTCTCTGTGTTCTCTGTGCCTCCCTCTGTGTCCTCAGTGTCGAAACCTTATGGCGCCGCGGTCAGAGCGGAATGTTGCCGTGCTTCTTCCACGGGTTTTCCAGCTTCTTGTCGCGCAGCATGGCCAGGGACCGGCAGATGCGCCGCCGCGTGCCGTGGGGCATGATGACGTCGTCGATGAAGCCGCGCGCGCCCGCCACGAAGGGGTTGGCGAACTTCTTGCGGTATTCTTCGGTGCGCTCGGCGATCTTGGCGGTGTCGCCGATGTCGCTGCGGAAGATGATCTCCACCGCGCCCTTCGGCCCCATCACCGCGATCTCGGCGGTCGGCCACGCGAAATTGACGTCGCCGCGCAGGTGCTTGGAACTCATCACGTCATAGGCCCCGCCATAAGCCTTGCGGGTGATGACGGTGACCTTGGGCACCGTGCACTCGGCATAGGCATACAGCAGCTTGGCGCCATGCTTGATGATGCCGCCGTATTCCTGGGTGGTGCCGGGCAGGAAGCCGGGGACGTCCACGAACGTCACCACCGGGATGTTGAAGGCATCGCAGAATCGCACGAAGCGAGCCGCCTTGCGGGAGCTATCGATGTCCAGGCACCCGGCCAGCACCATCGGCTGGTTGGCGACGATGCCGATGGTCGAGCCTTCCATGCGGGCGAACCCGGTGATGATGTTCTTGGCGAAGTCCGGCGCGATTTCATAGAAATCGCCCTCGTCCACGACCTTGGTGATCAACTCCTTCATGTCATAGGGCATGTTGGGGTTGTTCGGGATGAGGGTGTCGAGCGAGAAGTCCTCGCGGTCGGCCGGGTCTGCGGTCGGCCGCACGGGGGGCTTCTCGCGGTTGTTGGCGGGCAGGAAGTCCATCAGGCGGCGGATCTGGAGCAGCGCCTCGACGTCGTTCTCGAACGCCAGCTCGGCCACGCCGGACTTGGCGGTGTGGGTGACCGCGCCGCCCAGCTCCTCGGCCGTGACGACCTCGTGCGTGACCGTCTTGACCACGTCCGGGCCGGTCACGAACATGTAGCTGCTGTCCTTGACCATGGCGATGATGTCGGTCATCGCCGGGGAATACACCGCGCCACCAGCGCACGGCCCCATGATCACCGAAATCTGCGGGATGACGCCCGAGGCCATCACGT
>JBAYSM010000018.1:0-28543 GCA_041676205.1 Rhodospirillaceae bacterium | reverse complement strand
GAGGGCTATATCACCCAAAAGCCGGGCACCCGCGACCGCCGGCAACGGCTGCTGGAACTGACCGCCAAGGGGGTGGATCTGGAACACCAGTTGACCGAACGCCAGCGTAACCGCATCGCCCGCGCCTACCGCGAGGCCGGAGCGGAGGCGGTGGACGGCTTCCGCAAGGTGCTGACCGGGATGATCGACGAGCCGGACCGCTCGCGCTTTACCGCCGCCGAGGGGCCGGTGCCATTACCCGCCGGTGGCCTGAACGGGCGGGCGCGCCGGGTGCGCTAGGGGGAGAATGGCGCGATGCACGATGACCCCCATGTTCTTGTGGTCGATGACGACGAGCGTCTGCGCACGCTGCTGCGGCGCTACCTGACCGACAACGGGTTCGTCGTGACGGCGGCAGCCGACGCTGCCGAGGCCCGCGCCCATTTGGAAAATCTGGTGTTCGACCTGCTGGTGGTGGACGTGATGATGCCCGGCGAGGACGGCTTGGCCTTTACCAAGGCCCTGCGCGGCGTGGGCAACGGAGTGCCGGTGCTGATGCTGACGGCGCGCGGTGAGTCCGAGGACCGCATCAGTGGCCTGGAGCACGGGGCCGACGACTACCTGACCAAGCCGTTCGAGCCGCGCGAACTGGTGCTGCGCCTGAACTCCATTCTGCGCCGCGCCCGCCAGCCCGCGCCGCCGGTAGCCGACGGCCGCGACATTCCGCTGGGCGCCCTGGTGTTTTCCGCCGACCGGCGCGAACTGCGGCGGGGCGAGGAGCGGGTGCCGCTGACCGAGGGGGAAACCGACTTGCTGGCCGCTCTGGCCCGCCACTCCGATCCGGTCGAACGCGAAGCCCTGGCCAGCGAGGTCGGCCTGGACGGCAACCTGCGGAGCGTGGACGTGCAAGTCACCCGCCTGCGCCGCAAGATCGAGGACGACCCCCGCCAGCCCCGCTTCCTGCTGACCGTGCGCGGCAAGGGCTATGTGCTGAGGCCCGGCTGATGAAGCTGATGCGCACGCCGCGCCTGCTGCGCACCATCATCCCGCGCGGCCTGTTGGGCCGGGCCTTGCTCATCCTGGTGATCCCGGTGGTGGTGTTGCAAGTGGTCACGGCGGTCGTGTTCTTCGATCGTCACTGGGAAACCGTGATGCGGCGGCTGGCGAACTCCATTGCCGGCGATATTTCGGCCGTGCTGACCCTGCTCGGCCGTAACCCGTGGCCCGAGGATCAAATCTGGATCCTGGAACTGGCGCGGGCGCACATGGACCTGACCATCTCCATCGAGCCGGGCGCCATCCTGCCCAATGCCGAGCGGCCGCGATTCGGCAGCGACACCATCGAACGGGCCATGTCCGATGCCCTGGAGGAGCGGGTGCGCCGTCCGTTCGCCATCGACGTCGGGTTCCTTGACCGCGAGCTGACAATTCATCTTCAGCTCCCCGACGGGGTCATGAAGATCATCGCCCCGCGCAAGCGGCTGTTCAGTTCCACGACGTACCTGTTCGTGATGTGGATGGTCGGGACGTCGCTTGTCCTGATCGGGATCGCTGCGTGGTTCATGTCCAAACAGGTCCGCTCCATCCTGCGGCTGGCGGCCAGTGCCGACCGCTTCGGCAAGGGCCGCGACGTGCCGCCGATCAAGCCCGAGGGCGCCCGCGAGGTCCGGCAGGCAGCCGAGGCATTCAACGTCATGCGCGAACGCATCCAGCGTCAGATCGCCCAGCGCACCGAAATGCTGGCCGGGGTGTCCCACGACCTGCGCACCCCGCTGACCCGCATGAAGCTGCAACTCGCCATGATGGGCGATGGTCCCGACATCCACGACCTGTCCGAAGACATCGTGGAAATGGAGCGCATGATAGAGGGCTATCTGGCCTTTGCACGCGGCGACGGCCATGAAAAGGTCGCGTCGGCCGATCTCGCGGCCCTGGTCGAAACGGTGGCCAACCGCTTCCGGCGCAACGATGGCGCGGTGGAAACCGAGGGTACCTTGGGCGGTGAGGTCATGGTGCCCATCCGCCACAATGCCCTGGACCGCGCCCTGTCCAACCTGCTGGGCAACGCGCTGCGGTATGCCCACCGGGTGCGGGTGGCCGTGCGGCCCGGCCCGGATGCGGTCGAAGTGTGGGTCGAGGACGACGGCCCCGGCATCCCCGCCACCAGGCGCGAGGACGTGTTTCGCGCCTTCACCCGGCTCGACCCGTCCCGCAACCCCAAGACCGGCGGCACCGGCCTGGGCCTGACGATCACGCGCGACATCGTGCGCGGCCACGGCGGGGAAATCACCCTCGGCGACAGCGCCGACCTGGGCGGCCTCAAGGTCGTGGTGCGGCTGCCGGTCTGAGGGAGCGCGTCAGGGTTTCTTTTTCAGCGCCGCCAACGGATGCGCGTCCTGGACCAGCTTGATCAACCTGTCATCCAGGACATGGGTATAGATCTCGGTGGTGGCGATATCCGCGTGGCCGAGCATCTGTTGCACGCTGCGCAGGTCGGCGTCGTGGGCCAACAAGTGCGTGGCGAAGGAGTGGCGCAAGACGTGGGGCGACAGGCGCGACGGGCTGATCCCGGCCCGCACGCCAACCTCGGTCAGCATCCGGCTAAAACCGTCACGGGTCAGATGTCCTTCGGCGGACGTCGTGGAGGGAAACAGCCACGGGACGTCGTTGGCCTTTTTGCCCGACCGCACGAACGCCGCGCGGTGGGGTATCCAGTCGAGTACGGCCCGCATGGCGGCTGGCGTCAGCGGCACCATGCGTTCCTTGGACCCCTTGCCCATGACCCGCAGAACCGGCTGCCTGCGTGCCACCGCGCTAAAGGGCAGACTGACCAGTTCGGACACCCGCAGGCCGGTGGCATAGAGGATTTCCAGCAGGACCACGCGACGGGCCACCCGCGCCGGGGTGTCACCCTCGTTTGGCTCCCGCGCGGCATCGAGCAGGCGGCGGACTTCATCCTCGCTCAAGAATTTGGGCAGCGGGCGGCCGAGGCGCGGCGAGTCGAGGCGCAACGACGGGTCATCGGGGCGCATGTCCTCGCCCAGCAGGAACCCGTAGAACTGCCGCAGTGCGGACAGGCGGCGGGCGGCGGTGCGCACCGCCATGCCGGTGTCGTGCAGGTGCTTGAGATAGGCCCGCAAATCCTCGTCGCGCGCCGCGTCCACGCCGCCTCGCCCGGCACGGGTCAGGAAGGCATCGAAGTCCTCCAGATCGCGGCGATAGGCGTCCAGCGTGCGCGGACTGGCGGCCCGTTCGACCGCCATCATTTCCAAAAACGCTTCGGCCCGCCCGCCGAGGGCCATGGCGGTCCTACAGCCCGGCCGCGATGGCGGCTTCGGCGGCAATGCGGCGCGCGGGACCTTCCAGGCCGATCAGGCGCAGGCTTTCGACTGCACGACTGAGTGCGGCATCGGACAGATCGGCCGGGCCGGCATTGTCCTGCACCATCAGACTGAGCAGCACGGTTTCGCCGACCCGCAGGTCATCGGCCGCCGCCACGACGGCATGCCATACCGGAGCCTGGGGCACGAACCCGGCGGTTGGCGGCGCGTCCGCCCACAGGTCCGCCCAATCCTCCACCTCGACCCGGTCGCCGGTCGCCAGCAACAGCGACAGCAGGCGCGCCTGTTGACGGGCGACCCGACGCGGTGCCGGTTCATTGCCCTTGGACGTTTCGGCCCGAGTCGCCATGAGGCTCCGCCATGCCTCCATCCGCGCCTCCGGCCACCGATCCGAAATCGAGTCGGTGGTCAGGCGGTACAGCGGCCACAAGGCATCGGCAGCCTGCCGGGCGGTGCTGTCAATGGCAGCGGCATTGGCGGCGGCCTGATACCATTCCCCGGCAGAGTCGAGACGACCGGCGCGGAACAGGGTGCGGCCCGCAGTCTCCGCAAACCACATCAGATTTGCCGCCGGAGCCATGCGCTCGATCATTGGCACATAGAGAGAGGCTGTCCCGGTATCCACGCCAACGGTGGTCGCCAATTCCATGGCGCGCACCACCACTTCGGCCAGCGCGGCGGGCACGGTCTGACGTTCGGCCAACTGGAACAGCAGCGCGCCGGTCAGCGGCCCCGGCGCGGCGGCGATGTCGGCCAGGGGCTGGGCGAAAGCGTCCTCGGGGAATTTCTGGGCGCGGTAGAGCGCCGCCAACTCATCGGCACCGAACGCACCATACAAGGCCGCGCGCTCGGCGGCGGGCACCCGCACCAACGGAGTGATTTCCTTGCTGTCGGCCGGCGCCTTGGCCACGGCGCGCAGCACCCACGGATCGGGCGCGGCAAGCAGGGACTTGGGCAACGGCCGTCCGGTCGCCAGCAGCATGGCAACGCCCAGAGGCGTCGGCTGACCAATGTCACTCGGTGTCGGCCCCTTGAGGCCGGAAAGCTGTTCGGAGGCCCAAACGAAGGTGGGATCGTCAACGCCCTGCTCGCGCAGCATGGTCAAGGCAAGACCGGCCTGTTCACGGCGTCCGCCACGCAGGGCACAGAACACCTGCGCCTTCTGCCAATATGCGGCGTCCCAGCGGGTAATCCCGGCCTCCGCCGCCGTGCAGGCCTCCTCCAGGCGGTTCTCGATCAAAAGGGAGTCGACGTGAGCCTTGGCGAGGGCCTCCGTGACCTGATCGGTCGGGACGGCGGCGACCAGACGCAAGGCGTCCCCGGTCGCGCCCATTGCAACCAGTCGGCTGGCCCGCAGATCGAGCAGCGACGGGCCGGACCCCGGTGGCGGGGAGGCGACGGTCAACAAGAGGGCGCGGGCCAGTCCCTGACGGGCCGGCGACGGCGCGGCGACCGGCATGGCGGCCAAGGCGCGGGCGACAACGGCGCGACTCGAACCGGCCCACATATCCACCGGAAGGCCGCCCGTGTTGGTATCGAGGATGCCCACCGCATCGGCGCTCACCGCGCCCAGATCGTCAATGGCCTGGATGCCCGACACGACCTCGCGCGGGATCGGCGCCGGACGCGCCTCGCGCAGTGTCCACGCCGGAGCGGTCCCGCCGTCGCCGCCGGGCGGCATCAGGCGGATGGGGCCGTCCTGCTGGGCCGTCGCAGGCGTGCTCAGAAACCCCGGCAACAGCAGGGCGGAGGCAACTGCGGCGGCGAGAACGCTGCGGCGGCCGAACTTAGCGGTTGGCGAAACGGTCATTGGGAATGATCTTCTCCACCTGCGCGGAGGGCGGTGGCATGTCCCACGTGGCCAAAAAGACCCCACCCCCCACAATGACGGCCAGCACAAGAATAACCAGCACGCGCGTCAGCATACTCTTAGCGTCCTGTTCGCAGCAAAAAAATCGGCACAATGCCCCTGGCCTGCCGGAAGGTGTCCCGTCAGGCGGTTTACAGTTCCACCATCGGCGCGGTAAAAGCGCCAACAAGCCTAAACTCAAGCCCAGAACCTGCCGGACCTTGAAAGCCCTTTATGGCGATTGCGCGGCAGTGTAGCGACCAGATACCTTGGATGCAATCGGGGGCCGACGAGGCGGATCCCGTTCGACTCAACTGACGGACATGGCGGCGGAGATGGTGGCGAAC
The DNA here is from genome assembly GCA_041676205.1 of Rhodospirillaceae bacterium. Lineage (GTDB taxonomy): Bacteria > Pseudomonadota > Alphaproteobacteria > Rhodospirillales > Rhodospirillaceae > Cauispirillum. Next base: position 23,027 of record JBAYSM010000018.1, on the reverse strand, counting down.
GGCAACAGGACGTACTCGGCGGTGCCTGCCAAACTCGACCGGACCGTCGTCCTGGTCGGCTTGATGGGGGCTGGCAAAAGCGTGATCGGGCGACGCCTGTCCCACGTCCTGAATGTTCCCTTCGCCGATGCCGACCATGAAATCGAAGCCGCCGCAGGCTGCACCATCAACGATATCTTTGCCCAGTACGGCGAGGCCGCCTTCCGCGAAGGTGAAGCGCGCGTCATGGCCCGCCTGCTGGACGGCCCGCCGCATATCCTGGCGGCTGGCGGCGGGGCATTCATGAACGCCGATACGCGGGCGCGCATCCGCGAACGCGCCGTGTCCGTGTGGCTCAAGGCGGACCTGGAGCTGTTGTTCCGCCGCACCAGCGGACGCGGGCACCGCCCGTTGCTGAACACTACGGACCCCCGGCAGGCCCTGGCCGACCTGATCGAACACCGCTACCCTGTTTATGCCGAGGCCGACATCACCGTCACGATGGTCGAGGAAAGTCCGGAGGTGTCGTGCCGCCGGGTGCTCGACGCGTTGCACAAGCACTTTGGCCGCCCCCTTGAGGAGTCCCCCGCGTGAGCGCCACCGACACCCCGCCCGACCGCCTTACAGTCGACCTCGGCGCGCGCAGCTACGACATCTTCACCGGGCCGGGCTTGCTGGAACAGGCGGGCGAGTATATCGGGCCGGTAATCCGGGGACGCCGGGCCTTCATCGTGACCGATGACAACGTGGCCCCGCACTACCTGGACACCGTGCAAGCCTCGCTGACCGCCGCCGGTTTCGCCGTGTCGGCGCAGGTCCTGCCGGCGGGCGAGCAGGCCAAGAGCTGGGAGCACCTGCAGGCCCTGCTGGATGCCATGCTGACGGCACGCATGGAACGCTCGTCCGTGGTGGTCGCGCTGGGCGGCGGGGTGATCGGCGATCTGGCGGGATTCGCCGCTTCCATCCTGCTGCGCGGCGTGGACTTCGTGCAATTGCCGACCACGCTGTTGTCGCAAGTCGACAGCAGCGTCGGCGGCAAGACCGGCATCAACACGCCGCAGGGCAAAAACCTGATCGGCACCTTCCACCAGCCGCGTCTGGTGCTGGCCGACACCACCACGCTCGATACCCTGCCCGACCGCGAACTGCGCGCGGGCTATGCCGAGGTGGCCAAGTACGGTCTGATCGACGACGTGGCGTTCTGGGAATGGCTGGAAGGCAATGCGTCCCGCGTGCTGTCCCGCGAACCGGACGCCCTGGCCCATGCCATCCACACCAGTTGCGTCGCCAAGGCCCGCGTGGTCGCCGCCGACGAGCGCGAGTCGGGCGCCCGCGCCCTGCTCAACCTCGGCCACACCTTCGGTCACGCACTGGAGGCCGAAGGCGGCTACGGCGGGCCTTTGCTGCATGGCGAGGCGGTGGCGGTCGGCATGGTCATGGCCTTTGCCCTGTCGGCAGACCTTGACGTCTGCCCGGCGGCCGATGCCGCCCGCGTGCGCACACACCTTGCGGACTGCGGGCTGCCGGTCGATCCACCGCGCCCGAATGGGCAGCCGATGGACGCCCGGCGCCTGCTGAGTCACATGGGCAGCGACAAAAAAGTCGAGGCCGGGCGGGTGACGTTCGTTCTCGCGCGCGGCATCGGCAAGTCGTACCTGGACAGGACGGTTGCCCCCGACCGCGTTCTCGATATTCTCGAACGCGCAACCTCGGCCTGATTTATCGCAACTGGGACAGACACCCCCCCTCAATGATCATCACCCTGATCGCCATCTTCGTTCTGATCCTGCTTTCAGCTCTGTTTTCCAGCTCAGAAACCGCGCTGACCGCAGCATCCCGTCCCCTGATGAACGAACTGGAAAAGAAGGGCGACCACAGGGCGGGCATGGTCAACCGCCTGCTCGACAAGCGCGAGCGCCTGATCGGCACCATTTTGCTCGGCAACAACATGGTCAACATCCTGGCCAGTGCCCTGGCGACCAGCGTGTTGATCACCGCCTTTGGGGAAACCGGCGTCGTCTATGCCACGGCGGGCATGACCGTGCTGGTGCTGATCTTCGGCGAGATCCTGCCCAAGACCATCGCCCTGACCCATACCACCGGCATGGCCCTGTTGGTGGCGCCGCTGCTGCACGGGCTGGTGTGGCTGTTTGCGCCGGTGACGATCATCCTGCAGGGGATCGTGCAGCTCACCATTCGCCTGTTCAGCCGGGGACCGGCCAAGGGCCACGACGCCGCCATGATGATGGCCGAACTGCGCGGCGCCATCGACCTGCACACCCAGGCCATCGCCGACGCCTCGTCCGAGGCGCGTCATGAGCGGGCCATGCTGCGCAGCGTGCTTGATCTGACCGACGTTGAAGTCAGCGAGATCATGGTTCACCGCCGCAACGTGTCAGCCATCGACGCCGATCAGCCGGTAGCCGACATCGTGCAGCAGGTGCTCGACAGTTCCTATACGCGCATTCCCCTGTGGCGGGACAAGCCCGACAACATCATCGGCGTGCTGCATACCAAGGCATTGCTGCGCGCCGTGCAAGCCCAGCGCGACAACCTGGAAAACCTCGATCTGACCACCATCGCCAGCCCGGCGTGGTTTGTCCCCGACTCGACCCGCCTGCTCGATCAGCTTGAGGCATTCCGCGCCCGCCGCGAACATATCGCCCTGGTGGTCGATGAGTACGGCACGCTTCAAGGCGTGGTGACGCTGGAAGATATCCTGGAGGAAATCGTCGGCGACATTTCCGACGAACACGACATCACGGTATCGGGCGTGCGCCCCCAGCCCGACGGTTCGTTCGTGGTGGCCGGAGACGTCACCATCCGTGACCTCAACCGCAAGTTCGACTGGGGTCTGCCCGACGACGAGGCCTCCACCGTGGCCGGTCTGGTGCTGCACGAAAGCCGCTCCATCCCTGACGTGGGCCAGACCTTCCTGTTCCACGGCATCAAGTTCGAGATCCTGCGCCGCCAGCGCAACCAGATTACTGCCTTGAAGCTCACCCGCCTGGAACCCGGCGAGGGCGTGCCGGAGTAAGTGGCCCCCCAAAACCGAGGTTTGCGATCCTACCCGTTCGGCCCTGCCCGGACGGGCCGTTGTGTCCACACCGGGAATGAGGGATCTTTATCAGATAAAGCTAATCAACGACGCCTCTCCCACCACGGGGCGCAGCGGAGGAAACACCATGGCCAAAATCGTCCCGGACCTCGTGCACGACCAGACCATCGTCGGGGTCAGCCCCACGGCCACGGTGGCCGAGGTCGCCACGATGATGGCCGACCGCCGCATCGCCGCTGTCATCGTGACCGAAGGCAGCCGTTTGGCCGGTATCGTCACCGAACGCGACATGACCGCCCGCGTGGTGGCCGCCGGGCGTGACCCGTCCACCACCGCCGTTTCCGCCATCATGACCGCCAACCCCGACACCATCAGCCCCGACCAGCCCCCAGTGGAGGCCCTGCGCATGATGGCCGACCGGGGCTACCGCCACCTGCCGGTGGTCGATGATGCGGGCAAGGTTGTCGCCATGATCTCGGTCCGCGACCTCTATACCTTCATCCGCGCCGAACTGGAGCGCGACGTGCAGGAACGTGACAGCTACATCTTCGGCAACTAAACGCTGCGGGGTGGGGCGGCCTTTCCCCTGTGGCATCTTGACGGCGCTTGGCGGGACGTTTACTTCAGGTCTCAAGGAATTGATCTGAACTCCGTCCAGCCGGGGCCGCCATGCCGCTTTCTCCGCCCAAAGCCCGTGAACATCTGCATACCCGTTCGGTCCAGTGCCTGGGCTATCGGCGCGAGGATGGCCTGTGGGATATCGAGGCCAATCTGGTCGATACCAAGACTTACGGCTTCCCCAATCATGACCGGGGCCGCATCGAGCCGGGCGAGCCGCTGCACGGCATGTGGCTGCGCCTGACCATTGACGATGACTTCAAGATCCACGATGCCGAGGCCGTGACCGACCACGGCCCCTTCACCCTGTGTGCCGAAATCAACCCGGCCTACAAGAAGCTGATCGGGCTGACCATCGGGCGTGGTTTCCACAAGGCCTGTACCGCCTTGTTCGGCGGCGCCCACGGCTGTACCCACCTGCTGGAACTGCTGCGCCCCTTGGCGACGACGGCCTATCAGACCTTGTACCCGGTGCGCGAGAAAAAGCGCCGCGAGGAAGACAGCGACACCCGGCCCGACATCATCGACAGTTGCTACGCCCTGCGCGCCGAAAGCCCGGTGGTCGAACGCGAATGGCCCAAGTTCTACGAAGGCGAACCGACCGGCCAGACCGCCAAGCCGACCAAATGGGCGGACTGAGACAGGCGAAGGAAAGGCGGACTCTGCCCGCACCGGCAAGGAGACTAAGCCTCCTTGACCTCGTAAGTTGACGGGGCAAGAGGGGCGATCAGCGAATCGGATGCGGCGGATCCAAGCTTGGTCGCATAACATCCAGCACCGTGGGTGCTGGTCCGCGTGGATGCCCGGATCAAGTCCGGGCATGACTACGTCATTGAAATAAAACAATTTTTGTCATGGCCGGGCTTGACCCGGCCATCCACGCGCCGCCGGTTGCGCTACATTTCCGGCAACGGCCCGCACTCGCAACGTCATGGGATTCAAGGGCCGCTCGGCCCTTGGCGGGTCTGGGCAGCGCCCAGTCCTTCCTTAAAGTAGCGCGGGCCTCTGTTGTTCAAACCACCCCGACCGCCGATCCTGCCACGGCGACAGCGCAGACCGCAAACACCCCGAGCCACGGCAGCATCTGTGGCAGGGTGCCCGGCGGGAAGATCACGAAGGCGAAAATCAGCGCCTTGGGATTAAGGGTGGTGGTCAGGAACATCCGGCCCATGGAGATCCGCGTTTCGGTCAGGGTGAAACCGCTTGCCGCCTCCCGCCACAAACGCAGCGCGCAGTACGCCAGCCATGCCCCGGCCGCCAGTCGCAAGGCCGTGCCGAACCAAGCATGATCGGCCACCACCGGGCCTACCACGCTGATCAGGAGGGAGATGGCGAGCAGATAGCCGCCCACTTCGGCCGCGATCAACCTCAGCGAACGCCCCATCCAGACCACCGCCCCGGATGCCGCGAGCAGCGTGTTGGTCGGGCCGGGAGTGCCCAAAAGCATTAGGACCGCGAGGACAAAGCCGAACGGCTCGACCATCTCGGTCAACCCGCTTCGGCAGGGGTCAGGGTCTTGAGTTGGAGAGCGTGGACGCGTTCGCGCAGTTCGCTGTCCACAATGGCGTAAACCATGCGCTGCCGCTCCACCCGGCTCTTGCCTTCAAAGGCGCTCGATACGATTTCCACTCGGAAGTGGGTTTCGCCACCGCCGTCGATGGGGGCGTGACCGTCGCCCGCTCCCTGCTCCTTGAGCGCCGCGATGCGGTCGCCGTGACCGGCGTGGCGGTGCGAGTCGTCGAGGATTGCCAGACGCTGCGGATTGAGCGCGGCGGTCAGTTTGGCTTCCATGCGATCGCGGTAGGTGGTGGCGGTCATTCAGCGTGAGTCCTTTTGCGGGGCGTGCACCCAAAGGTGGGGTGTCAGCACCAAGTCCGTCAACCCGTCCTCTGTGTTGCGCTGCACACCGTTGCGCGACGCAAGCCGGCATCGCATAGTGGGCCGATGAAAGCCAGAAGCAAGCACATCCCCGAACCTTTCGGCCGTCCGGCTGGGCGCTCCGCCAAGCCGGAGCCGGTTGCCCATGCGTGCGAGTGGCCCGGCTGTACCGCCGACGCCGAACACAAGGCGCCGCGCGACCGGACCCTGCGGGATTACATGTGGCTGTGCCTGGATCATGTCCGCGACTACAACAAGAGCTGGAACTACTACCAGGGCATGAGCGACCGCGAGGTCGAGGACGAAATCCGCCGCGACACTTGCTGGCAGCGTCCGTCGTGGAAGCTGGGAACCCTCGGCGCCCGCCCGGCGTGGAAGGACCCACGGGTCAAGGACCCCTTCAAGGTGTTCAACGAAGAAGGCTTCGACGGCCGCCACAATGCGCGCCGCGATGCCCCCGCCCGGCGGCCCGAGCCGGCCGAAGAACGTGCCCTGCGCACCATGGACATGGACCTGCCGTTCACCAAGGACGAGTTGAAGGCACGGTACAAAGCCCTGGTGAAGATCCACCACCCCGACGTCAACCGGGGCGAAAAGGCGGCCGAGGAACGGCTGAAGGACATCAACGAGGCTTACAAAACCCTGCTGAATGCCCTAAATGCCTAACCCAAGGGCTTCGCAATCCGTTACAGTCCCACCATTCAATTCAAGGCACTGAGGAGCATCATGGAGGCCGCCGCGACTATGACCCTGGACAAGCCCGACATCACGGTTGCAGTGCGGGAGACGTTCGGCATCGACTCCGATCTGGTGGTTCCCGCGTTCAGCGTGAAATCGGACCATGTCCCGGACCTGGACCCGAACTACCTGTTCGACCAGGAGACCACCCTCGCCATCCTTGCAGGCTTTGCCTACAACCGGCGCGTCATGGTGCAGGGCTACCACGGGACGGGCAAATCGACCCACATCGAGCAGGTCGCCGCCCGCCTGAACTGGCCGTGCATCCGCATCAACCTGGACAGCCACGTCAGCCGTATCGACCTGATCGGCAAGGACGCCATCGTCCTGCGCGAAGGCCAGCAAGTCACCGAATTCCGCGAAGGCATCCTGCCGTGGGCGCTGCAACGTCCGTGCGCGCTGGTATTCGACGAATACGACGCCGGGCGCCCCGACGTCATGTTCGTCATCCAGCGCGTGCTGGAGGTCGAGGGCAAGCTGACCCTGCTCGACCAGAACAAGGTGGTGCGTCCGCACCCGTCGTTCCGGCTGTTCGCCACCGCCAACACCATTGGCCTCGGCGACACCACGGGCCTCTATCACGGCACGCAGCAGATCAACCAGGGCCAGATGGACCGCTGGAACATCGTCGCCACCCTGAACTACCTGGAGCACGACGCCGAGGTGAACATCGTCGCCGCCAAGTACCCCGGCTACGACACCGCCAAGGGCCGCGAGACATTGTCCGCCATGGTCGCGGTGGCCGACATGACGCGGGCGGGGTTCATCGCCGGTGACATTTCGACCGTCATGAGTCCGCGCACCGTGCTGACCTGGGCTGAAAACGCCGACATCTTCAAGGACGTCGCCTATGCCTTCAAGGTCACGTTCCTGAACAAGTGCGACGAGACGGAACGCCCGGTGGTGGCCGAGTACTATCAACGCTGCTTCGGGACCGACTTGCCGGAATCGGCCATCCGCGCCGCGTTGCCGTAACCGAGGCCATCATGGACCCGCGTCCCCGTCCGCCCCGCCCACCGCACCGATCTCCGTCCGAGGGAGACCACCGCCGCGCCGAACGCACGGCGGCCCGCATCATGGGCGGCGAATCGCCGGTGGAAACGCTGAAGCGGGCCACCACGGCCTGCGTGCGGGCCATTGGCGGACGCAAGGACCTCCAGGTCGCCTACACGCCGCTGACCTATTCGCAGTCGGCGGCGGTCAGCGGCAATCAGGCCCGGCTGCCGCTGCCGACCAGCAAGCTCGATCCCGAGCAGGTCGCCCGCCTGCGCGGCACGGCCGACAGCCTGGCCCTGCGCCTGCGCCATCATGATGGCCGGGTCCATGCCCGCCGCCTGCCGCTCAGCACCGACGCCAAAGAGGTTTACAACGCCCTCGAACAGGCCCGCGTGGAGGCCATCGGTGGCCAGCGGCTCAAGGGCGCGGCGCTGAACATCAGTCAGGCCATCGAGGCGCGCCTGAAGGCCGACGGCATCGACAAGGCCACCGAAGCCTCCGCCGTGCCGCTGGCCGACGCCTTGCGCATGGCAGCCCATCACCGATTCGGGGCGGTGCCCGAGGGGCCGGGGATGCAGCATGTGGTCGATCTGTGGAGTTCCAGCCTGGGCAAGGCTGCTCCGCACCTCGACCGCCTGCTCGACGCCCTGGACGACCAGCGGGCCTTCGCCGACGCCGCGCGGCAGTTGATCGAGGTCCTGGATCTTGAACGCGACGACGCCGCCGAAGTGGAGCGCGAGGAAGCCGAACAGGCCGACAACGAGGCCAACGACGCCCAGCAGGACGAGGAAACCGAGTCCGAGCAGCAGCAGGAAGGCGGCGCCCAAGCCGCGCCCGAACAGGAGCAAGGCTCGTCGCAAAGCGGGTCGAGCGAAGCCGACACCGGCGAGCAGAGCGGCGAGGACAGCGCCGACACCGCCGCCCCCGGAACCACCGCCGACGAACCCGGCGGCGAAAGCGAGCCGACCCGCCCGCGCCCCGGCCACAACTCCGGCGAATTCCAGGCTTACAAGCCGTTCACCACCCAGTTCGATCAGGTGCGCGAGGCAGTGGACCTATGCGATGCCGAGGAACTTGGCCGCCTGCGGTTCCAGTTGGATCAGCAACTATCCCACCTGCAAGGCGTCATCACCCGGCTGGCCAACCGCCTGCAACGCCGCCTGATGGCCAAGCAGTTGCGGTCGTGGGAGTTCGACCTGGAGGAGGGCTTCCTCGACGCCGCGCGGCTGGCCCGCGTGGTCGCCAACCCGACCCATTCGCTGTCCTACAAGATGGAAAAGGACACCGAGTTCCGCGATACCGTGGTCAGCCTGCTGATCGACAACTCCGGCTCCATGCGCGGACGCCCCATTACCGTGGCCGCCATGAGCGCCGACCTGCTGGCCCGCACCCTGGAACGCTGCGGCGTCAAGGTCGAAATCCTCGGCTTCACCACCAGCCAGTGGAAAGGCGGCAAGGCCCGCGAGTCGTGGGTCAAGGCCGGTAAGCCAGCCAATCCGGGCCGCCTGAACGACCTGCGCCACATCGTCTACAAGGCGGCGGACATGCCGTGGCGGCGGGCGCGGCGCAACCTCGGGCTGATGCTCAAGGAAGGCATCCTCAAGGAAAACATCGACGGTGAGGCCCTGTTGTGGGCGCACAGCCGCCTGATCGGGCGGCCCGAACAGCGCCGCATCCTGATGGTGATTTCAGACGGCGCGCCGGTTGACGATTCCACCCTCTCGGTCAATCCCGGCAACTACCTGGAACGCCACCTGCGCGACGTCATCGAGTACATCGAGATGCGCAGCCCGGTCGATCTGCTCGCCATCGGCATCGGCCACGACGTCACCCGCTACTACCGCCGCGCCGTGACCATCATGGATGCCGAGGAATTGGGCGGCACCGTGCTCAAGCAACTGGCCGCCCTGTTCGAGGAAGAAGGCCCCCACACCTCCGCCGCCCGCCGCTGGGGCACGCACGCGGTGATGTGAGGGGATCTCCGGGCCGTCAAATCTTCATCGTCAAAGTAACGACGTTGCGGCCGTCTTCGCGGGCGTAGGAGACTTCGTCAACCATGGTGCGCACCAGATAGACCCCCAGGCCGCCGATGGGGCGGTCTTCGACATCGGCGTCGAGAACGGCGGTGGCGGCCTCCGTGAAAGGATCGAAGGCCGGGGCGTCGTCCTCAAGGGCGACGATCACCGCATCGGCGGTTCGCTGCACGGTGGCACCCATGCGCACCGGGCGGCCGCCGGCCTGGGGGGCGCCGTGATTGACCACATTGGTCAGCAGTTCCTCGACCGCCATGGACAGCTTGAAGGTCCGGCCCGGAGGCACATCGGCGGCTTCGCAGACTTCTTCGACCAGCGCCTGAACGGCGGCCACGCCGGGCAACGCGGCGGGCAGGTCGAGCCGGCGGGGCGGGGCGGACGCGGTGGACATGGCCGTCCTGAACTCCTGACGCAATGGCGAACGCAATGAGCCTGGAAGACACTCCAGGGCGGCGCGTCACGCCTCCCCCGGCATCTCCCCCTGTCCGTTATCGTCCGGCTGTTGCGCCAACGCAAGAAACTCGGCCAACTCGCGCAGCATTACCTTTGCCGCGTCGGGATTTTCCGCCATGCGCGTCGTAATCAAAGCCACGGTGGAGCGGGCACGGCGGGCAATCGTGCGATCAACCGCCAGCCGGATCCGCGTGCCGCCCGGCGCGTCGATGCCATGGATGAACGTGCGCAGGGTCATGATCTGCTTGAGCGCACCCTCGAGACCACCGACGTTGAGCTTCCCCGCGGCATGACGTTCGTCAAGGTCGCGGAAGGTCGCCAGCACCAGCAGCCCGCAACTATGGATGAAATCCTCGGCCAAGGCGCGGGACAGGGTGCCTTGGCTGTCCACGCCGAAGTCATCCACCCGCACCGATTCGAGAACCCGCGTGACCAAGGTGCCCAGCTCCTCGACCTGGCTGACCACCACCGCGACGTCGAATCGTTGGCTGGGGCCACGGGTGCGGATGTAGTCGTCGATGACCGCTCCAGCCCGGCGCAAAGCGGCCCGCGCGGCGACCTGGGCCAGGGACCGCACGTTGTTCAGCGCCGCCATGGCGCCAAGGTCTTCGAGCAGCCACAAAATGATGTCTAAACGGAATTGGTCGAACGACACCGACCGGACATCCACCGGATCGGCCTTTTCAAGGCTGTCGATCAGCCAGCGGTGATAATAGATGCCGGCGTGGGCAATCCGTTCAATCAGGGTTTTCTCCAGCGTCCGGCGCTGTGCTTCGGGCAGCACGGTGGAGCGCAGCAGCGCCTGCAAGATGCCCAGGCGCACCGACAGCGCGCCGGGCGTCGTGACGGCGGTGCGTTCGCCGGGCGCGGGAAGATCGGCAATGACGCGGTTCAGCAGCTTGGGCAGGGCCGTATCAAGTTCCGACCGGAGATAGGCCAGTCCATCAGGAGACAGCGACTGCTCCCGCGACCCATCCCGAGGACGCTCAAGTTCAGCCAATGCAGCCTGGAGCACACGAACGTCGGTGTCGGAGGGGCAGACCGTTGACGCTGCCGCAGCGACCACCCGCAGCACCGCGGCTCCGTGGTCGCTGAACGCGGCCGGTTTGCGGAGGCGGACGATTCCGATTTTGGACGCCACGATTGCCAATTCCCTCAGTCGTACATCCAAAAGTTATACATTGGCCCGGCGGCAAGGCAAACAATCCAACACGCCGAGCCCTACCGTGATATGTCACGGCCCACGACATTCGGTTCCTCCGCCCCCGCCGCCACCATCCGCGCAAAGACCCCGCCCCGCGCGACAAGATCGGCATAAGGACCGCTTTCAACAATCCGCCCGCCCTCCAGCACCAGGATACGGTCCGCCTCGGCCACGGTGCTCAGGCGGTGGGCGATGACCAGCCGGGTGGCCGACGCCTCCGCCAGATGCGCCATCACGGAGGCCTGGGTGCGGGTGTCGAGGGCGCTGGTCGCTTCGTCGAGCAGGAAGATGGGCGGCTTGGCGACCAGGGCACGGGCCAGCAGCAAGCGCTGCACCTGCCCGCCCGAAAGGGTGCGGCTGCCGTCGGTGACGAGGGTATGAAGGCCCATCGGCATGGCAGCAATGTCGGCGGACAACCCCGCCGCCTCGACGGCGGCCCGCACGGTTTCCAGATCCGCACCACTGTCACCGCGCACGATGTCGAGCAGCGATCCCGGCATGACGCGGCCACCTTGCAGAACCGTCCCCACCTGGGCACGGACCACCGACAGGTCCAGGCCGCGCAGGTCGAACCCATCATAGAAAATTGCCCCACCGTCCGGGTTTTCCAGGCCGATCAGCAGACGCATCAAGGTGGACTTGCCGCTGCCCGACCGTCCGACGATGCCAATGAACTCGCCCGGCTCGGCGCGGAAACTGACCCCGTCGAGAATCGGCGGGGCGTCCCGCTCATACCCGAAGGTCAGGCGCGTGACCTCGATCTCCCCGGACAGCCGCCCGGCATCGACCCGCCCCGCCACCGACTCGGGCGGCGTCTCCAACAACGGGCGCCCGGCGTCGGCCAGCGGCCATGCCAGGGCCACGTCCTGAACTCCCAAAGCCAGCCGCGCCGCCGCGGCCAGAAGCCCGGCAAAGGCTGTCAGCACCGCCACCACCGTCTCGATCCCGGTACCGCTCAGGCCGATCAGCAGCCACGCCACCACCGGCAGGGGCACCGCCGCCAGGACCGCCTGATGCAGGGCGGCGATGCGCCGTGCCTTGAGGCGCGGTTGGCGGGAAGCCTTAAAATGTTCGTACCAGACCAGAAACGCGCGGTCCTCGGCGGCGGCCAGCCGGACCTTGGACAGGCCCGACAGGATTTGGAACAAGATGCCCTGCGCCTTTCCTGCCGCCGCATCTCCGGCCCGAAGGACGCGCGCCTGGACAACGCCCGACACGCCCGCCACGCCGAGGTAACAAATCAGGACCACGACCCCCGCCGCGACCGATGGCGGATGGACCAGCGCCAGCACGGCCAGCGCCCCGGCGGCCAGCCCGCCCTGCCCCACGGCCAGGATGGCGAACGCCCGCCACGCCGCCTGCAACGCGGCCGGACATTCGGCGCGCGCCGCCAGCACACCAGCGGCCGGACGGCGCAAGGCCCACAGCGGCAGGCGGAGCACGCGGTCCCACAGGGCCGATCCCATGCTGTCCCGCAGCCGCGCATCGAGCCGCAGGCGGGCCAGTTCGCCCACTGCGGCGAACATTCCCGCAGCCAGCGCAACGCACAGCAACACGCCGCCGAGGAGCACCAGCCCCTCGCCTTCCACCGTGCCGTAGGCGGTGCCCAACGCCAGCGGCACGGCCATCCCGCACAGCGCGCCCATGCCCAGGGTCAGGGCCAGCACCAGAACATCGCCAAGCCCCCGCCCGAGGTCAAAGCTCAGCACTTCGGGCCAACGCAGGCGGCGCGGCGGCAGCGTGCGATGCAGGACATGGCCAAGGCCGCCCAAATCTCCTGCCGTCGCGGCGGTCAGGGGCGTAACCGTGCCCTCGGCGTCAATCAGGTCCCGCCCGATCACGGCCAGCGGCACGCCATCGGTCCGCCGCACGATCAGCGCCCCCAGATCGCGCCGCCACCAGCCGTCTGGCAAACGCACCTGCCGCGCCCGGAAGTCGGACACGCGGGCGATCTCCTCCAGGGTGAGCGGCTTGTCGGCATCCACGGCGCGCACCTTGGCCGGACGCCGCACCGTCATCCCCAACGGCTCGGCCAGCCGCCGCACGACGCCCAGCAAGGGATCACCCGGTTCGGCGGGAGCAGGGCCGAGGCCGGCGCGGGCAAAGGCTTCGCGGTCACGGCGGTCGCGTTCGCGCAATCGGATCAGATCGTCGGCCCGGCCCAGACTGTCCTTGAGGGACAGCACCGCCACCACGCACTCAGTCACCGCCGCGACTTGGGCCAAGCCGTCGGGGCGGTGCAGAACGGTGGCGGTGTCCAGGCACTCCACGGTCCCGGCACTGGTTGCGGTGGCCCAACTCATCGGCGTGACCGGCACCAGCCCCGGCGGGCTGTCCAGGCCGAGCATCAGGGGCGGTTCGGCCGCCGCCAGCCACGCCACGCCGCGCCGGGCGGACAGCACCTCGGCGGGGCGCACGGCAGCCTGCTCGCCGGGACGCAGGCGGCGATCTGCCGCTGGGTGGGGCAGCAGACCCCGCGCCGCCCCGTCGAGCAACCCGGCAATCCACGCGTCAACCGCCGCGATCCGCGTCCGCAGGGCGGCCCCGTCCAGCCGTGCCACGGTCGCACCGTCCCACGGGACCGCCACCAGAACGCGCCCGTCACGGCCCGGCGCGGCGCCACAGAGCACTCCCCCCGGCCCGGCGGAGAACAGAAATCGGCGCACGCCATCGACCGCCGTAAAGACGTCTACGGCCCCGGCCTCGATCTGCCACAGGGCACCCGCGTCGAGGATGAGCGGCTGGCCGGGGCGTAGGTGGGCGGGGCGCAGAAGTGTGGCGGCCATGGCTCAGGCCCCCACCAGGGCGCGGAACGGGCCGGGCGCGTCCAGCAGGTCCGCGGGGGCGCCGCGCTGCACGATGCGCCCGCCCTCCAGGACGATGATCTCATCGCAGTCGCGCAGGGTAGTGAGGCGGTGGGCAATGACCAAGGTGGTGCAGCCGATACGCCGCAGGTTCGCAACAATAGTCCGTTCGGTTTCGCCATCCAGCGTAGCGGTGGCCTCGTCGAGGATCAGTACCGCCGGGTCTTGAAGAACGGCGCGGGCGATTTCCAGCCGCGCCGCCTGCCCGCCGCTGAGGTTCCGGCCGCCTTCGCTGACCAGGGCGCCGGTCCCGCCGGGGCGCGTGGCGATGAAGTCGGCCAGGGCGGCGACACGGGCGGCATCCATCAGGCGCTCGTCGGGCAGGGTGTCGTCCCACAGGGTCAGATTGTCGCGGATGGAGCCTTCGAACAGCACCACCGACTGATCGACCACCGACACCGACCGGCGCAATACGGCGCGCGGCACGTCCTCCAGCGGCACCCCGTCGAACAGGATTTGTCCCTGCCAGGGCCGGTACAGCCCGCAGGCCAACCGCCCGATGGTGGACTTGCCGGACCCCGACGCCCCGACCAGACCCACCCGCCGCCCCGGCTCGATCACCAGCGACACGTCGGACAGCAGTGGTGCTGCGCGGCGGTCATACCCAAAGGTGACGCCGCGCAGCTCGACCCTGCCCCGCAGGCGCCCCGTCACTGGCCCCGCCGGAATTCGCCCCTCGAATTCCGGGTCGAGGGGATATCGTCCGGCATCGTCGAGCAGACGAAGATCGGCCCGTGCCGCCTGGGCCGGTCCGGCCAGCACGGCCAGATGGGCCACCGGGGCGAGGAAGGCCGCCATCAGGATCTGCACCGCCACCACATCGCCAAGGCTCAGGCGTCCGGCCAAGACGGCTTGGCCGCCGACCACCGCCACACCGGCAGCGGCGGCAATCGCCAGGGCCATCGGCAGCCCGGCCAACAGGGCGAAGTGCCCCGCCGCCGCCTGCTGCTGGCCAAGCATCCGGGCGCGTAGGGACGCCAACTGGTCGAACAGCGCGTGTTCGGCCCCCGCCGCCTTGAGGCTGTCGATCATCTGGAGGCCCTGAAGGGCCGTGCCGCGCAAGCGGTTGGCCACGTTGAGCTGGATTTGCCCGCGCGTTGCCAGCCCCCGCACCCCCCATCCCAGCCCCCCGAGCGTCAGCGCGCCGAACAGCGCGGCCAGTCCGGCCAACCCAACGTCGATCAGGGCAATGGCACCCAGGAACACCGCGGCCGCCGCCCCGTCCAGCACCCCGCGCGCCAGCGGCCCGGTGGCCAGCACCGCCACCCGGTCAGCCACGCCGACCCGCGCCGCCACCTCGCCGCCCGAGCGCTGGGCGAAAAACGTCATCGGCAGGCGCAAGGCGCGGGCAACAAAGCGTCCGGCCCCGGCCACCGCCACCCGCGCCTCGAACCGCCGCAGCATGTCGAGTTGCAGCCATGTCGCCGCCGCCGCCAGAACCCCGCCCGCCGCCAGGGCTTGCCCCAGCACAGGCTGCCATCCATCGATCTTGGTGTGCATGAACCCATCGACGAACAGTTTGGCCGCCACCGGCACGGCGAGGCCCGGCACCACCAGAGCCAGCGCGGTCAGGGCCAGCAAGAGCGCCGCTGTCCGGTCCTCCGCCAGCACCTCGGCCACGGCCCGCAGGGCGCGCGGCGGGCGGCCTCCCCTTTGGAAACCGGGGCCGGGGCGGAAGGTCAGGGCGATGCCGGTGAAGCCGCGGCTGAACTCCTCGGCGTCCACGGTGCGATGGCCGTGGGCCGGGTCGTTGAGCAGCCAGGATGCGCCGCGCCGGCCCTCGACGACCAGGAAATGGTTCATGTCCCAGAACACGATGGCGGGCAGCGGCAGGGCGGCCAACTCGTCCGGTTCGCAGCGGAAGGCCTGGGCCTCCAGCCCGTACTCCTCGGCCGCCGCCAGCACGGAGGCCGCCCGGCTGCCATCGCGCGACACGCCGCAGGCCTCGCGCAGTTCCTCCAGCGGCACCCACCGGCCATGGGTCGCCAGGATGATGCCGAGCGCCGCAGCGCCGCACTCGACCGCCTCGACCTGGAGGACGACCGGCGTGCGCCTGCCCCTCATTGGACGAGCACCACGACCCACGCCAGGGCGCCCAGCACCGTGACCACCACGGCGGCCCCGGCAAGACGCGTCACCGGCGCGATGAGCGCCAGGGCATCATCCGGTCGGGCGACGGCTCCGGCCCGGCGGACGGCGGTGTCGCGGAACAGCCGGGAGGAGGTCACTCTTTCTCCTGATCCTTGACCGGATCGGCCTGGGGTTGGTCGTCCGCGGAGAGAGGGGCGTCACCCTCCTCGGCCGGGGCGCCGGTGCCGGCGACCACGCCCATCAGGTCCGCCGCCCCCAGCAGGCGCCCGCCGGTGCCGCTGGTCCGTTCTTCTTGCTTGCCGCGCCCGAAGGCCGTCTTGAGCGCGCCCAGCAATCCGGGCTTTGCGGCGTGTGGAGCCGCCGCCCCCTTGGCCTCGCGCTCCACGGCGTCGAGGATGAAGCCGGTCATGTCCGGGGCCGGCGTCGAATCGCTGGCCCGCGCCAAGGTGTCGGTGGCGCGTTTCAGGCCGGTGGCGATGCGCAACAGGGTCTGGCGGTCCGGGTGGGCAGCCAGCCGTTCGAGCAGGTCGCGGCGCTCATCGAGGTCCAGATCGCCATCCAGATCGCGCGCCAGCAATTCCAGCAGTTCTTCGTCGCGCTCATCCGACACTGACAGACCCCTCCACGACGGCATCCTTGCCAAATCCTTCTCCCAGGGCCGCGCGGAGCGTTGCCCTGGCACGGGCCACACGGCTGCGGACAGTGCCGATGGGGATCCCGAGGCTGTGAGATGCTTCATCATAGGACACCCCCTCCAGGCAAACCAAGGAGAACACGTCGCGCATGTCCGGGCTGAGGGTGTCCAGCGCATCGGCCAATAGGCGCACAGTCCTGCGGTTTTCGGTCGCTTCCTCGGGATTGGCATCGGGGCTGGAGACGCCGTCCAACACGTCGTCCGACAGATGCCTCCATCGGCGGTTGGGCGTGCGGGTGACGTGGTTGCGCGCCAGGTTCAGGGCGATGCCGAGCAGCCATGTGCTGGGCTTGGACTCGCCGCGAAAGGTGGCCCAAGCGCGGTGCGCGTGCAGGAAGGTGTCCTGCGTCAGTTCCGCCGCGTCGTCCGGGTTGCCCACCCGCTTCAGCAGAAAGTGGTACACCCTGGCCTGCTCGTCGCGGACCAGCGTGGCGAACGCATCCGCCACGGCGCCGGACGCCGCCTGACCATACGACCGCACCGAAGGCGCATAGGTCTTGGCAACCATCTATTCCTACTCCCCTGCCGCACGCCGCCCCCGGCGATACGCCAATTTCAGTC
Organism: Rhodospirillaceae bacterium; assembly: GCA_041676205.1. Lineage (GTDB taxonomy): Bacteria > Pseudomonadota > Alphaproteobacteria > Rhodospirillales > Rhodospirillaceae > Cauispirillum. The sequence continues at coordinate 5,860 of JBAYSM010000018.1, read as the reverse complement.
ATGCACTGTTCCTCTGTATTCCACCATTGCACGCCAACGCGCAAGAACAGCCTCAAAGGGAGTTGCATTTCCTGATTGACCATAACGCCGTACCCCGCAAAATCGCGCGACAGAACAAGGAGTACAGGATGAGACACGCGCGGGCGGAAATCGTCGCAGACCTGATGACCCTTTTTTTGGTTCATCGCGGATTAGCGGGGAGATGGGGGGGCTGACAAACGCCGGCCGCTCTGTATATCATCATTTACGAATATGATAACGGGAGGAATGCGCCGATGGTATCCGACACTGATGGGCCGATGTTCGACAACGCCCTGGCCGAACCGGGGCAGGCCATGCAATTCGGCATCATCGGCGGCGGAGAAGCGTTGGCCGAACTGGTCGGCTCGATTCCCGGCCTCCAGGTGGCCCGCCAGACCGATGCCGACGGCGGCGAATGGCGGCAGATCATCAATCCCAACCTGATCGACGCCCTGGTCATCGACGTCGCCCCGGCGTGGCGGGCCTCGATGATTCAAGACGCTCTGGCGGTCGGCGTGCCGGTGCTGTGCATCGGCGCACTGGCCAACGACTCGTCCGAAGTCGCCATGATCAAGCGCCTGTCGGGCATGGGCGGCGGGCTGGTCATGGCGTGGTATCCGTGGCTGTTCAACCCGGCCTTTGCCGCCATGAACGAGATCGGCGGCATGGTCGGCCCGGTGCGCGCCATTCGCATCACGAGCCATGTTCCCGCAAACCTCGGTGGGGCCGACCTGATCTGGAGTGCCGGAGCCGACGGGGTGGCGGCGGTTCTGGAAATGCTCGGCGGGCCGCCCGAGTATGCCTCTGCCGAGGCCATCGAGGACGGCGTGCTGCTGCGCCTGCTCTATAAGGACGACGTCAACGCCCACATCGAGCTGCGCGGCAACAGGCCCGACACCCACAGCTTTGCCGTCCACCGCGATCAGTTGGTGATGCGCTGGACCGCGGCGGGCGGCTTGCGGCTGCACCCGCCGACCCAGAATTTCGCGGCCCCCACCGATGAAGGCGAACAGATCGCCGGGGTCGATCCGGGCGGCCCGGAAACCGCCGTGCGCACCTTCGCCCATATGATCCTGGAGCGCGACCCCCAGCCGCAGATCCTCGACTTCGCCGCCGACGTGGTGAAGGTGCTGGAGAGCTGCGCGAAATCCCTATAACCACACGTCGATTGGGGTAGTTGCGCTACCCCCTCCGATAGGCTCAAACTCTCTCCTGGGAATGGAATCTCTTGGGAGGAAACTAAAAATGAAACTCGACCGCAAATTGGTCGGCATCCTGGCGTGCGTCATTGTCCTGGGGCTGGCCCCCATGACAGCGTGGGCGGACAAAGATGACGATGACGATGACGACGACGACCGCCACCACAGCCTGACGCGGACACTCAGCGACGACATCCGCGCAGGTCGGCTGGAGATCGAAGGCGACCATGCCGCCGTCATCGAACTGGTGATCAAGCGCGACATTCCCATCACCTACGACTACGTCGCCACGCTGATGCGCACCCCCAATGCCTTTGGCGACGGTCCGGCCTGTGTGGTCTGCCATGCCTCGAACGACCCCGCAAAAAGCTATCGAGGCCTGAACCTGACCACCTGCGAAGGCATCCACGCCGGAGCCACCGAGGAACCCGTCCGCAAGCTGTTCACACCCGGCAAGCCGCCCAGCAAGGAACTGATCGGCCGCATGCTGCGCAACAACCGGATGCCGCTCGGCGTGAGTTTCAACGTCCCGACCGACAGCGATGCCGTCAAGGCGGTCCGTGCCTGGATCACCGCCGGCGCCAAGAACGACGAGGCCTTCAAGAAAACGGTTCAGCCGTTGTTCAAGACGCCCGGAGCGTTCGGCCCCGATACCCCCGCCTGCACCGACTGCCATATGTCGAACCAGGAGCCGCCCAGTTTCCACGAACTGGACCTGTCAACCTACAAAGGCGTGATGCTCGGCGCCGACTCCATTGCCAAGGGCGTCGCGAACGCAACCAAGGTGGTCATCCCCGGCAATCCTGATGCCAGCGGGTTGCTGCAACATCTGGTCGAGAATCGCATGCCGCCGGGCATCGATCCGACGCTTGACCGCGATCATCCGAACACGCTGATCCTGCTGCGGTGGATCGAGCAGGGGGCGCAATGCCAGTAATGATCGGGCGGCGCCGCCTGCTGGTCGGCGCGGCGTCCCTGCTCGCTGTTGCGGCGGCTCCCCGACGGGCGCGGGGGGCCGCACTCTCCATCACCGCCTCGGCCGATACGGGCAACGAGGCGATGGTTCCGGCAGCCCTGGAAGGGGGCCTCGTCCACTTTGCGGGCGAGTCGTTCCAGGGCGCGGTCGATGCCCAAACGTGGGCCACGGTATGGCGTGAACCCGTCCCGGCAGATGCGCCGTGCCGGTTTCGGCCCCGCTGCGCCGACGGCATTGTCGTTTGCGGCGGCGGCGCCATGCTGGCCGCCCGCGACGCTGCGAGCGGCCGTCTGCTGTGGCAGGCCCGCCCGGCCAAGGCGTTCGGCGCGCCGCTTCTGCACGGCGGTCAGGTGCTGTGCGGAGACGGCAACCTGGTGGTTGCCCGAGGTCTGCGCGATGGCCGCATCGCGTGGACCTTCGCCGCCGTGGCCGACACCGATGTCGCCTATGCCCCTGCCGCGACCGGCGACACCGTCTTCGTCGGGCCGGGCGATGGACGGCTTTATGCCCTGTCGGCCCGCGATGGGTCGCCCCGCTGGACGGTGGATGGCCGCGAGGACTGGCAATACCTGCGCCAGATGGACATTGCCGGGGACGTCCTGGTCGCCGGCACCTACAAGGAACGGCTGCTCGGGCTGTCGATTGCCGATGGCCGCCGGACGTGGTCCGTCAACGCCGGGAACTTCATCAACTCCCAGCACGTCGCCGACGGTCACGCCTATTTCTGGTCGCCCACCGGATGGGTCTTTGCCGTCAATGCCGCCACCGGAGCGATCCTGTGGCGGCATCGCACCACCGACTACACATCAAGACCCGGCAACTGGGCGCCCGTGATGGCCGAACTGGTCACGGCGGGCACCGTTCTCTATGCGCTGGACATGGCCGACGTGCTGCACTGCCTGGACCAAAGGACCGGCCAGGAGATTGGCCGCTATCCCGTGGACAGGACACTGCGGCCCTTCGTTGTCCCGCTCGAACCCGCCACCGTCGCCCTGGGCACGACGCGGGGCGCGCTGGTGCGGTGTGCAATGGCCGTGCGGTAAAGGGCGGCAGACCCGCCCCCTACCGCGTCGCCGCGTCCCGGTTCATGCGTTCGGCAATCAGGCCAAGGCGGGCTTCGGCAGTGTCGCGCAAGGGGGCACAGGCACTGCGGGCGGCTTCGCCATACTGGGCGGCGGCGCGCTCGATGTGACCGGCGGCCTCAAACAAGCCGGCCATGCGGAAGGCATCCAGCGTCGTGCGGTCCTCGCCGCAGGTCTGCAGCAAGGTGCCGAGATTGGCGGCATAGCCCAACGCGTTGAACGGCCCCTGCATGTCGGCCACGCGGCGATAGTTGAGCGCCGCCCGCGCGTACTGGCCGTGCAAGAAAAAGGCCGTGGCGCGCCAATAGGTCGCGGCCTCCTCGCCGGGCTGGCCCTGACAGGCGCGCACGGCGACCTCGGTCACGCGCAGGGCTTCCTCGACCCAGTCGGTCGCCGGAATGGCCTCGGCCGACAGGTGCAGATAGCGGTTCACCGATTCCCGGCCGGCCCGCACCGCCTCGCGGCAGCGCGCCTGGGCGGTGGCCCCGGCGGCGGCGGGCGGCTGCGGTCGTTGAACGCCGGCGACAGCCCTGTCGATTGCCGCGTCAAAGGCAGTATCAACCGGCGGGGTCATGGGGGGCCGGGTACGCAGGCGGTTCACCTCGATCGGGTCGGTCGGCAGGCGCGACAGCCCATTGCCCGACGGCAGCGGCTCCACCAACGATCGCGCCGCCTGCTGAACCGGCGGGCGCGGCTGCTTGATCTCGGGCGGCTTGGGTGCAACCGGCGTGGCGTCGGCAGTCTTGGCCCCGGACGGCAGCATGGTGGGCGCGGGAAAATCGGCGTAAGGAGCGGTGACGGCCTGTCCTTCGACCGGCTTGGCCGGCGGCGGGGCCGGGCGGGCGGGCTTGGGCGCCGGATGGACGCTCGCAGTGCCTGTCACCGGACCACCCGATCCCCCCATGTCGACCACGGGGCGACGCTCGGCCGTGTCCCCCGGCGGGCCGGGCGGAGCAAAGGGACCGCAGGCGACAACCGTACCGGCCAGCAAAAGCGGCAAGAGGGTGCGCAGGGACAGGCTGGGCATGACTCTCCGCCGTGCAGTGAGAACCTGAAAGGGACCCCGAGCATAGCGCAGCCGCGCCGCACGAACACGTACTTCGTCAGCAGCCATTCGAGTTATTAACCCGGCAGTCAGACGGCCAAATCAGGAGCGTCCGAACGTGCTCTTGGCTGAAATACGGTCGAACTAGATTCGGCATCGCAGCAATACGCTCCAGGCATATACGCGCCTTCGAAAGGATGAGAGACAGTATCGAGCGCTCGACTTAGTTGGCGACTACCTTGTGCGGACGAATCGCAATTTACCGTGCATCCCTACGACACCTTCCGGGTTGCCTTCATTCTACGCGCTGCAGCGTGTAATAGGCTTTTAATGTACTGTGCCCCGTCAGTGTCAGCTGCTTGCCGCTTGGGTCGAGATAGACGTCGAAAACGTCGGTGACCGCCGCACCCCGCCATTGATAGGTCGTCTCAAGGCGATCGCCCACGATCCGGTAAGTACCTTTAATGACATTGGCAATATCGCCGATGTACAGGTTCTGCTCATAAATGCCGTCAGCCTTGAACCTGAGGATGCCTGCGACACCGCGCGTCTCGCTCACCGTGCCGCTGCCGCTAGTGAAGGCGACGGCCTGATACCGCCAGCTATCGACTAAGGTCGCCGCAAGCCCCGGCTGCCCGGTTGCGGGGGGAGCCGGCACGGGCGGCTGGGGGGGAACAGGTTGCTGCGGGGCGGACGGGCTGGGTTCCGGCACCGGCGGTTGTGGTGGCGGGAGCTGCGGCTGGGGCGCACTGCCGCCGGGGAGGGGTGCGCTTGGCGGCGAAGGCGCCGCCGTAACAGCCCCCCCGCCGACCCAGTCAACACCGAGCGGATTGTTTGCGGGAGGCGAGGTGGCAGGGGCGGGCGCGGAGCCTCCGACCGGCCGGCTGTCACCTGTTAAGGGCGGAGCAGAAGTGGCCGGGTTGCTCCCCGTCACCCAATCGACGCCCAGGGGATTGCTCCCAAGCGGAGGCGCGGAAGGTCTGGACCTGGCATCTTCGTTGGGCCGGCCGCCGTCCGTCGGTTGCGGAGCCGGCGCGGCAGCCTTGTTGCCGGTCACCCATTCAACGCCCAGTGGGTTGGGAGCCTGCGCGATCGCTGTTGCAAGCGGAGTTCCCAGCGCCGCAGCCATTGCGAGGCACAGCCTGCTGATGAATGAGAATGCTGTCATCCCCCGCCCCCAGTCAGTTCGCTTTGGAGCAGGCCATGGAGGCCCGTGCATCTCCGTTGAACACAAGGTCGATCTGCGCCTTGCCCGTCTGCTTCACCGAAAATCTGCCGGTCGCGTTGGACATGGTGCCGGTGAAGCGCATCGATCCGTCTTGCGAAAGGGTGTAGGTGCCGCCCTTGTTGCCAACAGCGTAGTGGCTGCCGTCCACGATCCGCACATCGGTATAGCTGTAGTTCAACTGGCCGTTGTCGAAGGTGTAGCAACTGTATTTGCCGGGCGGAATGCTCGCGGGGAGCGCTTGCGGCTGCTGGGCAGCGGCCACCGGCTGGGCCGATGCCGGGCGCATCCGGCTGGCATTGACCCATTCGT
>JBAYSM010000017.1:0-28742 GCA_041676205.1 Rhodospirillaceae bacterium | reverse complement strand
GCCGCGCAGGCCACGGCGGCGAGCGGCCCGTCATGGCCGTTGAACACGGCGCGCGGCTGCTGATCGGGCAGGCTCCAGGTGCGCAGGGTGTAGTCGAACCCGGCCGAGGCCACCATCGCGCCATCGGGCGTCACGCACAGGCCCCGCACCATGCCGCCGTGCCCGGCCATGTCGGCGGTTGCCGGGGAAGCGATCAACACTCCGAGGGCAAAGGCGGCGACACGGCGCATGGCACACTCCGAAATGATTAACCCAGCACCTCCGAAAACGGCAGGAAGTCGAGGATGGTTCCCGGCTCCACGGCGGGCAGGTCCTCGGGCAGCACGGCTATGCCGTCCGACGCCACCATGGAGGTCAGGATGCCCGAGCCTTCCCTGGGGAACCGGCTTAGAACCAAGCGGCCATCCTCCCCCCGGCGGAGGCTGCCGCGCACCCACTCCCGCCGCCCGACGCGTTTCTTGAACGCAAAATCGGCCATCACTGGAACGGCCAGGGGAGCCTTGTCCTCGGCCCCCATCAGGCGCAGCAATAACGGGCGGGCAAAGACCAGGAACGTCACCATGGAGGCCACCGGATTGCCGGGCAGGCCGATGAACGGCACCCCGCCGACATGCCCGAAGGCCAGCGGGCGGCCCGGCCGGATGGCGATGCGCCAGAAGTTGAGCGCCCCCAGGGCCTCCACCGCGCCCTTGACGTGGTCGGTGTCGCCGGTGGACACCCCGCCCGAGGTGATGACCACGTCGGCCTCGGCCTGGGCGCGGGTCAGGACGGCGCGCACGGCGTCCGGCTCGTCGGGCACGATGCCCAGATCCACCACCTCGGCCCCCAGCCCGCGCAGCAGGCCCATCAGCACAAAGCGGTTGCTGTCATAGATCGCGCCCGGCCCGGCGTCCTGCCCGGCCACCGGATCGCGCACCTCGTCGCCGGTCGAGAACACCGCCGCCCGCACCGCCCGGCGCACCGTCAGCCCGCCCACCCCGATGGAGGCGGCAAGGCCGATGTCCTGCGGCCGCAGACGCCGCCCGGCGGGCAGGATGACGTCGCCGGGCTGAATGTCCTCGCCCATCCGGCGCAGGTTGGCGCCCTGCTTGACCGGCGGCAGAGTCACCGTTCCGTCGTCGTGCGCCGTGCAGACCTCTTGCGGCAGGATGGTGTCCGGGCCGGGCGGCATGGGCGCGCCGGTGAAGATGCGCAGGGCCTCCCCCCGCCGCGCCGGGCGGTCCAGCACATGCCCGGCCGCAATCCGCCCCGTCACCGGCAGGGTCACATCACCATCGGCCAGCAGGTCGGCGTGGAACACGGCATAGCCATCAACGGCGGTGTTATCGTGCGGCGGCACGGCGCGGGCCGCGGTCACGTCCACCGCCAGCACCCGGCCGAGCGCGGCCATCAGCGCCACATCCTCGGTCCCCGTCACGGGGGACACCGCCGCCGTCAGCCGCTCCAGGGCCTCGGCAGTGCGCAGCATGTCCTTGCCGGGTGCAAAGGCATCGGCGGCGGGGGTGCAAGACGCGGTGCTCATGGGCGCAGTCCCGTATGGGTCAGGATGAAATCCACGATGGCCGAAGGGCTGTTCAGATCGAGCAACGGGCGGTCGAGCCCCGGCAATTCCGCCGCGTCCGAGGCCACGGCGACAATGCGATCATCCCCCGGCCAGATGGGCGGCTTTCCGACGCTGGGGCGGAACACCTCCACCTTGTCGATGGGGTGGCGCTTGAACCCCTCGACGATCAGCAAGTCCACCGGCTCCATGCGGGCGATCAGGCTTTCAATCGGCGGCTCCGGGTCGTCGCGCTTTTCGTGCATCAGGAACCAGCGGTTGCCCGTCACCAGCATGACCTCGGACGCCCCGGCTTGACGGTGCCGCCAGGAATCCTTGCCGGGTTGGTCGATGTCCACCGCGTGATGGGCGTGCTTCATGGTCGAAACCCTGACGCCACGCGCCGAAATCTCCTCCAGAAGCTGCACCATCAGGGTGGTCTTGCCGCTGCCGCTCCACCCCGCCAGACCGATGATCTTCATGCCAGCACGCCGCGCGCCCAGGCGCGGACGGCCGCTTCGTCGGGCGGCAGGAAGGTGCCCAGCCCGCCGGACACCGCCTCGAACTTGTCACGGTAGCGTTGGGACAGGCAGGTCAGCACCGGAATGCCCGCCGACAACGCCTCGAACGCGTCGGGAGCCATGCCCTCGCCGTCCACTTCCATGCCCGCGAATTTGTTGACCACCAGCAGGTCCACCCCGGCGGCGATGTCCCGGCGCAGCACGGCGCTGGCCTCGACCAAGGCGGCGGGGTTGAGGCAGCAGGCCGACGACCCCGCGCCAAGGTCCTGGGAAATCTCGTGGCGGTACTGGCGGGCGATGTCCACCACGTCCATACGCGCCCGACCGCTGGGATAGCGCGTGGTGTGCTGATAGAGGCCGCCAACCTTCACACCTTCGGCCAGCAGACCCTCGACCACAGCGGCCAGAACGTCTTCGGCATTGTCGCCGCGATCATGGACAATGATGCCGAACCGCCGGGAAAGGGCGTCTTCCTGGGAACTCATGACTGAACCTGCTGATACATGAGGAAATCCACCAGATCGCCCGGCGTGATGGAGGTCGCGTTCTCGGCCATGTCGACAAGGCCGTCGGTGCCGACCAGCGAGGACAAAACGCTCGGCTCCTGGGTCGGCCACGCCACCACCTCGGGCACGCCGTCGGGACCGGGCCGGAGGGCGGCGCGCAGGAACTGGCGGCGCTTGTGCTTTTTGGAAAACGAGAACGCCGCCCGCACCTTGAGGCGCGGCGGGGCCAACGGCTCGGCCGTGGCGCCACTAAGGCGCAGGATCACCGGCCGGGCGATGATCATGAAGATGACCATGGTGGACACCGGATAGCCCGGCAACCCGACGAAGGCCGCAGGCCCCACGGTGCCGAGCGCGGTGGGCTTGCCCGGCTTGATCGCCATGCGCCACAGGTGGATGGCGCCCAGGCTTTCAACCACCGCCCGCACATGGTCCTCGCCGCCGATGGACACGCCGCCCGAGGTAATCAGCAAATCATGGGTGCGCGAAGCTTCGTCGAGGGCGGCACGCACCACGTCGGGGCGGTCGGGCAGCGTGCCGAGATCGCTGACCTCGCAGCCGAGCGCACGGGCCGCCGCGACCAAGCCATAGCGGTTGGAGGAATACAGCGCCCCTTCGGGCAATGGCAGGCCCGGCTCGACCAGTTCATCGCCGGTGGCAAATACCGCGACGCGCAGGCGGCGGAACACCGATACCTCGGCCCGCCCCGCCGTTCCGGCCATGGCCACATCCTGCGGGCGCAGGCGGCGCCCGGCGCGCAGGACCGTGGTCCCGGTGGTGAAATCCTCCCCGGCCGGGCGGACGAAGGTTCCTTGGGTCAGGCCGGGCGGCAGGATGACAGTGTCGCCGTCAACCCGGACGTCCTCCTCCATCACCACGGTATCGAGTTCCGGGGGGACCGGCGCGCCGGTGAATATCCGCGCCGCCTCGCCCGCCGCGACGTGCCCCTTATAAGGATGGCCAGCGGCAATGCGCGCAGTAATCCTGAGCGGCGTTTCCCCGCTCCCAAGGTCGGCCGCCCGAAACGCAAAACCGTCCATGGCCGCGCAGGGAAACGGCGGCACCGTATGCGTGGCAACGATATCCTCGGCCAGCACCCGCCCGGCGGCCTCGGCCAGCGGCACGGTTTCGGTGCTCACCACCGGGGCCAACCGGGCATCGAGCAGGGCCAGAACCTCGTCCAGCCGAATGAGGCTGTCGGGGGCCTTGAAGCAGTCGTTCAGATCGAGCATCGGAGGGACATCACCGTTCAGCCATGGCCCCCATGATGTCGCCCCGCTCCGCCATGGTCCAGCAAATTGACACTAATTGGCGGCGTGGGCGTCGGGAAAGAACAGTTGCTCGCCGTTGATGGTGTAAGACGTAATCGCCCCCTGCCCCGCCGGGCCGGTCAGCCAGTCCATGAAGGCCCGCGCGTCGGCCTCCTTGACGTGGGCATGACGGGCTGGATTGACCAGGATGACGCCATAGGGATTGGCCAGCCGCCGGTCGCCCTCGACCACGATCTCAAGGCCCTGACGGTTTTTGAAGTTGAGCCATGTGCCCCGGTCGGTCAGGGCATAGGCCCCCATGGCCGCCGCCGTGTTCAAGGTCGGCCCCATGCCGGACCCGGTTTCCCGATACCACGGCGCGGCGGGAGTCAGAGCGGCGTCTTTCCACAGGCGTTGCTCGGCCTTGTGGGTGCCGCTGTCATCCCCGCGCGAGGCGAACGGCGCTTCGGCCTTGGCAATCACCGCCAGGGCCTTGGATATATCCTGGCCGCCCTTGACCTTGGCCGGGTCGTTGGCCGGGCCGACCAGCACGAAATCGTTGTACATCACCGGCTTGCGATCCACGCCAAAGCCCGCCGCGATGAACTTTTCCTCTGAGGCGGTGTCGTGCACGAACACCACGTCGGCGTCGCCGTTCTCGCCGAGGCGCAGGGCCTGGCCGGTGCCCACGGCAACCACGCGGACCTCGATGCCAGTCGCCTCGGTGAACTTCGGAAGCAGGTGCGTGAACAGGCCCGACTGCTCGGTCGAAGTGGTCGAGGCCACGGTGATGAACCGCTCCTGCGCCACGGCGGGCAAGGCGATCAGACACGCGAACAGTGCCGCGAACAAGCGATTTACCATACGAGATCTCCATTCAGAAAGGCGACGGCCTGCGGGCTTTGCGGGGCGGCGAAAAAGTCTTCGGCCGGGGCGCTTTCGACCACCCGCCCCCGGTTGAGAAACACCACGTCGCGGGCCAGCCGCCGGGCTTGGCCCAGGTCGTGGGTGGTCATGACGATGGCCGTCCCGCCCGCGTGCAGGGCGTGCACGATCTCCTCGATGGCGCGGGTCGCAGCGGGGTCGAGGGCGGCGCATGGCTCGTCCAGGAACAGCACGTCGGGGCGGCTGGCGGTGGCGCGGGCCAGGGCCAGGCGTTGCTGCTCGCCGCCCGACAGCACGCGGGCCGGACGGTCGGCCAGCCCCGCCAAGCCCACCCGGTCCAGCGCAGCCACTGCTTCGGCCACGCGTTGGGCGCGCGGGGTCCCGGCCAGGGCTAGGGCGTGAGTGACGTTGGCCAGGGTCGAGCGGCGCAGCAGCACGGGCTTCTGAAACACCATGGCGTGACGGCGGCGCGGCGCCTCAAAGGCCCATTCGACGGCCCCCTCGGTCGGCTCCAGCAGCCCGTGGGCGAGGCGCAGCAGCAGGCTTTTCCCGGCGCCATTCGGCCCCAGGATGATGGTCAGCGCCCCCGCCCGCACGGTCAGATCCACGCCGGTCAGCAGGGTCTGCCCGCCATGGCGAAAGCCGACGCCCTTTAGAGAAAGCGGTAGAATGGACGGTTCGGCCCGCATCGCTCACACCCCCAGGCGGCGGCTGAACGCGCCGATGACATGGGCGCTGGCGGTCAGCGCGATGGTCAGGGCGATCAGCACCAGCCCCAGGCCCAAGGCCAGCGGCAGATCGCCACGGCTCGTTTCCAGGGCAATGGCCGTGGTCATGGTGCGAGTCACTCCGGCGATGTTGCCGCCGACGATAAGCACTGCGCCGACCTCGGCACTAGCCCGCCCGAACCCGGCCAGCACGCCGCTCAACAGACTGAGGCGGCCATCCCACAGCAGCGTCGGAATGGCCCGCGCCCGCGACGACCCTAGGGACCGCAGTTGCTCCCCGACCTCGGCCCACAGGTCCTCGACCACCTGCCGGGTCAAGGTGATGATGATCGGCAGGACCAGCAGCGTCTGGGCGATCACCATGGCGGTTGGCGTGAACAGCAGACCCCAATCGCCCAGCGGCCCCGACCGCGACAGCAGCAAATAGATGAACAGCCCCGCCACCACTGGCGGCAGCCCCATCAGCGCGGCGATCACCACCGCCACCACCTGACGCCCCGGAAAACGGTACAAGGCCAGCGCCGCGCCGATCGGCAGGCCGATCACGCAGGCCACGGCAACGGCGCTCAACGTCACCCGCAGCGACAGGGCGACAATCTCTCCCAATTGAGGATCGAGCGTCAGCACAAGATTCAAAGCGGCGGCGAAGGCGGACGGTTGATCTGACATAGGTCCTCGGCGATTTCTTGCGTTCAGAATAGTCCTGTGCGAAAAAAGTTCCCAGAACGGAATCAAAACAGCTTGATGCAGGATAACGCAGTGATGACATCCGAGTTCATGACGACGGGCGAAGTCGCCGATTACCTGCGGCTGAAGGAGCGCAAGGTCTATGAACTCGTGCGTGAGCGGGCAATTCCCTGCGCCCGCGTCACCGGCAAGCTGCTGTTCCCTCGCCGCCAGATCGACGCCTGGGTGAGTGGCGCGGTGGAGTACGACGGCCCGGCCCTGCCCACCCCGCCGCCGGTGCTGGCGGGCAGCCACGATCCCTTGCTGGAGTGGGCGGTGCGCGCGTCGGGCTGCGGCCTCGCACTGCTCGCCGAAGGCAGCCGCGACGGCCTGGGCCGACTGGCCGCAGGGCAGGCGGTGATGAGCGGCCTGCACCTGATTGACCGCACCGATGGCACCTATGGCCCCAAACCCGCGACCGAGGCACTGCCCGGCGTGCCCGATCTGGTGGTCATCCAATGGGCATGGCGCGACCAGGGGCTGATGGTGGCGCGCGGCAATCCGCTGGAGATTTCCACCCTGGCCAACGCGGTGGCGTCGGGGCACCGCATGGCGCGGCGGCAACCGGGATCGGGGTCGGACGTCCTGCTGGCCTATCTGATGGAGCGCGAGGGGCTGGACCCCAGCGCCCTGCCAGTCGCACCGTCACCGGCCCTGACGGAAACCGATCTGGCCGCTCTGATCGTCGACGGCAAAGCCGATTACGGCCTTGGAATTGGGGCGGTGGCCCGGCAGTTCGGGCTGGATTTCCTGCCCTTGCATCGGGAACGTTTCGACCTTGCCCTGCGCCGCCGGGACTATTTTGAAGCCGCGGTGCAAGCCTTGCTGGCGTTCACCCGCGTCCCCGATTTTACGGCGCGCGCGGCAGGACTCGACGGGTACGACATCGCCAACCTGGGGCAAGTCATCTACAACCGTTGAACTCGGTATATTTACCGAAAGGCAATGCACGGCCTGGAAAAGCATTTCGCAGACGGTCAAATCCCAGCAAGGTCGAGCACCCTCGAACTATAGCATTTCCGCGACGAACGGATTCCGACAGAGACTGAACGAGGATCACTCAAATGGGTAAGCCAAATGCGCTATTGTGCAACGCAATATTCTTTTGACTCGGTTGGGACCGATAGTTATTGTGCACTGCACAGGGGCCACCTGACGAGCAGGTCCCCCCGAGTTTCCAAACGAGAGGAACCCACGTCATGGTCAAGCAGTCCGGCAGCCCGTTCGATTTCGATTTCACCAAAATGATGGGCGACATCAAAGTTCCCGGTGTTGACATGGAAGGCCTGATGGCTGCCCAGAAGAAGAACATCGACGCCCTGACCGCGGCGAACAAGGTTGCCTTCGACAGCATTCAGGCCGTGATGAAGCGCCAGAGCGAACTGTTCCGTCAGGCGATCGAAGAAGCCACCACCGCGGCTTCCTCGCTGACCGCCACCGCGCCGCTGCCCGAGAAGATGGCCAAGCAGACCGAGCTGACCAAGGAAGCGTTCGAGCGCGCCGTCGCCAACGCCAAGGAAGTGGCCGAGATGCTCGCCCGCTCCAACACCGAAGTCGCCCAGGTCGTGCAGACCCGCTTCACCGAAGCGATGAGCGAAATCAAGGCGTCCATTGAAAAGGCTTCGGCCTTCAATGGCCCGACCAAGAAGTAATCAGGCCGTCACGGCATGATCAAAACCCCCGGCGGTTCATTCCGCCGGGGGTTTTGCGTTTGGCCTTAATCGTCGTCGTAATAACCCTGCTCGGCGCCGGGGTGGCAGGCCACGCAGTTGGACTTGGTGACGACGCCGGGGCGCTGCCAGGCGTGGGCCGAAACTTTTCTGTGCTCGCGCACGAACTCAGGGGTTTCGGTAATGCGTTGCGGGCTGGCTGTAGGGGCGATGCGGCGCATGAAGTCAGGGCCGAGGCCACGGCGGGCGGTATCCCCAGCATTGGCCTCCAGATACGCGGTGATGTGGCGCACCTTATCTTCGGACACCGAGGCGTTGTCGCCGAAGTGATCGCGCAGCGTCCCCATCATGACCCGCCACGACCGAGCCGGTAAAAACGCTGGCTGGAATGCCATGTGACAGCTTCCGCATTCCTTCTGAACCACCGGGTCCGTCACCGGGGGCGCCCAGTCATCCCCGGCCCGCGCCGGTGCGGCAAGCAGAAGGGGAACGGCCAAAACGGCGTGGATCATGCGCATGTCATTGCCCCATCATGAAAGTGATGTAGTCGCCTTTTTCCAGCGCGGTGCAGGCGCGGCCGAGGACGCTCTCGCAATCGCGCTCGAACTGCTTTTCCACGTCATCGCGGTCAGTGAAGCGTTTCGGATTGGCCGACACGGCAACCGGATCGATGGCCCGCCCGGTTTTGGCGTTGCGCCCGCTTTGCCGCGGATCGTCGGTGTGGCAGGCGGTGCAGGCCGGAGTGCGCTCGTCGCCCTTTGCCCAGCGGGTACGAAACAGCGTTTCGCCCCGCGCCGCCGAGAAGCCTGCGAATCCCGCATCGGCGGTCTTGGCCTCGGCGGCATAGTCCTGGAGCAAGGCGTCGCGGGCCGGATTGGCCAAGGCGGCCGATGATACCCCCACGGCAATCAAGACGGCGGTCAGGCGGATCATCGCAGTGTCTCCTTGGCAATCATTGGCCGCAGGCGGTCCAGAAAGCGGCGGCCGCCGTACATGAAAAACACGAACCCGATATGTCCGACGATGAACCACAGCGATGCTTCGGCCACCGCCTCGTGCGGGTCCTCCAGCCAGGTCACGACGTCGGCCAAAGCCCCGGACACCGCGGCAAGCCCGACCACCGCCAGCAGGATCGCGCCGATCCAGGCAAACAGCGGGTTGCGGCCCTTGGCGCCGCCCAGCCAGTCGCGCAGCTTGGCGACGCTCGGGCGGGGCAGACGCAGCGGGCTTTTGGGCGGGGCGAACAGCCCGACAATCAGCCGGAGGGCCAGCACCGCCAGCACCAGATAGCCCGAGAACAAGTGCATGGCGTAGGTGTTCTCGTCGCCGGTGACGTAGGCGACCAGATAGCCGCCCGCCAACGCGGCGTGCCACAGCCGGAGAAACGCCAGTTCGATCTGCCTGCGTCTGTGTGCGTCAGTCATGGTCCCGGTCCTCCTGGTGCGGCAACGCCGCCAAATCAGCCCCCGCCGTCGCGGCGTACAAAGCCGAAGCCCCGCCAATCAGTGCGGCGGCAAGCAGCCCTTGCAGGATCATCTTTCGCAACATCGCCAGAGCCTCCCATCGTGGTATGGCCCCCATGGTACGGCCCGGCGCGTGAACCGGCCCTGACGCGCTCGTTCATCGACGGTTTAAGAAACCGCGCCTACACTAGGGACATGAAACACATCATCCTTGCCGCCACCGCTGCCCTGATCTCCGCGACGCTGCCCGCCAGCGCCGACAGCGATCACGACCGCGCCCTCCAGGCCTTGCGCTCCGGCGAAGTCCTGTCCCTGCGCACCATCCTCGACAAGGCCGCCACGGACTTCCCCGGCGACCTGATCGAGGCTGAACTGGAGCACGAGGACGACCGCACGATCTATGAGATCAAGCTGCTCACGCCGGAAGGGCAGGTCCTGAAACTGGAATACGACGCGCGCACCGGCGTTCTTCTCAAAACCAAGGAAAAGAAGCCGCGATGAGGGTTCTGGTAGTGGAGGATGAGCCGGCGCTGGCCTTCCGCCTGCAACAGGTTCTGGAGGCTGCGGGCTTTGTTGTCGATGTGGCCTATGACGGCGAAGACGGCTGGCACCTGGGCGACACCGAACCCTATGACGCGGTGGTCCTCGACCTTGGCCTGCCCAAGATCGACGGCGTCACCGTCCTGCAACGGTGGCGGGCCGCCGGGCGGCTCATGCCGGTGCTGATCCTGACCGCACGGTCGCGGTGGTCGGAAAAGATGGCCGGGTTCAACGCGGGTGCCGACGACTATGTCACCAAGCCGTTCGAACTGGAAGAAATCGTCTACCGGCTGCGCGCCCTCATCCGCCGCAACGCGGGCCACGCGACACCCGAACTGAATTGCGGGCGGCTGCGGCTGGATACCCACACGGGGCGTTTTACCCTGGACGGCGTGCCCGTCCCACTGACCGCCCAGGAAGGCCGCATTCTGTCCTATCTGCTGCACCACGCGGGCCGGACGATCCCCCGCCTGGAGATCCTGGAACACGTCTACGACCGCCACTTCGACAGCGACTCCAACGTGCTCGAAGTCCTGATCGGGCGCATCCGCAAGAAACTCGGCGGCCGCATGATCGAAACCGTGCGCGGCCAGGGCTATTGCCTGAGTGCAGATGATGGCGACTCCTGAAACGTCCACCGGGTCGCTGACCGGGCGGCTGGTGGCAGCGGCGGCGGTCTGGCTGCTGCTGCTGCTGCTGGTCGGCAGCGTGGTGCTGCGCTCGGCTTTTCAGGACACCGTGGAGCGCCAGTTCGGCAACCGCCTGGGGGCCGTTCTCCATGCCATGATCGCGGTGGCCGAGGTCGGGCCGGACGGGGCCGTCACCCTGGTCCGGCCGCTGGGCGATCCGCGCTTCGAGCAAGCCTATTCCGGCTGGTACTGGCAAATCGCCGACCCCTCCGGGCGGCTGTTACGTTCGCGCTCGCTGTGGGACAGCACCCTGCCGGTTCACCCGGCCAATGGCGCCGACCAGACCAACCGCCAGATCGGACCGCGCGGTGAGCCGCTTCTGGTGGTCGAACGGGATGTTTCCCTACCGGGAGGCAGCGGGCCGGTGCACCTGATGATCGCCGGGGACGTGCGCGAGGTGAACACCGAATTGCGGCGTTTCGACATGCTGCTGACCCTGTCGCTGGGCCTAATGGTGTTCGGGATGGTTGCTGCGGTCGTGCTTCAGGTGACCTATGGCCTGCGGCCACTGCGCTCCATGCAGGCCGACCTGGACGCCGTGCGCGACGGGCGGCGCAAGAGGTTGAGCGGCACCTACCCGCGCGAAGTGGCACCCTTGGCGGCGGCAATGAATGCCGTCCTCGACCACGACGACGTGTTGATCGAGCGTGCCCGCACCCATGTCGGCAATCTGGCCCATGGCCTCAAGACGCCCCTGGCGGTCCTCCAGGCCGAGGTTGGCGGCGATGCCGACCCGGCCACCGTCCGCGCTCAGGTTCAGGCCATGACGCGACTGGTCGAGCATCACCTGGGGCGGGCGGCGGCGGTTGCCGGGGCAGGCCGCGCCCTAGGCCAAAGCGTCGATGTCGGCCGCACCGTCCGCGATCTGGCTGCCGCCCTGGACCGCATCCACCGGGACCGCGCCCTTGTCCTCGATCAGCATGTGGAGGCTGGCACCGTGTTCCGCGGCCAGCGGGAAGACCTGGAGGAAATCCTCGGCAACCTCATGGACAACGCCTGCAAATGGGCCAAAAGCCATGTCCGGGTCACGGCGGGAATGTCCGGCGGCACGCTGGTCCTGTCGGTCGAGGATGACGGCCCCGGCGTGTCCAGCCAGGACGTGCACACCGCAGCCGCGCGCGGCGGACGCCTGGACGAGGCCGTACCGGGCTGGGGCCTGGGGCTTGCCATTGCAACGGACCTCGCGGCCCTCAATGGGGCGGTGCTGGACTTCGGCCGCTCCGACCTCGGCGGCCTGAAAGTCACCATGCGGGCCGCCCAGCCGTAGGCCCGGCGCTTGACCGTTGCGCCGCTCGTGCCAAATGGGGGAAGGTCATGCTTCCCGAGTCTCTGCCCCGGTGCGCTCCATGAAAAATCCCGACCGTCTCTGGCATACGCTGTCGTCCGACGACGTCGCATCGGAGCTTGAAGTCACCCCCGCAACCGGGCTGTCCGGCGCCGAAGCGGAGGAGCGCCTGAGCCAGTGGGGAGAAAACCGGCTCGTCGAGGCCAAGCCCCGTCCGCTGTGGCTGAAATTCCTCGACCAGTTCACGGGCTTTCTGGTCATCGTGCTGCTGCTGGCCGCAGCGCTCGCCTGGGCCATCGGCGACCTCAAGGACGCCATCGTTATCCTGGTGGTCGTGGTGTTCAACGCCTGCCTCGGGTTCTATCAGGAGCACCGGGCGGAACAGACTCTGGCCGCCCTCAAGGGGATGCTGGCCGCCCAGGCGCGGGTCCGCCGCGACGGCGTCATCGAGGATGTCGAGGCGACCCGGTTGGTGCCAGGCGATATCGTGTTGCTCGAAGCCGGCGATCAGGTGCCCGCCGACGGCCGCCTGCTTGCCGCCCACAGCCTGGAGGTGGACGAGGCCGCGCTGACAGGCGAATCCCACCCGGTCGGCAAGGCGACTGCCCCCCTTGCCCAATCCGACCTGCCGCTTGGGGATCGCAGCAACATGCTGTTCATGAACACGGCGGTCAGCCGTGGCCGGGCCGAAATGCTGGTCACGGGCACCGGGATGCAGACCGAGATGGGCCGCCTCGCCGGAATGATCGCCGAGACGCCGGGGTCCGAAACGCCGCTGCAACACCAGCTTGATGTCCTGGGAAAGCGGCTGGCCGCCATCGCGGGCGTGGTCGTGCTGGTGATCTTCGCCCTCACGGTGGCCCGAGGGTCGCCGTGGACCGAGGCCGCGATGACGGCGGTGGCTCTGGCCGTGGCCGCCATTCCCGAAGGCCTGCCCGCCGTGGTGACGGTGACGCTCGCCATCGGCATGTGGCGGATGGCCCGCAACCAGGCCATCCTCAAGAAATTGGCCTCGGTTGAGACGCTGGGGTCCACCACCGTCATTTGCTCGGACAAGACCGGCACGCTGACGCTCAATCAGATGACGGCGCGCGGCGGCTGGTTTGCCGGGCGGGCCTTTACCGTGACGGGCGAAGGCTATGCCACCGAGGGCGCCATCACCCACGACGGCGGGACTGACCTCCGCCCGTTCCTGCTGCCCATGGCGTTGTGCACCGAATCCCGCGTGCGCGACGGCATCTTGATCGGCGACCCGACCGAAGGCGCGCTGTACGTGCTGGCCCAGAAGGGCGGCATCGACCCGGCGGACGAACAGGAACGCCGCCCGCGCATCGCCGAGATCCCGTTTGATTCGGCCCACAAGTTCATGGCGACGTTCCATCACGACGGCGACAAGGTCGTGATGTACGTCAAGGGCGCGCCGGACGTGCTGTTCGATCGCTGCACCCACTGGCTGACCGATGACGGCCCGCGCCCGTTGGATGCCTCGGTGGAAGATGCAGTGAGCGCCACCAACTCGGATCTTGCAGATCAGGCGCTGCGGGTCCTGTCGGTGGCCTGCCGCACCATTCCCGCTCAGGACTTCGACCCCTGCGGCGACCTGTGGACGTGGGCCGAGGGGTGGACCTTCCTCGGGCTTGCCGGGCTGATGGACCCGCCGCGCGCCGAGGCGGCCGAGGCCATTGGGCACTGCCGCGACGCCGGGGTGCAGGTCAAGATGATTACCGGCGACCACAAGATCACCGCCGCCGCCGTGGCCCGTGAACTGGGCCTGACCGGCGACGTGGTGACGGGCGCCGACCTGGATCGCATGGACGAAGGGGAACTGGCCCAGCGCATCGATGCGATCAGCGTCTTTGCCCGCGTCGCCCCGCAGCACAAGGTGAAGATCGTCAAGGCCCTGAAAGCGGACGGCCACGTCGTCGCCATGACCGGAGACGGCGTCAACGACGCGCCCGCGCTCAAGGCTGCCGACATCGGGGTTGCCATGGGGATTACCGGGACAGCGGTCACCAAGGAGGCCGCCACCCTGGTCCTGACCGACGACAACTTCGCCACCATCGTTCGGGCGGTGGAGGAAGGCCGCGTCATCTACGACAACATCGTCAAGTTCGTGCGCTTCCAGCTTTCCACCAACATCGGGGCCATTCTGACCGTGCTGGCCGCCACCCTTCTGGGCCTGCCGACGCCGTTCACGGCCATTCAACTGTTGTGGATCAACATCATCATGGACGGCCCCCCCGCCATGACCCTGGGGATAGAGCCGGCGCGTCCGGGCCTGATGCAGGCCGACCCGCGCACCCCCGGCGCGCAAATCCTGAGCGTTGCAAGGCTGTTCCGCCTGACCCTGTACGGAGCCACGATGATGGTGGGCACCCTGGCGGTCTTTGCCACCAGCCTTGAGAGCGGCGACCGGACGTACGCGCTGACGATGGCCTTCACCACCTTCGTCCTGTTCCAGTTCTTCAACGTGTTCAATGCACGGGCCGAATATGGTTCGGCCTTCAACGCCAACTTCCTGCGCAACGGCAAGCTCTGGCTGGCCCTGCTCGGCGTGCTGGTGTTGCAGGTCGTGGTGGTGTACTGGCCGCCCGCCCAGGCGATATTCGCAACCGGGCCGTTGAGCCTCGCGGATTGGGGGCTGGCAGCGGCAGTGGCGTCGAGCGTGCTGATCCTGGACGAAGTGCGCAAGCTGGTTTGGCTGATGGCCGGATGGGGCCACCGCCAGAAGGCCTAAACCGTCACCACCACCTCAACCTCGCCACGGCGGCTCAAGACGTTGACTCCCGTGTCATTCCCGGCACGGGTCAGCAGCACGTCCACCGACGCATCCCCAAGGCTGAGGTTGGTGATCCGCATCTCCGTCAGACTGTCCGGCAGGCGAGGGTGCTCGAACCGGATGGTCCGGCTGGCGTGATCAATGCAGATGCCGAGCGCCGCCTGTACCAGGGCAAAAGGCGTGGCGCTCGCCCACGCCTGCGGGGAGCAGGCAACCGGATACAAGGTCGGCGCGGCTTCCCGCGCCCGGCGGAAGCCGCAGAACAGCTCGGGAAGTCGCCGCAGGTCCATGAACGCGGCCGCATCGAACAGCCCTTCCATGATCTGCAGCACCGGCTCCTTGAGGCCATACCGGGCGAGGCCGAGGGCAATCAGCGCATTGTCATGCGGCCAAACCGACCCGTTGTGATAGGACATGGGGTTGTAGCGCGCTTCGCCCGTGGCGACGGTGCGGATGCCGTACCCCGAGAAAAACGAAGGCGCCACCAGGGCCTCGGCAACCCGCGCGGCGCGCTGCGGGGCTGGCAGTCCGCTGAACAGCAGTTGCCCGGCATTCGAGGTCCGCACCGCGCACCGCTTTTTTTCCCCGTCCAGGGCCAGAGCATACAAGCCGAGGTCCTCGCACCAGAACGCGTCCTCCACGGCCAGCCGCAATGCTTCGGCATGTGCCGCCCTGGCTGCTGCCTCCTCCGGCCGCCCGAGAGCCGTGGCGATATCGGCGGCCGCCCGATAGGCCGCATAGGCGTAGCCCTGCACCTCGATCAGCGCGATGGGGCCTTGGGCGAGGTCGCCCGAGGCGTGGAAAAGGGAGTCGTAGGAATCTTTCCAACCCTGATTGAGCAGCCCGTCGCTGCGGCGGCGCCCATATTCGATCAGGCCATCGCCGTCCCGGTCGCCGTAGTCCTCCATCCAGCGCAACGCGGCCTGGATATGCGGGTCCAGCGTGCGGATGGTCTGGATGTCGCCCGTCCGCGCAAGGTAGGCCCCGGCCAGCACGACAAACAGCGGCGTGGCGTCTACTGTCCCGTAGTAGCGCAAGAACGGCACCAGCCCGAGGCGGGCCATTTCCCCATCGCGCATTTCATGCAGGATCTTGCCGGGTTCGGCGTCGGCGGCAGGGTCTTCGAAGGTGGCCTGCGTCGCGGCCAGAACGCCTAAGACACCCCGTGCCAGTGCGGGATCGACCCACAGCATGAGCAGCGCCGTGATGATCCCGTCGCGGCCGAACGGTGTGCTGTACCACGGCACTCCGGCATAGGGATAAAGCCCCCACTCCGTATCGGTGGAGAGCATGTTAAGATCGGCGGCGCTACGGCACAGGATCTCATTCACCACATCGTTTGACGTCGTTAGAGCGGCGGCACGCGCGGCCACCTGCCGGATAGGCCGCCGGGCATGACGGATACCGTGGAAGAAAGCCTGCGTCGGCGTCTTTGTGGCGGGTTGGGCATCGCACGCCACGCTGAAAAACAGCACGCTCTGCTGGCCCGGCTCCAGGGTCAGGCGATAGCGGGCCTGAAACAGCGACAGCCGTGTCGGGGCGGGGTCGAAGCGCAGCATGGTGGTGCGCTGGACCCCATCCAGCCCATCGTACACCAGGCGGACGGCGTTCCCGTCCTCCACCCCCACCCGCATGGTGCCGCGATTGGTCCGCGTCATGCCGCGTGCCTCGAACAGGTCCGCAAAGTCGGTCGCGAAGGCCAGATCGATGTCCACCTCCACCGTCTGCGGCGCGAAGCTGCGTACCGCCAGCCGCTCATGCGCCCGCCCCTCCCACAGAAACCGAGTCCGTGCGATGTGCAGCACGTCCCGAGGCAAGACCAGCTTTCCGGCAACGTCAAAAATGTCGGGGTTGGTCAGATCGGCCTTCAACGCCGCGTTGTTCAACAGCACGGTCGAACTGAGCAACATCGGATGCCGCCCGGCCACGAACAATTGCAGCCCCGACAGGTGCCGCGTGTCGCGGTGATAAAGGCCATTCGCCTCGGCATCGGGCAGGATGTCGCCATGATGGTCGAACACGCCAAAGGTATCGCCGTGCTTGAGGATGCGCGGCCGCTCCTCCGCCATGGACGAGGAGGCTCGGATGAAAAAATTGGTCGGCGCGGTGGCCTCCAGGATGAGCGGATGCTTTGAGTTTTCCACGACTCATGCCCCCGGCGAACTGGTGGGAAGGATCGGATACGGGTCGATGGCGGCCGCGGCAGGCGGAGCGACCCAAACCGCCGTCATGGCATTGGCCGGCCGCCGTGCCGGTTTGGCAACGTGCGGGGCCGCGATGAGACGCCGGTAAATATCAATGTATCCCTGCGCCATGACCTCGGCCGAGAAACGCTGCTCGAACACCTGCCGCACGCGGCGGCGGTCCAATGCCGTTATGTGCAGCGCGGCGCGCACGGCCATGTCCATGTCGCGGACCAGCAGCCCGGTCACGCCGTCGTCGATCACCTCGGGCACGGCGCCACAGGGCCAAGCAATGACCGGCGTGCCGCAGGCCATGGCCTCTATCATGACCAAGCCGAACGGCTCAGGCCAATCGATAGGGAACAGCAGGGCGCGGGCATTGCCCAAAAACTCCGACTTCTGGCTGTCATCGACTTCGCCGATGAACTCGATTAGCGGGTCATTGAGCAGTGGTTCGATGACGTCCTTGAAATACGGCATGTCCACGCGGTCCACCTTGGCCGCAATCCGCAGCGGGATGCCTGTCCTTTTGGCGATCTCGATGGCCCGGTCGGGACGCTTCTCCGGCGAGATGCGGCCGAGAAAGGCGAGATAGCCGGTAGGGTCGCCGTTGAACTGGAACTGGCTCTTGGGAAACCCATGGTAGACGGTCCCAACGAAGTTGGCGGCGGGCACGGGCCGCCGCTGATCGTCGGAAATGGACGCCAGCGGAAACTGACGCCACCGCATCAGCAGGGCATCCAGATCCTTGATGTCCAAACGCCCATGCAGCGTGGTGAGCGTCTTATGGGCGATGTCGGCAAACATCGGCATCTGCAAGCAATCGAGGTGAAAATGGATGATGTCGAACTGGGCAGCCCGCGCCCGGACCTCGTCCAGCATGTTCAGATGGGCTGCGACATCCGACCATAACGCCGTGTCAAGCCGCAGGGCTTGGTCGCGCATCGGGATCAGCGTCGCCTTGGTCGAGCTTTCGGCGCTGGCGAACAGGGTAACGTCATGGCCAAGATCCACCATGCTATCGCAGAGGGTCGCCACCACGCGCTCGGTCCCTCCGTAGAACCGGGGCGGCACGGCCTCCGCCAGCGGTGATACCTGCGCAATCCGCATCATTATGTCCTTCATCACGACAGACGAAGGGACCGCCCACGCGGTCCCGCTGCACACCAACGATTTCACTCCGCTGCGGGTGCTGAGGCGCGTGAATTTAGGCAATCGTGGCAACCCCATGGGGCCGTGCCCGGCAAAGAAAAAGGCGCCGCCGGGTTTCCCCAACGGCGCCTTATTCAGCCCAATGGCTGCAGTCTGTTAGTCGCGCTCAACGCGCCTCGTTACGTAAGTGCGTTGACCGCTTAGTCGCGCTCAACGCACATGGCGACGCCCATGCCGCCACCGATGCACAGGGTGGCGAGGCCCTTCTTGGCGTCGCGCTTGACCATTTCGTGCAGCAGGGTGACGAACACGCGGTTGCCCGAGGCGCCGATGGGGTGGCCCAGTGCGATGGCGCCGCCGTTGACGTTGACCTTGGAGGTATCCCAGCCGAGTTCCTGGTTCACCGACATGGCCTGCGCGGCGAAGGCTTCGTTGGCTTCGACCAGATCGAGATCCTGGGCCGACCATCCGGCCTTTTCCAGAGCCTTCTTGGAGGCCGGGATCGGGCCGGTGCCCATGTAGGCGGGATCGACGCCGGCCGAGGCAAACGACTTGATGCGGGCCAGCGGCTTCAGGCCGCGCTTGGCGGCTTCGGCGGCGGTCATCAGCAGCACGGCGGACGCGCCGTCGTTGATGCCCGAGGCATTGCCGGCAGTCACGGTACCGTCCTTGGAGAAGGCCGGACGCAGCTTGCCGAGGCTCTCGGCGGTGGTGCCGGCGCGCGCATATTCGTCGGTGTCGAAAATCTTCTCGTCCTTCTTCACCTTGATGGTGACGGGGACGATTTCGTCCTTGAAGCGGCCGGAGGTAATGGCGGCTTCGGCCTTCTGCTGCGAACCTGCAGCAAATTCATCCTGGGCTTCACGGGTGAACTGCCACTTCTGGGCAATGTTCTCGGCGGTGTTGCCCATATGATAGCCGTTGAAGGCGCACCACAGGCCGTCCTTGATCATGGTGTCGACCAGTTCGGCCGAACCCATCTTGACCCCGCCGCGCAGGTAGGCCGCGTGGACAGCGTTGGTCATGCTTTCCTGACCGCCGGCAACCACGATGTCGGCCATGCCCGAGGCAATGGACATCACGCCCTGAGCAACCGTCCGCAGGCCAGAGCCGCACACCATGTTCAGGACATAGGCGGGGACTTCTTCGGGCAGGCCAGCCTTCAGCACTGCCTGACGGGCGGGGTTCTGGCCGGTTCCGCCGGTCAGCACCTGGCCCATCACCACTTCGGACACTTCCTTGGGGTCGACGCCGGCGCGCTTGACCACTTCCTTGATCACGATGGCGCCCAAATCGGCCCCACTCAGGCCGGACAGGCTGCCACTGAAGGCGCCGATGGCGGTACGCGCGGCACTAACGACGACGATATCGGTCATTGTATACGTCCTCTCCCTTGCAGGCTGTTGAGCCTGACGAGTTGGGCCGCCTCGCATTACCGCAACGGGTCACGCCGGATAGGGCCGGGCGGCAGCGACAACACCTTAATCGGCGAGCCTATTAGGTGTCCATGGTTTATTGCGTTGCAACACAACGGTCTTTTACCGTTTGCTTCATCCACCGCACGACCGGCCCGTACACCTCCCGCACCGCAGCAGTGCCGACGATCAGGCCGATATGCCCCAAGGCAACATCGAGAACAACACAATCCGGCAGGGCGGCAGCCAGGGCACCAGCGGAACCAGGCGGCACGATGCGGTCGTTGCGCGGAATGACCGCCATGGAGGGAACGCCCAGACGGCGGGGATCGACCACCTCGCCCGCCACCGTCCATTGGCACTTGAACGACGTATTTTCGCCGTACCAGCCGAGCAGGCATTCCAGCGCCACCGGCCCTGCCAGGGGCACCCCGTCATTTACCCAGTCCTCCATGCCGACAAAGGCATTGGCTTTGGCGGAGCGTTGCGGCATGGCCGAAAAGGCGCGGAACTTGCGGCCAATGGAGCGGGGGTCGAGGCCCGAGAACATGGCCTGCAACAGGTCCACCGGCATCTCGCCCATGCTCTCGACAATCTCGGCCACCCAATTCTTGGCCTCCATCATGACCTGCATCTGCGGGCTGTCGTCGGCGTGGAAATTCCACGGCGTCGCCAGGGCCAAAAACCCCGCCACATCGCGTTCCCGGCGCAGGCACAGGGCGAGGGCCAGCAAACCGCCCATGCAGTAGCCGACCACCATGGGCGGCCGACCGCACACGGCGAGCACATGGTCCAGGGCCGGTTCCAGGCGTTGCGTGATGTAGGCGGTCAGGTCAAAGCCCTGCTCCTCCTCGCCCGGCCAGCCCCAATCGACCAGGAACGGCCGGAACCCCCGGCGGGCCAGATGACGCATGAAGCTGCGCCGCCCGTTGAGGTCAAGGATATAAGCCCGGTTGACCTGCGACGGCACGACCAGCACCGGGATGCCGCCCTCTGGCCCGCCGTAATCGCGCAAGCCCACGACGCCACGGCTCCACGTCATCGGCGGGTCGGTCACGCGGCGGCGGTAGGAATGGTGGCGGTAGCGCTGCACGCCATCGAGAAACGCGGCGAAGCGACGGCGGGACTCGGCATCCACCGCATCGGCCAGCGCCTCAGCGGAGACGCCGTCGGGAAGCGGCGGCAGGGCCGGCAGGCTGGGGGTGTTTCGGCCGTGGCCCGCGTTCAAGGTCTGCCACCCGCCTCTCAAGAGCAGCGATGCGGTCGAGGAGGTCAGAAAGGTCCATCCCTCCAGCGCCAGATACAGGGGCAGCGGCCGTGGCCCCATCCTCTGCCTCAACACCGGGTGACTGGGTAGGGGGGCTCGTCGCATCATGGTCGGGGCTACTCCCGTCCGCAGGCTCTTTGGCGGCTGCAAAAGCCTGGGCACTGCGGGTCAACAGAGTGAAGGTCCGCGCGAGCATGTCGGTCGTCGCTGGGTCATTGGCCAGCCGCGCCATCTGGTCCTGCCACAGGTCCAGATAACGGTGCGCCAGGACGTCCATGGAAGGAGCGTCATCTTTTGAATCGGTCGACATGGTCCTCACTATAGCACGCCCCGATCATCCGAGAAGCACCCGCAGCAAGCCTGCCCGCCGCATGGTGCATTGCAGCAATCACCTGCAGCATTTGCATTGTGCAAGGCAGTATCGCCCCGCAACAAATTGGGGTATTTTCAAGGTCGAATCCCCTCCGCACAACAGGGGGCGTGGCAAATGATAGCAGGGATCGAAGCAGCAATGGCGGAAACCAAGAGCGGCCCCATCACCATCAAGAAGTACGCCAACCGACGGCTGTACAACACGGCGACGTCCAGCTACGTGACGCTCGATCACCTGTGCCAGATGGTTAAGGAAAACACCGACTTCGTTGTTTATGACGCAAAGTCCGGGGACGACATTACCCGCTCGGTCCTGACGCAGATCATTGTCGAAGAAGAATCCAAAGGCCAGAACCTGCTGCCCATCGGGTTCCTGCGGCAGCTCATCGGGTTCTATGGCGACAGCCTGGGTGGTCTTGTGCCGCGCTACCTGGAACACAGCATGCAGGCGTTTTCCCGCAACGAAGAACAGATGCGGGACCTGATGCAGAATGCTCTGGGCGGCATGTTTCCGCTCAACCAACTCGAGGAACTGAACAAGCAGAACATGGCCTTCTTCGAGAACGCCATGAAGATGTTCAGCCCGTTCTATGGCGCCGAAGGTGGCCCCCGGCTAACCAGCACCGAGGGCAGTGAAGCCCCCCGGCCTGGCGGGCGGCCGAATCCCGATCCCAGCATCGAAGAACTCAAATCCAAGCTGAACGACATGCAGAGCCAGCTTGACAACCTGACCAGTCGCAAACCCCGCTAGGGGGCTGCCTTCAGACCCACCAAAAAAGCCCGCCTCCTCGTGGAGCGCGGGCTTTATCTTTATGGACCGGAGAATGGGCCGGCGGATTGAGCCAGACTAAACTTTAGGGTAAGTTTAAGCCTGTAACACAGAAACCACTTATCAACCCCAGGATGTGCCGGCCGCATCCTTAAAAACCTGAAAACTTGTTTACTTATAACCCATTGCAGCAAACCACTCAGACCACAACGCTGCGGTCACACGAGACTCATGGACGCACTGCGCGTGTTCGCCTTGCACCAAATTGGAAAAAAGCGTATCCAAATGGATATGGCTGCGACAATCCGGATAAACCGGAGGGCGGCTGGTGCTCTCAGGGAATCGGAAGACCATGGATCAAGTCGTTACTCAAACCACCTTAGCCAAGCCGGGCAACCGCGCCACCGACATTGACCGCCATGTCGGCGTGAAGATCCGGGAACGCCGAGTGATGCTCGGCCTCAGCCAGCAGCAAATGGCCGACATGATCGGCGTGACGTATCAGCAGGCGCACAAGTATGAGCGCGGCATCAACCGGATTTCAGCCGGCCGCCTGTACGAGATTGCGCAGGTTCTGAACGTGCCCATCAGTTTCTTTTTTGATGGCGCGGAGCCGGGCCGGATCAGCGAGTTGAACGCCCGCCAGCGCATGTGCCTGGAAGTGGCCCGCAACTTCGCGCAGATCCCCAACGAACGCCACCAGGAAGCCCTCAGTCAGATGGCGCGCGCTCTCGCTGCGGAGGCGTAATCGCCTCCGCGTTCTCCCGGCGGCGGCGCGCCAGGGCGCCGTTGGCCGCCGCCAGGAAGCGGCCAACGTCCAGTGGCTTTGACAGGAACGCGTCAAATCCGGCGCGCCGGCCCCGGTCCTGCTCGCGCGGACTGGCGCGCGCCGTCAGCGCAATGACCGGAATATTGGCCAACTCGGGCGTGCCGCGCATCTGGTGCAGAAGATGGAAACCATCGGCACCCGGCAGGTTGATGTCGACCAGCACCAAATCGGGGCGATGCGTGCGCGCAAGCTCCAGCCCGTTTTCGGCGGTCGGCGCCGACAACAGGCGGACATTGGGATAGCGCGACAGGACACCGGCCATCAGGCGGACGTTGCTCGACACATCCTCGACATACAAAATGGTCCAAGGCGTCTCGCCCAGCACGTCGGGCACTGCCTGAGACGATACCGACGTCCCGACGATGTGGCGCGGCCTTGCCTCCGCGTATGGGTCGGCCATGCCTCCCGCCATTTCGTCCGCGATCGGCAGGTCGATGGAAAAGACCGTTCCACGTCCGGGTTCGCTGTCGACCGAGATCGCACCGCCCATCATCTCGACCAACTGCCGCGCAATCGATAGCCCGATGCCGGTGCCTTCGATCGAGCCACTTTCGGCGCCAAGCCGGTTGAAGGGCTGGAAGACCTCGGACAAGCGATGGACCGGGATGCCCTGACCATTGTCCGCCACCACGACGCGGACATAGCCCGGCCGCTCAGGCGCCGTGCTGCATCCAAATTTCATCCAGCCGCCGGGCCGGTTGTACTTTGCCGCGTTGGACCCGAGGTTGATCAGCACTTGCCCCAAGCGGACCGAGTCGGCCCACACCCGTAGCCCCGGCGCAGGGTCTGCGATCGTTTGCACAGTCACCTGGAAGCGATCGGCCAAGGGGGTCAGCAGGTTGACCACGTGGGAAAGAACCTCGTCCAACGCCACCGGCTCAAGGCTGAGGGTGATGCGTCCGGCCTCGATCTTGGACAGGTCGAGCACATCGTCGATCAGCGACAACAGATGGTGTCCGGCCGACAATATATGGCCGATGTACTCGTTGTTGCGCGGGGTCAGGCTTTCGCCGTCGATGGCGCGCATGAGTTGGGCAAAGCCCAGGATGGCGTTCATCGGCGTGCGGAGTTCGTGGCTCATGCTCGACAGGAAGGCGGACTTGGCCCGGTTGGCTTCTTCCGCGGCGTCCTTGGCGGCGCGCAGCAGGGCCTCCTGCTCCTTGCGTTCACTGACATCGCGGATGACGGCGGTGAACAGATGCTCGCCGCCGTGATTCAGATGGCTGAGTGCCACCTCGACCGGGACCAACGTTCCGTCGGACCGCTGTGCAGGCAGTTCCCGCCCCAGCCCCAAAACCGACCCTTGCCGGCTCGTCAAGAAGTCGGCGATGTAGTCATCGTGCCGCACGGCATATGCCGGGGGCATCAGCCGGTTGATGCTGGTGCCCACGACCTCGGCGCCGTCCAGCCGGAACAGGCGCTCGGCAGCCGGATTGAAAGTGATGATACGGCCTTTTGCGTCGGCGGTGACGACCGCATCAGCCACGCCGTCCATGATGGCGCGAAGGCGTTGTTCGGTTTCCTCGCGGCGCTGCGCCTCGGCCCGCAGGGCAGAGGTGCGGTTTTCCACGCGCTGTTCAAGATCGACGTTCAACGCGGCCAGCGCACGCTGTGCCTCATTGCGTTCGGTCACATCATGGGCGACCAGCAACAGGCGGCTTTCGCCGTCCAGTTCAATGACCTCGCCCGCTACGAGGAATTCGCGGATGGCGCCGGTGCGGGTACGGAAGCGGGTCTCGAACTCGCGCACCCGGCCATATTCGGCCAGCTTGGCGACGATGCGGCTACGGTCCTGGGCGTCGGCCCATACGCCAAGCTCCGCCGCCGTGCGTCCGATTACCTCGTCGCGCGTCCAGCCCATGACGTCGAGCCAGCGGTCATTGACATCGACATGCCGGCCATCAGCGGGATCAGAGATGGCGAACAATCCGGGGGTCGCCATGAAGGCCTTGCGGAAGCGCATTTCGGCCCGCTCGCGCCCGTCGCGCTCGGCCACTTCGGCGGAAGCATCGACCAGCAGGCCGATGACGCCACGCGCGCCGTCCGTGAACGGGCCGGGCTTCAGGGTCAGGCGAAGCGGGCGCCCCTTGATGTGCACCAGACGCTCGAACGAAACCCCATCAGCGATGGCGGCCTGGAGTCCCTCGCCAACCGCATTGTGGTCCTCGTCAGTGGCCAGAAGGGATAGAAAGGCATTGGCCGGACCTTCCAGCGTCGCAGGCTCGACCCCAAGAAGATCGGCTGCAGCCCCCTCTACCCGCGCCAGCCGGACCGACCCGGTTCCTGGATTGGCCGGATCATCGGACATGGCGCACAGCAATACACAAGGCATGTGCGCCAGCAGTCCATCCCGTATTAAGGGCCGTTCCAGTGTCACGTCCGCACGCCGCCCCTGCTTCCCCTGTCGGCCCCGGCGCCCGCATGGGCGCAAAAGGTCCTTATTCGATGGGATAAGCTACTCGGGCAAGGCGTGCATGACAATGCGCTAAAACAGCAACCCAGGCATTCAAGCGAGTGAAGCAAACCCCGCATCGGCCAACTGCCGATAGAAATCGCGGACCACTTCTTCGGCTTCGGTACGGCTGGCGCACCCGTCGGTGAGATGCTCCACGAAGTTCGGTTGGCGCAGATATCCGGCAATGCGCCGCCGGGCAATCTGCAGCGCCTTGCCCTCGATCAGGATGCCCGATGAGCAAAACTTGACGAGCCGCGTGGCCCGTTCGCGCAGTTGCAGGTCTGGATCGTCAAGGCGGGCGATGAAACCCTCGCGTTCCACAAAATCGGCCAGCAGGTCGTCCAGGTGGTCGAACATTTCCTTGCGCGCCTTGGCAGGCAACTTGGAGGCCATCAGGGATCGCTGCACGTCGCTGATGGTCATCAGCTTTTTGGGCATGGACACCTTGGGACTCACGAAGGCGTGAATGTCCGCCGCGCCCGCCATGATGGCGCGGAGAGCATTAACGATGTCGTCCTGTGCCACGGCACCGGTTTCCGTCTCGGCGATGGTCAGCAGGTAGCGGATGCGCTGCACCGGGTCGCGGATCAGGTTGAACATGGTGGTGACGGACTTGCGGCGCCCCAGGTCGCCACCTTCCTGGAACTGAAGGCCGCATCGCTGGGTCAACGCCTCGGCCATGATCGGGCCGCCGATGAAGCCCTTGGTGTTCATGAGGCGGCCGGTCAGGCGCACCAGCGAGTCGGTTTCCTTGCTGGGGTCGTTGCGGCTCAGTGGTTGCTTGCCGCTGAGTTGGGTGCGCACGCGTTCCAGCAACACTGCCGCACCGCCGGGAAGACGGCCGTCGGCAAACAGGCCGCGCAGCACGCGCACGATATCGGGCACGTCGCGGGGAGGATGATCTTCCTCCTTGCCCTCCATGAGATCGACCATGCCCATCAGGGCCTCGCACAAGTTTGTGCGCGACCCCAGCAACTCCTGGATCACGGTGGCGGACCCCAAAACGTCAGCGATGAAGCCGTCCAGAATGCCCAGCGTGTCGCGGTCCAGCGCGACGTTCACCGCCGCCAGAAGAACTTCCAGCTTTTCCAGAAAGTTACGCCGGCCGTACAGATCGCGCGCGATGGTGCAGCGGACCAAATGGTCGCGCCGCGCCGGGCCGCCCTCCTCCAGGGCCACATCAAGCAGCTTGGCGAAGTCCTTGGTCTTGAGTTTGTGCAAAGGCTTTTCGCGGTCCGCCTCGCGGGCCCGGCTGGCCACCATGTCGCACCACCGGAACAATTCGTCCCGCCGCGCCTTGGGGTCCTGGTTGGCCTTCCGCGCCTGGATGGTCGCCACGCGATCCACCGCCGACGGATAGACCGGCGGGTCGTTATCCATCAGGCGGGACAAGGCGCTGTAGCTGTGCAGCACTTCCGATGGCGTGAGGACGACCTGTTCGAAGTACTTGCGCAGCACCCTCCACATGGTGATCCGCGCCTCGATTCCGTACAAATCTTCCAGGCTGGCGCAGTCGGGAGCATCGTCGATGGGCGTGATGGTGACTTGGGGATCCTTGCGGGTTCCGCTCTGCTCGAAAATGACGGTCGGAGTGCCGAACGTTCCATCGGAGCGGACACGCTCCTTCTCGACGCGCACGGCCTCGACCTGTCCAGAACTGGACAGTTCCGAGGCGCGCTTTAGTGCGATCGCCTCTGAGTCCGTAACCCTATCAACGGTCCATCGGCCGTCGCGCTGCGTCTTGACCTCGTAGCTGTACCTTGGCGTCCCCATGCCCCTGGCCTTCCCCACTCAATATTGACGGGGATTTTACGACGTTAGCGACCATTAGCACTATAGGTAATAGGACTCTACCGCACGGGGTCGTAGATGGGCCATCCAGAACAAAGGGCCTTATTCCGAGGGATTTCCGTCGCCCTCGCCGGGTCCTTGGCGGGCCTTTTCGACCCATCGACCTTCATCTGTCTGCTGCCAATAATGCAGCGTGTGTCCGGCGACCCGCCGTGCCTTCCACCGCTCGCGGGCAGCGAGCACGGCGGCTTCGTCATGCCCGTTGAACAAATCCAGGGTGCGGGGCAAATCGGCCACCAGCGGACTGTCCATGCCGTCGGTCAGGACCAGAATGGATGCCTGATTGGGATTATCGGTGGGGTCTGCGGTCAGCCACACCGGCTGGTCGGCGGCATGCCCGTCGGGGGCCGAGCCATGCGGCAGCCACCCGTCTCCACTGGGCCACAGCACAACGTTCAGTTCCTCGACCCGGTCCTCGGACGCGGCGACCACCACCACCCGCGCCCCCGACCCCAGCGCCTTTGACAGCAACTGGGGCAGGGCCACCTCCACGGTGGATTTTTGCAAGTGGTAGAAGTCGACGCGGGCCAAGATGGTTACTCCGCCGCCACCTCTGGCAGGGCGGCCAAGGACTCCTGCAACAGGGCATCGTCGTATTGCAGGTCTTCGAGCTTGCCGGCGAAGTAGTCGGTGTAGGCCTGCATGTCGAAATGCCCGTGACCGGACAGGTTGAACAGAATGGCCTTGCTGGTGCCCTCGGCCTTGCACTTGAGCGCCTCGTCGATGGCGGCGCGCACGGCGTGGGTGCTTTCCGGGGCGGGAATGATGCCCTCGGCGCGGGCGAACTGCACCGCCGCCTCGAAGCACTCAAGCTGCTGATAGGACCGCGCCTCGATCAGGCCCAGGTGCATGGCATGGCTGACCAGCGGACTCATGCCGTGATAGCGCAGGCCGCCGGCGTGCAGGCCCGGCGGCATGAAATCGGCGCCCAGGGTGAACATCTTGGACAGCGGCGTGAGGTGCGCAATGTCGCCAAAATCATAGGCGAACTTGCCGCGCGTCAGGGTCGGGCAGGCCGCCGGTTCGACCGCCAGCAAACGAGTCTTTTTGCCCTCGCGCAGGTTCTGGCCGATGTAGGGGAAGGCGATGCCGGCGAAGTTGGATCCGCCCCCGGCGCAGCCGATGACGATGTCGGGCTCATCGTTGGCCATTTCCATCTGGGCCATGGCTTCCTGGCCGATGATGGTCTGGTGCAGGCAGACATGGTTGAGCACGCTGCCCAGCGCATACTTGGTGTCATCACGCTGGACGGCCATCTCGACCGCCTCGGAAATGGCAATACCGAGCGACCCACGGCTGGCCGGGTCCTTCTCCAGCACGGCGCGGCCGGACGCGGTTTCCGTGGACGGACTGGGCACGCAACGGGCGCCGTAGGTCTCCATCAAAGCGCGGCGATAGGGCTTCTGCTCATAGGAGATCTTGACCATGTAGATATCGACGTCGAGGCCGAACACCTGCCCGGCGAAGGCCAGCGAGCTGCCCCACTGCCCGGCCCCGGTTTCGGTGATCAGCCGCTTGACGCCCGCCTGCTTGTTGTAGAACGCCTGCGGCACGGCGGAGTTGGGCTTGTGCGACCCGGACGGCGACACGCCTTCGTACTTGTAATAGATGCGCGCCGTGGTCCCCAGCGCCTTTTCCAGGCGGCGGGCACGGCACAGGGGGGCGGGGCGCCACTGCTTATAGATCTCGCGCACCGGCTCGGGGATTTCGATGTCCCGCTCAGTGGCGACTTCCTGGAGGATGACCTCCATGGGGAACAGGGGTTCCAGGTCCGACGGCCCGACCGGCTTGCCGGTGGCCGGATGCAGCACCGGGGCGGGCGCCTCGGGCAGATCGGCCACGACGTTGTACCAGAACTTCGGAATGC